>JBILEA010000310.1:0-3272 GCA_044352355.1 Pontiellaceae bacterium | reverse complement strand
GACTGGGGTTGCCGTTTTCATGGATACTATCGGGATATGATCCTTTTTCGTCGTTCCATGTTTTCTGAACGGCGCGAACCAGTTTTTTACGAGCGGCAGTCAGGCGTTTGAGCACGTTGTTTTCGTTCAGAACGGCGGCGCAGTTTTCGGCGGAACGCAGTGCACCGACGAGCAGCATGCTGTTATGCAGAACCGTTTCGTGGCCGCTGTCAATCGGCGCCCATTCGATGAGATTCCAGAAAGCTCCGCTGAAGAGCCCGTTCTCATCGAGCAGTCCAAGCGCACCGTCAATATTTTTCTGAACGGCAGGCCACAGTTGCTTCAAGAAGCGACGGTCGCCACTGTAGAAATAATGCTCCCAGACGTGCATTCCCCAGAGAAAACTCCATGCGGGAAGAATACATTCCCATGAGGACGGCACCTGGCAACCGACGATCGGAAAGTGCTCCAGCGAATGTGCGCCAAGTTCGAGACTGCGGGCGGAGACCTCATAGTTGCCATACGCGGCGAAAGCGTAAAGCGCCTCGTTGCGGGCATCGCCGATCCAGAGCGTCTGTTCGTACAGCGGGCAGTCGGTAAAGGTGTCTTCCATGCAGAGCTGAAGCGTTCTCTCCGACATTTTCCAGACTTTATTGAGCATGGGAGCGCTACACTCGAATGAGCCTTCCGCTTTGACCGGCGCGGTGGATTCAATAATCCGCAGGCGGCTGATTTCGACCGGCGTCTTTTGATTGCGCAACGTGACAAACAGATACCGTCCGGAGCGGCGCTTGAGCGAGGCAAACCGATTGACGCCTTTTCGGGTGACATAGCGCAGTCCATTGCGGTTGTAAGACTGCACGTGCTGCAGAACCCCGTCTTTGCGAATGTATTCGATGGCATTCAAATCAACGACTACGCCTTCGTCCGCCTTGATGATGAAATCAAAATAACCGCAGGACTGTCCCCCCAGATCGAAGCAGAGTTCCACATCGCCTTTAGAAGACGGCTTGACGGTTTTCCCATCGAAAAGCCGGTCGGCGGAACCCAGCGGGTTGCGTTCAGCAAAATCCGCGGCGAAGTCCTTCATGAAAATCTGCTCCATCGGCAGATTACGAACGCTCATGTCCGGAAGCGTCCGTGCCTTAACAATCTCTTCGATTTTTTTCAGCCAGCCGCTGCGAACCGCTTCTGCCTGTTCGTTGGGAAACGAAGGCCAGCGCCGGTCGCTGCTGCGGAAGAGAAATTCGTCCAGAACCGCGACGCTCCATGCTCCCCATCGCGCGCCCGGCACATCGAGATACGGAAACGGCAGCTCTTTCTCGTGCCCGTAAAACAGAGTGCAGCAGAACAGAACCTGATGCGCACCCGGCAGGAGCGTGATCTTACGGGATTTCAAAATGCGGCCGTTAACGGCAACCAGCCAGTTTTTCGCGCCGGGGTTCTGGAAGGCATCGGTTTCCCGGTCCCGGCTGAAGTCAAACTGCCGCTTTTTCCGGACATGCAGTACCGCGCCGAGAATCACCGGGCGGCTGGTGAATCCGTTAGCTTCAATCACACCCGGATGGGCGATCTGCGCAACCGGGACGCAGACCTGTGGCGCGGACCGTTTCACAACCGTCGCACTGTGTAGTTTTGTGAATCGCCGCGGGGTTTTCGTCAGCAGTCCGGTTTCGCGCAGCGACAGGTTTCCGGCGCGCCGGATTTCAACAGCGGGCTGCCAGTTGAACACCTTTTCGCGCCGGGCGTCATATTCTTCGACTGGTTCCATCTGGATGCTAATCTTCGGCGTCCACTGCAGCCATGCAGCAGATGGAGAGGCCTGCCAAGTCGAATCGGTGACAATGATGCCTGCCGGGGTCTCAAGCTGCGCGATCAATCCGGCCTGCTGCGGAATCTGGTGAAACGTACCGATGCCGTAATAGCGCGCAATCACTTCGATCCGGTTTTTCCCTTTTTTAAGAAGACTGCCAACCTCATGGGTATCGAACAGCCAGTGATCAGGATAGGCTTTGGCCGGTCCGTCATGAACCCAGCGTCCGTTGATGAAAACCCGGTAATAACTGTCTGCGGTAATGCACAACGAGGCCTCGCCGACCTGCCTGAGTTCGAACTCTTTCCGGAAGAGAACAGTTTGGTTATAATCGCGCACATCGTTCTGCGCGCACCAGATCCACCTTGCTGCCCGTATAACGGCACTTCCATCCACCTGTGATTTCATTCTATTTTTTCTTCCCTAAGTTCCAGCGGTCTAAGGAAACAACCTGCGCGTTTCCGCCTTCGGCAAAGACGGCCTTGGCGGACGGCAATGGGACATCGTCCGCGTGCAGCGCGGCGAGAGGGGCCAGCAGCAGGGCGGTGAGAGCCGAGCGGAGTGAACCGGAGCGCAGCGCAGCGTAGATAGCCGACGAAACTGATCCGAAAAAGGTCGGCAAACCGCCTGCCAAGCTGATTTCAAAATGAAGCAGTCAACGGTGAGGGTGTGTTTCATATTTTTGGTTCTGTTTATTTTCCGGGGAACTGCTCGCTCCCCATTCCCTTGCACCCAGGCGCAAAGGGCTCCCACGTTTTCGGAATATACTGCTGAAACTGCTCGATCACCGGCGAGTATTCCGGATTCGACGCCAGATTGTGGCGCTCTTCTGGATCCGCATTGTGGTCGTAAAGTTCTTCGGAACCGTCGGCATAGTGCATGTAACGCCAACGTTCTGAACGTAGGGAAACGTTGCCGGGACCGTGTTCAGTTAGGGCGGGCGGGCGGTTTTCCGCGCCGGGACTGCCTGCGATTAATCCCGCCAGCGACAGGCCGTCGAGACCGTCTGGAACCGGCAGGCCGGCCAGTTCACAGAGTGTCGGATAGAGATCAATCAGTCCGACCGGGGTTTTTACGGAGCGCTGACTGATCTGCGCAGGGGTCTTGATCAGCAGCGGCACATGGGCGGTTTTCTCCCAGAGCGTGCGTTTATACCATAGGTTCTTCTTCCCGTTCTGCACGCCCTGATCGCCCAGCACCACGACAATCGTATTGTTTTCCAGGCCCGACTTTTTCAGCTCGTCGAGAACCATTCCGATGCAATGATCGGAAAAGCTCACGCTGGCGCGATAAGCCTGCAGATATTGCGCAGTGAGGTTTTTTTGGTGCAGCCACTGGTTGAATTTCTGCTGCTCGTTGTAGTTCACCAGCTTCAGCGCATATGGCGGAACATCATTGAGATCATCCGACTGATCGGGCACCGACTCAATGGCATCGAGCGGATGAAGGTCAAACCATTCCTTCGGAGCATAGAGCGGGC
>JBILEA010000309.1:0-3284 GCA_044352355.1 Pontiellaceae bacterium | reverse complement strand
TCTTCACGGTGAACCGCAAAGTCGCGAAGACGCGAAGAAAGAAAACCTCTACATCTTACCTCTTACCTTTGCTTCTTTGCGTCTTGGCGGTCAACTTTCCGAACGTTAAGGGGGTACAGTGTACTAGATTGTTGTTTTGTCATCATGAACCGGTTTAATTTTGGCAGATGAAAATCCGGTAGGGCAGATACGCCGCAAAGCCCGCGGCATCCGGCTTGAACAAATGCGTGCAAGCGGAGTATTCAGAAGAAAGGCGGGAGCGGATCTCAAGCAGGTCTTCCTCCGACAGCGCATAGCGCACCTGCAGATCCTTGGCGGACAGCGAAAGGGTCGGAGCGGGCAGTACATCCACCACGGTCCAGCCGGTTTGCCGGAGCAATTCGGTCAGGCGGGCTTCCGCCGGATACCACTTTTCCGTACGCATCATGGCGTAGAGCGTGTTTAAGCAGTCGGCCTCTGGCTGAGAATCGAAACAGGCGGTCTGATGAATAAAATATTCCCCCGGGCCGGTTTGCCGGCGGATATGCTCCAGCGCTCCGGCCAGCGACTCGCGTCCCAGATAGTGCAGCACGGAACGCATTATGTAGAGTAGGGCACCGTTTGGCAGATCGAAGTCTTCCCGCCGGAACGTCTCAACGGTTCCCGGATGCGTCCGTACACCGGCGGCCTGGGCGGTTTTGAGCTGTTCGGCAGAACCGTCCATGTTGATCAGACTGAACGGCCGCGGAGGCAATTGTTTTGTCAGCAGATGACTCAGCGTTCCGGTTCCGCCGCCCAGATCGATCACGGTTGCGGCTCCGGACAGGCGGGCGTACCGGATCACCGCGTCCAGCAAAGGCTGCGCGATTCCGGCATCCGAAAAATATCCGCCGTGTAGAGCCCCCCATTGTTTTCCGTGAACCGCCTGTTCCCGTTTGATTTCCTGATTTTTCATCATATTGAGTGTGAGAATAAAACAAAGGCCCGGGGTTCGCCACCGCGAAGAATGAATTTTAAAAACGCAGATTTCTGTTTCACCGTCAGGCCGAAGAAGTCAGCCCATCAGTTCGTTAAAGAACAAATTAGAGCGATGGACCTTCAGGCATGTTTCCTTGTGAAAAGGCCTATAACCGAGTAGTGTGCTTCATAGTAGAGGGAAATTATGAAAAAAATACTCATTTTGATTTTGGCGATCTTGCCACTTTTTTCGAGCGCCCAACATTCAAGTGTAACAGGACGCCCTTTGGTAATTTATTTTGATGAATCTTCTAAGTTTAAAAACTTTATAGTTCCTCCGGGAACATGGCTTTACATATACAACATATACTCCGACGCAGAGCTGGTGAAATTGAAGGTCACTGTAAAAGAAAAGCTTTCTGCCAATCAAAGCGCATTTTCTAAAAGCTTAATTTTTACTCGCCAAGATCTTATTAAATTCTCCCAGAATTCAATATTCTTTCCCGGCGGTTCAATTATCGAATATGACGGCATTCCTGTTATTGTTTTTTGCACGATACAGACTATGGCCGATTAAAGAGGCCTGAAGCACTTAACTTGTGTGGTTATAGTCAGGGTGCACGCCGGAACTCAGAGGAATCAACATATCCAGTCATGAACAAAACCGATTTTAAACTTAATGGCTTAGTGGTTCCGGTGCCGACTCCGTTTGCGGAGAGCGGCGCGATCGATTTCGGCGCGTTTCTGGCGCACCTCGACTGGCTGGCGGAATGCGGCGTACGCAATCTATTCATAAATTTTACCACGGAATACACCGACCGCCGCAGGCAGAGGCTGGCGCAAAGCGACGGCAATGGAGCGGGAGCGGAATGGCAACACACGGAAGGGGGAAAGTTTCCAGCGAATGAATAAAATCTACGAATAATTTTCTTACCGACTTCTCTAAATTCGTAAATTTTATAAATTCGCTGGTCAGTTTTTTTCTTTATGCAAAGGTGCAGAATGATGGAATAAAGGAATGATGGAATTAACTCGGGATAAAAAGGTGTGCTGTCTTAAACTCCAATATTCCAGTACTCCATTGTTCCAACATTCCAAGGGATGCCCATGAAACAGATTCTTTTTCTCCAGCTTCCATTGCTGGATAACGACACCTCGACCCCGAATGAAAATTTTCCGTTCGCGGCGCTTTGGCTTGCGCATGCCTTATCACAGCACCCCGAAGGTGAATTCTGGGAAGTGGTTCCGGCTCCGGCAAAATGGGATGAGTTGGATAACGCCCATCTGCTCAAAAAAATTCTGGCGAGTGGCGTCGAGGCGGTGGCGTTTACGCTTTGTCTGTGGAACGTTGAACGCAGTCTGCGGATTGCCCGTCGGCTGAAAGAAGTTCGTCCGGAACTTTTCCTGATGGCGGGCGGACCGGAGATTTCAGAAGATCATCCGTTTTTGCTGGAGGAGCCGGTTTTTAACGCGCTGGTGACCGGCGAGGGCGAGGCGGTTTTTCCGGAGATTCTGAAAGGAATTCGCATCGGTAAACTGCCTGCGTATGACAATGTCCTGATTTCATCTTCCAATGGTTGGAAAAAGGGGAGCAAGCCGCCTCTGCCAATCGATCTGGCGGCGGTGCAGGTTCCGGTGGAGATGCTGAAGCCTTGCATTCAAACACGTCCGTCGGTTTATATCGAAACCTCGCGCGGGTGTCCGCTGACCTGCACGTACTGTCGTTATCACCATTTGCAGAAAGGCGTTCGCGCACTTCCGGCGGAAGCGGCGGCTCAGCGAGTTCAGCAACTGCGCGATGCCGGTGCGCGGGAAATCCGTTTTGTTGATCCAACGTTCAACGCCCGCGCTGATTTTGTCCAATTATTGGAACGGCTGGCGGAAATCAATGCGGACCGGAAGCTGGGGTTTTTTGCCGAGCTGCGTGCCGACACGCTGACGCCGGAACAGATCGCGCTGATGGCCAAGGTTAACTTTCTGGACGTGGAGATCGGCGTGCAAAGCACCGACCCGAAGGTTTTGCGTGCTATCCGTCGTCCGGCGAATATTGAACGTGTTGAGCGCGGCATCCGGCTTTTGACCGGCGCGGGCGTCAAGGTGACGCTCGATCTGATGTACGGATTGCCGGAGCAGACGCTGGATGATGTGCTCCGCAGTATTGAATGGGCGCGCAGTCTCGGGCCGAATATTACGATACAGTGCATGCAGACGTTGTTGCTGCCGGGCACCGATTTGCGCGAACAGGCGGAGCAGTATGGAATGCAGGCGATACCGCTTCCGCCATACGGCGTGGTTTCAACGGTGACGATGTCGGAAGACGACATGCGCCGGATTGAGGCGTTGTTGCA
>JBILEA010000070.1:0-11392 GCA_044352355.1 Pontiellaceae bacterium | reverse complement strand
AGCCGCTGGGCGCGCGAACATACCGAGTTCCGCTTCGTCAAAGCCAAACGCCTCTTCCCGCCGAAATCCGGCACCGACGGTGCGTATGCTGCGCTACTCGTCCGTAATTGAGCTTTCTGGAGTGCTCCGGCAAACGAAGAGCGACGGAGCTTTTCTTTCTCGGCAGGAACAGAGCGGCCTCGCGCTTCGCTTGCGTCCGCACTCCAGAATTATTCTCTCCGGAAACTGGCACCGACGGGAACTAAACTTTCTGGAGTGCTCCGGCAAACGAAGAGCGACGGAGCTTTTCTTTCTCGGCAGGAACAGAGCGGCCTCGCGCTTCGCTTGCGTCCGCACTCCAGAATTGTTTACGCGTGAAGTTTTTTGAGCGTCCACGCCATGTTTTGACCGAGCGTTTTCGCTGTTTTGGCGCCTTCGGCGTCGTTGGCTTCCACGGCACCGACCGGGCCGCCGTAGCCGTCGTTCCAGTAGCAGGAGCCGACCACCAGCATTTCGTTGATCAGGAAGAAGTGGTTGAGCGAGTCGAAGGTGTGGATGGCACCGCCGCGACGGGCGGCGACTATACCGGCGCCGACTTTGCGCCGCAGTTCCATGCCGGGGCGCAATACATAACCGGAACGGTCGATCAGCGCTTTCATTTCTGATGTCAGGTCGGCGAAATAGGTCGGCGAGCCGAGCAGGATGCCGTCGGCTTCCCGCATTTTGCTGATGTATCCGTTGAGCGGATCGTTATCGATCACACAGCGTTTTTCGCCGGAGTCGCGGCACCAGCAGCAGGCGGTGCATCCGCGCAGCATCTGTCCGCCGACCTGAATCAGCTCGGTTTCGATTCCTTCTGCTTCCAGTTCCTTGAGCGCGGTCTTCAGCAGGAATTCTGTATTGCCGCCTTTACGCGGACTACCGTTGAATGCGACGACTTTCATAGTGAGACTCCTTATACGCCGATCAGCTTTTGTTTGACCGTAAAGCAACTAAGCAATGAGGATTGGAATTATAGGTACACCCAAGACAAATCAAGTTTATTCAATAGTAGGCAGGGGTGGGCGGGATTTTATTGTCGGCGGGCTGTAAAACTTTCAGCCGGTATATCTGAAAGATTGCACAAAACGGTTGGAACGGGCAGGGTTTACGCATGATAAAAGGTTTGTGTCGGTACGGAATTGTTCTGGCGGCCTGTTTGCAGGCTGTACTCAGTCAGGCAGCTTCAGTCGGGTTTATCGACGCGAAGCAGCAGGGCAGTTTTAATATTGGCGCGGCGCAGGTTGCGATTTCCCGTGAGTATGAAGAAGCCCCGCTGAACCGCGATTTGCTGATTATCGACTACTCCATTCCGGCTCAGACGGCGGCCGGGGTCTGGGCCAAGGAATATCCCGCCGCGCTGGCCGCCGATTCCATGGACGTGATTCAATTGGGTCTCTACATTCCTGAAGGCCAGCTTGCCAATGTTTCTCTGGCGGTTGAGGTTAAAGGATCATCCGGAACGCAACGATTTCCGGTGTCACTGTCGTCCGGCTGGAATACGGCCCGTGAACTGATCGACTGGAAAAAAATCGGGAGCCTTAACGAAACGGTACTGCTGATTCAGCGAACCGGCGGTGACGATCCGGCCAAAGGTAGAATCCGGATGGACATGACGTTTCAAAAGCTTCCATTCTGGCAAAAATTCCGCGCCTCGCTTTGGGGCCGGCTGGGCGGGGTGACCGTGTTCAGTCTGCTGATGAGCCTGCTGGTGTTCGTAATCCGGCGTAAAATGAAAGTCGTCGTGAAAGGCATGGCCCGTGATTTGGCTTTTGGCGTTGCCACGGTGTTGATCGTTTCGTCGGTACTGGGCGTTTACGCGATGGGCAAAATGAACCCGCTCGATTCCGGCTGGTTTTGTTTCTATATCGCTGTCGCCGGGGTGGCAATCAGCTTTCTGCTGAAGATTACACTGGCCGGGCGCCCGGCCTTCGCCGGAGAAACACTGCGAAGCGCGCTATTCCCCGGACTGTTGGCTGCTGCGGCCAGCAAGGAAGTCCTCTGGCATGTTCCCGGATCGCTTGATGGATTCTTCCAGCTCAGCGGGTTTGGCGCGGCACTCTTTGTACTGATTTATCATATGGCCAATGTCTGCCGGCTCACTATGCGCCGCAAACATCTCGGACTGATCGGCGGCATAACGATCACAGCAACTCCGTTTGTTTTCGGGCTGCTGCTGTCATTGCAGTCGTTCGGAAATCCCGGGATGAAGATGCTGCTGATTTTTATCATCGGTGAATTACTCGCCAATGCCTTTTCATTGATCCATCGCGAGCGGTTGCTTTTCTCATTAAAGGTTCATCGCGCATTATTCCTGCTCTCAGCGTTTGTGACAGTGGCCCCGTATATTGCGGATCTTGGATCGGGCCCGGCGGTTGCGGCGTTGCCGGCGCTTCTGCGTCCCGTCGCCGTTGTTCTTGCCACCATGTTTTCGCAAGCCCCGCTATGGGGGATTGTTTATCTGTTTACCGGACTGATTCTCGGAGCCATGCACGGCAACGCGCCGTCCGGCACGGTGACGCAGGACGATGCCATTCGCGGTATGAAAAAAGGGATGGTGTTCAGTGGCGTTCTGATGGGCCTCCTTCAGGCGTTTTATGCGCTGGTTCATGCGGCATGGTTGCAGAATTTCTATAGCGCGCATCCGGCTCTGCTGATCACACTAGCAGGGGTCGCTTTTTTTCCGCTGTTCAAAACCATCATTGAAACCTTTGACGGAAGTCAGTCGTTTTTTGGCCGCGCCGCCTGTGCCTATAAAGATCCGATTTTGTATCTTCGTGGATTGGTTCTTGGCCATGCGTTTGCCACCGGCCTCAGTATGGATTTTGCCAGCCTGCCGACGGCGCAACGGATTTGGTTCGGCTGTGTGGCCGGAGCGGCGACGTTTGGCGGCGTGAGTATTGTCCGCGACCTGCTGTTCGGCTGGCGGGGAACCGGCGGCGTAAAATCCTGGCGCTACTATCTGGTCGAGGGCGGGCTGGGCGCCTTCATCGGCGCGGGCATCGGCTTTTATCTGGATGCGTCGCAGCTTCCGATTATTGGAACCAAGTTTGAACTCTATAACAGTTTCGGCCTGAATCCGGCAGAGATCGTGACGCGCTGTCAGCAACTGCGTACGACGGCACCCAACGAATATACCGCGCTGATCAGCCGCTGGGGCCACATCAAACTTTCGGCGGCCTCCGGCGGCGCGAAGATTCTTTTTAATGAGGCGCTGATGGGCGTGATCGGCTGGGGAATCGCCGCGCCGCTGTTTGCGATTAATAAAGCGTTTCTTTCCGCGCTGCTGAATCGCGATGTTTCGTCCATCAAACGCATCGTGACCCGTGCGGGCGTGACGGAACTGGCGGACGGCACCGTTTATGTTCTGCGCTGGGGTCTCTGGATGGCTCCGCTGATTTTCACCTTCCTGCGTCCGATGGCTGAGGCAACCTGGTATAATCAGGACGGACTTATCCGTACCTTCTTTGCGCTATTCAACAGTCTGGCACTCGACGCCAGCGGGTTTACCGCGTGGAGTCTGACGGTATTCAGCTGGATTATCGGGTATGCCTGGTTCCAGGTGCTGATCTGGATCGACCACATGGGGCTGCGCGTTGCAACGCTGGTCAATCTCTCGTTCTTGGGTGTGGACCGTCTTGACGAACGCTGCGCCACGTTTGTCGGCCCGGAAGCCACGGCCCGTTTTATTCCGGAGGGCGTGAAGCGCTTCACCACCTGGGCTCCACTGCTTATTCCATTTTATCTGCCGAAGGGTGAGCAGTGGGCGCAGGTTTTTAGTGTCGGCGCCGCCATTCAGGCGCGACAGGCTGGTACGGCGCCAGATTGGGGCTTTTTGACCGTTGTCGCTATGGTGGCGGCCATCGTCATAACTCTGCTGTTCACTTTGCGTCGCATAAATCGCGAGCGGCATGCGGAACAGACTGAGCAAACCTTCGGACTGATCAATAATAAATACGAAGTGGAGCTGAAAAAGAGCGGAGAGATTAATTCCTTCCTGACTGCCAACGGGTTCGGCATCAGCCGTTGTGCGTTCGAAAAAATCGATCCGTCCGGTCGCATTCTCTTTGTGGTCGAGGTTGGCGAAAACGGCGCAGCCAATAAGGCCTGGCCGGTGCTTGGAAATTTCCCGAAAGAAATTTTCACGCCGTCTGCCTGCGAATGTGACAGTGATCGGATCAAAGTGGTTAATATTTCAAACGAGGTGTGCACGACGGTTATCATTCGGCTGCCGAGCCGTGACGATGCGGTGGAAACCTGGAGCATTGAGCTGGAAGATCTCAGCGGCAGAGCGCGCAACCTGAAGGTGGTCCCCTATCTCGAATGGATGCTGAACCGTCCGGAGGCCGACCGCAATCATACGCAGTACAACCGGCTCTATCCGGAAATGTCGTACAACACGGAGCTGAATGCGATGACAGCCTTCCATCGCAGCACCAAACTCTATGGCATTCTGGCTTCAGCGGATACGCCGTCGGGTGTGTTGACCGGGCGTATTGATTTCATCGGTCGTGCTGGAAACATCTGGGCGCCCCGGGCGCTCGAAACACTGGCTTTTCAGGAGGCGTTGAACTCAGAAGCCTGCCCGACTTTTGATCCCATTGGTGCCTTGCTGTTGAATGCGTCGCTTCCCGCAAACGGCAGGCTGACCCATCGGATTCTGATCGGCGGCTGCGAGCGGAAAGAACGGGTTGCGCAGATGGTTATGAAACATCTTCGTCCGCAGACGATTTTGCCGGTTCACGATCAGAAACAGCCGGAGCGTATGCCCAAAATCGGCCACGGCGAAATTCCGGCGGGCACGCCGGACCATTACACGGATTACACCGATAACGGCAACACGCTACACGTCTTGACGCCGTTCACTCCGCGTCCGTTCGACCACGAAATGGCTAATGATCTCGGACACATGGTCGCGGTTACGAATCATGGACTGCATTCGTCGGCCAGTGGTAATGCACAGCAGAACCGGCTGACGCCAGACTGGGCTGACCTGTCCGGTGCGCAGATTCCTTCCGAAGCAATTTATCTCTATGACAAACAAACCGGCGACTGGTTTTCGCCATGTTACGATCCGCTTAAAGACAAAACCGCAGCGCATGACGTTTTTTTCAGTCTCGACGGCAGTGCGCTTTTCAAAATGCAGAAGGGCGGGATTGAGACTGAGCTTATTGTACACGTACCGCTCGACGAACCGGCGGGCGTTTATCTTCTGAAAATCCGTAATACCGGGGTTGCTTCGCGCTGTCTGCGCGTCGCGCCGTATTTTCAGATTTCTCTGGCGCACAGTCCGGAGCAGGCCGGGTCGTTACTCATCTCTCGCGATGCCGTTACCGGCGCGCTTTATTTCGAAAATCCGCGCAACCGTTTTCGTACCGGATCCTGTTTCGCCGCTATGAGTGAACCGGTGGAGCAGTTTGTTACGCGGCGCGACCGGTTTTTCGGCGCAGGCCGCACATTTGATCGTCCGGTATTGGTTGAAACCGGAGCACCAGCTCCTGATGCGGGGGATGAGTTTCCGGTTGCGGCTTTGCTGACAACCGTGGAAATTCCGGCGGGCGGCGAGCAGGTGATCTCGATTGTGCTGGGCGAGGCCGACAGTCGTAAACAGGCTGAAGCCTGCGTTAAAAAATTCCAAACCTTGGAAAACGCCGAGCTGAGTTTGCAGTCTACTCGCGACTGGTGGATGGCGCTGCAGTCCACGCTCAAGGTTGAAACAAGCAATCCGGAATTTGATGCGTATGTGAAATGGATGAAATATCAGACCCTCAGTGAACGCATCTGGGCGCGCAAAGGCTTTTATCAGGCATCCGGCGCATTCGGCTTCCGCGATCAGCTGCAGGACACCGTTAATATGATCTGGGTCGATCCGTCACTGGCTCGCGCCCAGCTTATTTTGCATGCGGCGCAACAGTTTCCTGAAGGTGATACCGCTCACTGGTTTTTCCTTCAGCAGGATGGCCGCACCGGGTTTCTGAGCCGCTCACACGCCAGCGACAATCTGATTTGGCTTGGCTGGGGCGTTGCCGAGTATGTCCGCATGACGGGTGATAAAACCTTGCTCGATGAACAGGTCAGTTATTTGAAAGCGGAAACACCGCTCGCGCCGTTGCCTGCTGGCAAACATGGTATGGGTTTTTTCCCGCTACGTTCGCCGCGCAGTGATTCGGTTTATCATCACGTGATGCGGGCGATTGATCTGGTGCTGAATAAACGGATGGGTCGCAACGGCCTGCCGCTGATGGGGACGGGGGACTGGAACGATGGGCTCGATGAAATCGGCAGTAAAGGGCGAGGCGAGTCGGTCTGGATGGCATTTTTCCTCACCTGTGTTTTGAAAAATCTTCTTCCAATCATTGGAGAGCGCAGCGGGAATAAACGGCGCCAGTACTACGAACAGCAGCTGAGGATGCTCGGGCGCAGTATTGAAAAAGTCTGGCGCGGCGATCGCTATCTGCGTGCCATCCACGACGATGGCACAGAGATCGGCGTTGCAGGTGCCGGTTACTGGGAAACTGACGCGCTCGGCGCGGCGTGGGCTGTCTTTGCCGGGGTCAATCCGGAGCGGAGCCGCATGGCACTCGATACCGCGCTGAGAATTCTAGAAGGCGAAAAAACAATCAGTCTGGGCTGGCCCGCTCTGCGTGAAAATACAAAACCCTATCTCGGACGCAGCAGTACCTATCCGGAAGGTGTCCGCGAGAATGGAATGTATTCACACGGGGTTCAATGGCTCACACGCGCCTGCCGACTGCTCGCCGAACGCTTCGCGGCGCAGGGTGACTTGGAAACCGCTCAGTACTATCGCGATGCCGCCGTCCGGCTGTGGTTTAAAATTTCTGCCATTTCGCACACCAAAGGAGCGGAGATTGAAAACTACGGCGGACAGCCGAACCAGCAGTGCGCCGACTTTCTTACCGTTCATGACCCGGGCCGCATGATCTGGAGTGGTTATACCGGCGCGGCGGGCTGGATGCTGCGGCAGGCCTGCGAAAGCGTCATTGGTGTAACGCTGGTGAACAACAAAGTCATTCTGCCGGCCGACTTCAGTCAGCCGCGCGGCGGACTCACTGTAAAACGCATCCGACGGAATCTCGCCAAAAGTCCGTTGGAAAAGTAGTCCGACGGGGCTGACAGGTCGGGCTTGTTCGTACAGATTAAGACAAACAACGAGCTTTTAAACTTTTCAAGAATAAGTTAAAACTCTGCGGCTTGTTAACCGGGGAGGGTGTATGAGTGATTCCAATAGTCCGCTTATGCCGCACGGCGGCTACGAGAAGTTGCGCAGTTATAAGGTGGCTGAAACGGTTTATGATGCGACGGTGGTTTTCTGTGACCGGTTTGTGGATAAGCGTTCGCGGACTCATGATCAGATGGTTCAGGCGGCACGCAGCGGGGTTCGTAATATCAGTGAAGGGAGCGGCGCGGCAGCAACCTCGCGTAAAAGCGAGATGTTGTTGACCAATGTGGCGAGGGCCAGTCTCTCGGATGAGCTGCTCAAGGACTATAAAAGTTTTCTGACTCAGCAAGGGTTGCGCGTCTGGCAGAAAGATTCACCGGAGGCACTGGCGATGCGTGAGCGGTTAAAACACGATGTGGCACCTGATTTGCCGCCCGTCAGAGAGGGGGTCATTCGTCTGACTGGTCTGACCGGTCTAACCGAGTTTGTTGCGCAGGCGGATGCGGAGATTGCAGGGAATGCGATGCTGTGCGCGGTGAATCAGGCGGCGTATCTGCTGCGCCGTCAGATTGAGCAACTGGGGCGCGATTTTGTTGAGCACGGCGGATTTACCGAGAGGCTCTATGCTGCGCGGGCACAGGCCAGAGCGGGGAAGGAACCGGCGGCTCCGGCGTGTCCGGTGTGCGGCAAAGAAACGCGCAAGCGCACCGCCGGAAAAGGGGTAAATGCCGGGAAAGCCTTTTGGGGCTGTTCCGGCTATCCGGAGTGCAGGGGCACTCTGAAGATTGAAAATCTGTCGGACGGGTCTGACAAGTCGGACGCGTCTGACAGGTGATCCGAAGGATTTGAGCTGAAACCAGCGTGGGACGTGGTAGACTGGCCCACATGAAACAAATTCTTTTCGCTTTGGCTCTGGGAGTGTTGTTGGGTGCGGGCTGTGCGCATGTTGTGCCGCCGGAAACGCCCGAGACATTTAATTTTCCGCTGGTGAATCCGGAGCATGCGCATATGCAGGCGCTACTGGCGAACGCGATGGGTTACCTCAAGCCGGAGCACGGGCTGGTTGATCCAGCTTCCGGTTATCCGGTTGAAGGTTGGAATCAGGATTCGGAGCGCGCACTCTATCTGCGCTCGTTCACACAATTGACCGCCATCGGCGAGTGGATCGAGCTGCTGGCGAATATTGCCGCGGGCTATGCCGACAATCCGTACATTTCACGTGAAGAGGCGCTGAGTCAGCTTTCGCTGGCGGTGTCCAGTCTGCTGGCCGATCAGCAAGATCCGAAGGTGAGTGCCAAGGGACTTCTCGGTAATTTCTTAGGGTTCAGTCCGTCTGGACGTATCGGTCCGTTGAGCGATGAAGTGGAGAAGCAGAAGTTTGTCGATGCCTTCGGTGAGGAGCAGGCGGTTCAAATCTGGGATGCTTTGGTCGCCCGTAAATGGATTTTTCCTCAGCAGGACGGTTCGTTCGCTAAGGTTCCGCGTAAAGGGGAATACGGCGATAAGTTTTTCACGGGCGAGTTGGCTCCCTTTGCCGAGAGCAATCTTTGTGCACAGATTATGGCGGTGCTGGATGCGCGGATAGTGCAGATTATTTTTGGTGATAATGCCAATCTTACGGCGTCGGCAGCTAAAGCCTTCGGTGCGTTGCGACATTCTTCGGTAAAGGCTGATCCGGCGGCGATTCAGTTGTGCGAAAAACTCGAACAGTTTATTGCGCGGCAGGAAGAGGGCTATCGCTACCTTTACGATGAACCGTCCGGAACGTTTACGTTTGGCTGGAACGCGACGAAAGACCGCTTTTCCGGCTGGGAGGACAGTAACGGTAAATGGATTACCGGGCGGATGAATTATTTTGTTAATGAATTCCGCGGTCCGCTCTGTTTTGTGGTGCAGCGGTTCGATTTTCCCGCAGAGGCTGTGAAGAACTCCGGGTTTAAAATCAAGCCGTACCGTATGATGGACGGACGCGATCTGTACACGCTGGCGACGTGGCACGGCTCGTCGTTCCAGTCGCTGGGATTATCACTGTTTATGCAGGAATTGGATGCGCCGGGCTGGCGGGAGAATTTGGAAAATTCGGTGGCGATCAATCTCGATTTTTCAACCCGGAATAAACTGCCCGGCTTTTTAAGCGAGGCCTACAGCGGCAATGGTGTGGAGTATACCGGCGATATCGGCATTCCGGATGTCGCGGTGACGGATCATCTGCGCATTACCGATGCGCCGTCGCTTTACACACTGGGTGTTGCTTATGAAGTCGCACCGGATCAGATTGAAGTGCTTCTGTCCAAACATTGGAAAACGATCCGGCGGCTTTTTACCGATCACGGTCCGTGGGAGGGGTTCAACACGACGCAGAATAAGGTGATTGAATTTCAGACTGCCGCGCACACGCTGGCGCTGATTCTGGGAGGGATCAGCTCTGCTGAAGAAAATATGCAACGCTATCTGACCTGGCAGGGGGTCACGTCGCTTTCTAAAGTGCAGGGCGGCGAATCGGTTGCGGTTGATTTGCTGGACGGCCCGCAGTGGATTTCCTGGAGTCCGGTTGGCGACAGTCTGGAAGGCCTGCATTGGAAAAACGGATTCCGGTTGCGTGGCGATGCGGTGCGGAATGGCGCGGTAACGGTAAAACTGCCGAAGCCGGTCAGCTTGTCGAATGGTGCGCTGCTGATTCACTATCGCGCAGCCAAGCCGCTGAATACGGTTGTCACACTGGCTGGCGGACCGATGGCATTTCAGAATGAAATTTTTGTCCGGTTTGATACTGCGGAGTCCGAGAAAGAAATCCGGATTCCTCTACCTGCCACGCCGGGGCTGGAAAATGTCGCCGAGCTGGTCATTCGGTTCGGCGATCAGCGCGTGCCCGTTCCGGTGGATTTAACTCTCTCCGGGTTCGAGTTTGTTCCATAACGCAGAGCAAGCGTCTCGCTTGCTTTCTGGCAGTCGCCCGCCCGCCACAGAAAACGACCGAGACGGTCGTTCTACAATGTAGAGCAAGCGTCTCGCTTGCTTTCTGGCGGACGACAGCCCGTCACAGAAAACGACCGGGACGGGCGTTCTTTTACTTCAGGTAGGAACAGCAATAATCGGCGACGACGGGGACTTTCAGCTTAAACTTGCTGTTGGCCGGAACCTGGTAGGATTCGCCTTCCTTGAAGGTTTTCCAATCCTTGGAACCGGGGAGCAACACGTCCATCTGGCCGCCGAGCATTTCCATGATTTCCGCGGCTTCGGTGCCGAATTCATAGTCGCCGGGCATCATGATGCCGAGGGTTTTTTTTGTGCCGTCGGCAAACAGGACGGTGCGGCTGGTGACTTTGCCGTCAAAATAGACGTTGGCTTTTTTTACTGCGGTTACGTTTTTAAATTCGCTCATTTTTCTTTCCCTTGATTTTTCCAATGTTCGGAACGGCGGTATTCATAAATTATCAATTATCATTCGGCAATACCTTATGACTCCGATAGCCGTTTTTTCGGGGCGTCGTGGAGCATGGCGTGGGCTTCGCGCAGGATTTCCGGGATGCGGTCGGCAAAGCGGCTCTTTTCAAGAACCGGCGTGAGGTCTTCGTTTTTGAATTCGGCGGCCTGTTGTCCGGGGAACCAGTGTTCGGCCTGACCCATGAGGTTGTAGCGCATTCTGCCGAAGGCCGTCATGTCGAGTCCTTTGGCATACGTCCAGAGGCGCAGAATTTCAGGAATGTTTATTTCGCCCGGCGTTTCCTGCCAGCGTGGAAGGTCTTCGTGCCAGTGATGTACCCAGTCGGCACCAAGCGTTTTTTCCATGGATTGGAATATCCGCTTCTGAATTTTTTCAACGATGGGGAATTTTTCGTCCATCCGGACGACGGCGGTGACGTGTTCGGCAAAGTCAGAC
The DNA here is from genome assembly GCA_044352355.1 of Pontiellaceae bacterium. Taxonomy (GTDB): domain Bacteria; phylum Verrucomicrobiota; class Kiritimatiellia; order Kiritimatiellales; family Tichowtungiaceae; genus Tichowtungia. Next base: position 314 of record JBILEA010000070.1, on the reverse strand, counting down.
GGGCGGGCGGCGCCGATGGAGAGGGTGTGAACTTCGGGGCGGCACAGACAGTAGAGGTCGTTAAATGCCATTGGAGTGAGCGGCTGACAGAGATCAATCAGTTTCGGCGGCGGCTCGTAGAGTCTGCCGCCTTTGTCGACGGGACTGATGATGAATACGCCCATGTCCTGCTTGGCAGCCGCTTCAACTGAGGTCCAGGTGATTGGATGATAAACAAAATACCAGTGCAGATTGACGTATTCGAAAAGGCCGGTCTGGATGGCTTTGACGACGATGTCGGGCATGCCGTGTGTTGAAAACCCGATGTGACGGCA
>JBILEA010000308.1:0-3307 GCA_044352355.1 Pontiellaceae bacterium | reverse complement strand
TTCTTCCAGCTTGGCGCTGTAACAAAAACCGGCGATGTTGCTGTAGCTGCCCGCGGTGAGGGCGGCCTTTCCGGGGTCACCGCCCCCGGCTACAGAAGACCCTTTCCATGCAGAATAGGCATCAGCGATTTTGCGCATATCCTCTTCGGAGAGTTCCCGATGTACACGATCAACCAGTGTTCCCATTTTCCGGGCGTCTATAAACAGTATCTCACCTCGTCGGTCTCGATACTGTTTACCCTCACCCCGTCCCTCTCCCATTGGGAGAGGGTGTCTCAACGCGCCGGGTGAGGGTTTGCCGGACTTATTCCGGCAAATAAACCAGAGACAAACGGGGATTTGAGTTGAATAAAACAACTGACCGGGCAGCGCGACCATGCAATCAATCAGGTCGGCCTCAATAAGCGCCTTGCGGATTTCGCCTTCGCCGGACTGATTGGAGGACATACTGCCGTTGGCCAGCACAAACCCGGCGGTACCTTTGGGTGACAGGTGATGCACCATGTGCTGCACCCACGCATAGTTGGCGTTGCCCGCAGACGGAATGCCGTAAGCCCAGCGTTTGTCGTCTTTGAGTTTTTCACCGCCCCAGTCGGAAATGTTGAACGGCGGGTTGGCAAGGATGAAGTCGGCCTTCATATCGGGGTGCTTGTCGTGGTGGAACGTATCGGCCCACTGGTCGCCCAGATCGCATTCGATTCCGCGCAAGGCCATGTTCATCCGGGCCAGCCGCCATGTGGTAGGGTTGGATTCCTGCCCGAAGACGGACAAGTCGGTTTTCTGCCCGCCGTGCGCTTCCACAAACTTTTCCGACTGCACAAACATACCGCCCGATCCGCAACAGGGGTCATAGATGCGCCCTTTGTATGGCTGGAGCATTTCAACCAGAGTGCGCACCACGCAGGAAGGCGTGTAGAACTCACCGCCGCCTTTGCCTTCCGCTGCCGCAAACTTGCCGAGGAAATACTCATAGATGCGGCCCAGCAGATCCTGCTCTTCGTTGTGATTTAGCATGTCGATGGTGCTGATCAGGTCAATCAGTTCTCCTAGACGGCGTTTATCCACTTCAGGTTTGGCGTAGTTTTTCGGCAGGATGCCTTTGAGCGAGCGGTTTTCCCGCTCAATCAGATCCATGGCGTTATCAATCACCTGACCGATGGTCGGTTTCTTGGCGTCTTTCTGGATGATGTCCCAGCGGGCGGATGCCGGAACCCAGAAGATATTCCCGGCGGTGTACTCGTCGCGGTCTTCCAGCACCACCATCTGGTCTTTGTCATTTTTGGTGTGGTATTGGCTGTTGGCGTCCGCGGTTTCTTGAATCAGCCAGTCGCGCCGCTCGCAGAACTTGTCGGAGATGTACTTCAGGAAAATCAGGCCGAGGATGATGTGCTTGTACTCCGAGGCGTCCATGCTTCCGCGCAGTTTATCCGCCGCCAGCCACAGCTTTTCCTCAAAGCCGATATTCGCCCCCGTCGTCTGCTTCTTCGCCATTCAAAACCCCTTAAATGAAAGTAACTTCCAAAGATCGGGAAACGATAATTGAATTGCTTAACCATTGGAAGCGCGGCGGCAGAAAATCTGGGGCCGGATTAGGCGTAGAAGGCGGTGATGGCTTTCCACGCATCTTCGGCGGTGTCGCAGAAGGTGAGCAGGTTCAGATCTTCCGGGCTGATGAGGCCGCATTCAGCCATGTAGTCCCAGTCCACCATCCGTTTCCAATGGTCGGAACCAAAAAGAATAACAGGCATCGGTTTGATTTTTCCGGTCTGGATCAGGGTGAGTGCTTCGAAGAGTTCGTCAAAGGTGCCGAATCCGCCGGGAAAGATGCAAACGGCTTTGGCCCGCAGCATGAAATGCATTTTGCGCATGCTGAAGTAGTGAAACTGAAAGCAAAGTTCTTCCGTGACGTACGGATTGGCTTCTTGTTCATGCGGTAAGGTGATGTTGAGTGAGACCGATTTACAGCCCGCCTCTTTGGCCCCGCGGTTGCCCGCCTCCATAACGCCTCCGCCCCCGCCCGTGATGATGACATATTCGCATTCATGGTTGGTCTGACAGGTGGTGCTGACGATCTGCGCCAGTTTGCGGGCCTCTTCATAAAACGGTGTCAGTTCAGCCAGTTTGCGGTTTTCGCAGGCGGCGGCGTTTTCAGGAGCCGGAATGCGTGCACTGCCGAAAAGAACGATGGTGGAGACGATTTTTTCCTTTTGCATCGTCACTTCAGGATGGAGATATTCGAGTTGAAGTCGCACCGGACGGCAATGTTCGCTATTCAAAAACGGAATATCCTCATAAGCTTTCGGCGGATTTTTCATTTTCGCTTTCTCCTTAACCGCGAATGTACGCCAATCGTCGCGAATGGAAAATGGCAAAATGATCGCGAAGAAAATCATTCGCTGCGGTGAATCGTGAAAAAGGTGACGTCATCATCGAGGAGATTCACGACGGCGCAGGATGGATGCATACCCCGTCCGGCAGAGCCGGGGTTAACGATGCGGGTTTTCTCGATTTGTTCATCCCGACGGGTGTGCGAGTGACCAAAGAAGACATAATCGTAGATATTGGATTGTACGAGCGCTTCGAAGTGCGCCTCGTCGTCACTGTGCAAAACAGCAATTTTCCGGCTGGCCAGTGTGAGGTGCGCCACCCGGCCCATCAGGTTGATTCCTGAATTTTCGGAAAAACTGCCTAATTTCTGCTGAAGGTCGCAGTTTCCCAGTACGGCATAAATCGGGATGTCCAAGGCCTGCAAAAGCTCAGCCATCTCCGTGAGAACCATGTCGGACCCGACATCGCCGCAATGAATAACGGCATCGACCGCCCGGAAGATGAATTCCCGGGCGGCGGCTAACGCCAAATCCACTTGGCCGTGTGTATCGGATATAATGCCTATTTTCAGCGGGGTCCCTTCTCTTTAGTTCTTGGCACTAAAACCTGAGGGTTTATATTAGCGCGATTCTCAACCAAGGCGAGCGGAGATTTAAAATGAAAAGCGTCAAAATTGTTGGAGCGGGCGGCTACGGCGGCGTAGGGATCACAGAACTACTCCTGCAGCATCCCGAATTTAAGATCGGCTGTCTGGTGGCGGCCACCGAAACCGGCATGAAAATGAGCGATCTTTATCCTCATTTAAAGGGCTTTTGCGACGAACTGATCCGGACCCCGGACGATCCGAAGGCACAGGAAACATACGATGCCGTATTTTTCTCTACGCCGGACGGAGTTGGTATGCAAACCGCAGCCGCCGAACTGGCTAAGGGTGCGCACGTGGTGGATTACAGCGGCGACTTCCGGTTTACCACGCCGG
>JBILEA010000307.1:0-3311 GCA_044352355.1 Pontiellaceae bacterium | reverse complement strand
GGGGATGCCCGCAAGAAAGTCAGTCCGTATTTCCGGGAAGATAGTCGGCAGAGGGGGTTTCTTTTGCGGGGCTGATTTGGTACTCTTTGGCCAGTGAAGAATTTTAAAACAGTTCTATTAATTCTGGTTGCCTGTGAGGCTGGATTATTGTTCCTGCGCCTGAGCGTGCCGGCGAAGAGCCGGGTTGCCGAACCTGCTGTTTCATATTCTTCTGCTTCAAAACCTGTCGCGGAAATTCCGGTGGTCCTGGCTGGAGTTGCGCAGACTGTTACGAATTCTCCCGCAGCTTTAGAGGTTTGCAGTGAATGCGGGAAGGTTCATGCCGGACACGTCTGCGCCATGTACGGCGGGCAAAAGATTATGACGTTGAGCGACCTGCCGCCCGGCAATGTGAAATCGGCGGTTGAAAAACTTCCGGTTGAAGCTCAGCAGCGGGCTCTCCTCAAGCTCAGCCGGATGAATTTTAAGCCCGCAGACGAGGGCTCGGTGCGGGTGGATGCTGAAGGGGCGATTTATTATGTCTGTACGTTTACTAATGCCGGAATGCCGGATGAAAATCCGTTGCCTGCGGCAACTGAAAACATTACCGACGCAGGACCCGTCAGTTTGGCATCTTCGCCGCAGTATGCCGCCGTGCCGATCGGCAGTCCGCCGATCTATCACAGCAAGCCCGGCGCAACCAAAGTGTTGTTTCTGGATTTTAACGGTGCTGATGTTTCCAATACTCGCTGGAACACAACTAAAGGTATTAGTGTTTGGTACTGTACGGCTTTTGACATTGATGGCGACAGCTCAACATTCAGCGATACGGAGCAGCGCTATATTCGTGAAATGTGGGAAAGGGTGGCGGAAGACTATGCGGTCTATGATGTGGATGTGACGACCGAACAGCCTTCTTCATGGAACCAGAATACTGCACACGCATTAATTACACCGACTACCGATGCCAATGGAGTTCAGTGCCCTCACTATGGCGCTGGCGGGATCGCTTATGTAGGTGTTTTTGGACAGGCACAGTTTTCCTACAATGACGCCGACTGTTATTCACCGGCGTGGGTGAAGCCAATGGCTGGCAGTGGTTGTTATGACAGTACTGCTGAGGCGGCTTCGCATGAGCTGGGGCATAATCTGGGATTGAATCATGACGGAACCATTACCAGTGAATATTACTCCGGTCACAGCATCGGAAGTATTTCCTGGGCGCCGATCATGGGAACCGCTTACGGGAAAAATATGTCCCAGTGGAGCAAGGGCGAATATTATAACGCCAACCGATTTGAAGATGATCTGAATATCCTTCAGACCAGGCTGAAATACAAACCGGACGATTACAGCAACACGATAGCGCAGGCCGCACCGGTTCAGACCGCCGGCGGCGTATTCTCGGTGACCGGCATCGTGGAACGGACAGACGACAGCGATATGTTTTCTTTCACCTGCATTGGCGGAATGCTGTCGCTGACCGGCGCGACCTACCGCTGTTCGGAAGGCACATGGGGCGGTAATGCCGATCTGGTGCTGACACTATATGCTGCTGGCGGCTCCATGCTGGCCTCGAATAATCCTGAGCTGGAAACAAAGGCGGTCATTACGCAGACCGTCGCCGCTGGAAAGTATTATTTAAAAATCAGTCCGACCGGGGTAGGAAATCCGACGAACAGTGTTCCGACCGGCTACACCAGTTACGGATCAATCGGTTCTTACACTATTGTGGGAAGCGTTCCGTTGCCGGATCTCAACACCAACGGCCTGCCGAACGAGTGGGAGCTTCAATATTTTGGCGGGGAAACCAACGCCAACCCCAATGCTTTTGCATCGAACGGCGTCAATACGGTGCTTGAAGCCTATATTGCTGGATTAAACCCTACGAATCGGTTTTCGTTTTTTAAGGTCGACACATTGGAGCCGCCCGAGACGACGAATGGCGGGTTTATAATCCGGTGGAACGCAGTTACCGGGAGAGTGTATGGCGTATACCGGGCGACCAATCTATTGAATAGTTTTCAGCCGCTGGCAACCAATATGGTTTGGCCGCAGGCGAGTTATACCGATACCGTGCACCGCACTGAATCCAGCAGTTTCTATCAGATCAACGTGCGACTTCCGTAACTGCGGAGTTGCGTTCTGTGCGAGTTATGTAATCATATCTGCGCCTCAAACAACGGGGGTGACTGGTTTCGACGTTTAAGTTGAAGCTTCAGTGGCGTGTCGAGGATGTCGGTTGGCCTCGTTAAACTTCCGGCAAAAACAATAAGTGCCAACGAACAGTACGCACTCGCTGCCTAAATAAAGGCGCGACGGCTTCCCCCTGACACCTGCTGAGGGGATGAAGACGACGACAGCAGGATAGTCCCAAGGTCGGGCATACGGGCTGCGGGGCGAAATCTAACAGGATGCTGGCGTTCGCGATGGCCCTGTCTGCTGACAGTCGCGAAGGCGAGACCTTAAAGGTAGACTACACACGTAGAAGCTGTTGTGACGCTTGGGCGGACGGGGGTTCGATTCCCCCCACCTCCATGCTTTTGGATTTGAGATAGGAAATACGTTTTTTTTCGGGAAAACGTTCAATGGCGTACCGGAGCATGGTGCGCGGCATGTGTTTATAGCGCGGGAGGAGGAAGTCCTCTTCAGTTTTCAGATCGCGTTTGCCGATTTCGCGGAGCATCCAGCCGACGGCTTTGTGCATCAAATCCTCTTTGTCATTCATCAACAGGTCGGCGATGGCGAGCGTGTCCTCAAACTGATTCCGCCGGATGAAATAAAACGTCGCGATGATGGCGATGCGTCTTTCCCATAGACTTTTTGACCTGGCCAGCTTGTAGAGTGGCTGGCGGTTGCGTTTAAACAGGTGGGCACCGATAATGTGTTCGGCCGTGACGTCCACCAAATCCCAATTATTGATTCGGTGGGTGTGGGTGAGGTAAGCACGGTAAATCGCCGTTTGGTTTTCACCCCGTTTATACTGAAGAATCATGATCAGTAAGGCCAGCAGCCGGATTTCATGCAACGGCGACTGCAACAGCTCAACGGTATCGGCGAGGGCAATGCCGCAGTGTTCTTTTGCCAGTTTCCGAAGAACCGGAACGTTGATGCCGAGAAAGAGGTCTCCTTCGCCATACTGTCCGGAGCCGGTTTTGAAAAAACGCTGTGCGTGTGCGGCGGCAGTTTTATTTCCCAGCGCCTTTAACTGTCTGGTGATTTTTTTTGCGGAAAGGCCCTGAGGCACATAGGCGTCAGGGATGAAGCGGGGACTTTGTGCCTTTGTGCCCATTCCCTTTGCCCATCTCTCTAAATTCTTTCCGGAGTCTCAA
>JBILEA010000306.1:0-3315 GCA_044352355.1 Pontiellaceae bacterium | reverse complement strand
AAGCGTGCGCGGAAGCGGGAATCGCGGACATCATCTTCGGGACGTTTGAATCGGGGAACTAATGAAAGCCTGGCTGGACGAGTTGATAAATGAAAAGGTGGGGTTGCAGATCGCGCCGTTGATCGACTGCGTGTTTCTGTTGCTGATTTATTTTATGGTCAGTTCTTCACTTAAACGTTCGGAGGCTGATTTAGGGTTAAGTCTTCCCGGTCAGGTTAAGCAGTCCGAAGCGATTTCAATGCCGGATGAGCAGGTTATTGAAGTTCGGGCTGATGGCGTGATTGTGTTTAATGATCAGCAATTCACCGATCCTTCCAAAGGAGATTTAGCAGAGCTCGGGCAGACATTGCTCCGTTATCGCGAGGCTTCTTTGCTGGTGGATGCACAGCCTCAGATTACGATTACCGCAGATAAAAATTCTGTTCACGGACGGGTAGTTGATGTGTTGAATGCCTGTGCCGGTGCCGGTATCAGAAATGTAACGTTTGCAAATGTCGAATGAGCAGATATCACACTCCATGAAAAAGCGAACCCTCAGTACTCTCCTGAAAAACAAAACCCGGTCGTATTCCGCTCAGGCGGCTATAACCAGTTTTGTTATCCACTTGCTGCTGGTTATTTTTGCCGGTTCGATTGTAGCTGTAAAATATGTGCAGAAACAGAATGCCATGCTGATTGCCCAGACTGAAAGCCGTCCGAAGCTGGAACGTAAAAAAATACAGGCGCCAGCGCGGGTTGAGCAACTGCAGAAAAGAGCACTGACCTCAAAGCTCATCAGTAAAAAAGTTTCTGTTGCTAATCCCGAATTCGTGCTTCCTGACACAGGGAAAATCAGTTCGTTGAAAACACAAAAAATCAGTTTGCCCGGCACTGATGTTGGACGTGCGCTGAGCAGTTTGTCCCGTGTGTCCGGCATCGGACCGTCACGCATCGATTTTTTCGGTGTCCGGGCGGAAGGTGAAAAGGCCGTTTTCATCATCGATGCTTCAGCGGCTATGCTGGATGAGCGCACCGGCGGGCTGGCAACTTATGATTATATCAAAAGCGAGTTGGCTGAAATTGTTTCGAAATTGAAGCCAACTATGCTGTTTAATCTTATTCTTTATGATCAGCAGCGCGTCTGCATGTTTCGTCCGAATCTCGTTCCGGCGACCCGTGAGATATCTGGCGAGCTGGCGGCATGGATACAGTCGGTGAATAGTGATCCGGCACAGGCGGGATTGTCTCCGGAACAGAATAATTATCAGGCCCCGGTACTTTATGAAACAGCGGTCGGTTCGGATGCTCAGGGTTGGGTGCTGGCTCTTCAGGCCGCGCTGGAACAGCAACCCGACACCGCCCTATTGCTGGGATCCGGATGGGGTCGTCATCCCATCAGTGAAGAAAAGGCGGCCCGCTTGCTTGAGTATGCCCTCTGGGAAATGCTGGCAGGAAGTGTCGTTAGTAGCGCGCCGGCTCTGACCTCCGATCGTAAACTCCGCGACGATCTGCTTAAAGAGGCATCTGTTGCACTTCAGCAGGAAGATAAGCTCAGGGCTTCTAAAACCATTCCGACCGGGTTTGTCCGGGATATCGCGCACTATGTCGAATATTCCAAAAATCAAATTATGGAACATTTGGACTTTATTTGCCTTGTCGCATGTAAAGAGCAGGTGCCCCGTCCACCCGACATTCATTTTGTCTGTTTAACCGAAACCGCCAATCAGGTGGTCGCGGGCGGAACGGTGCGGCATTTGTGGGCTTTGACGCGAAAGTTTAATGGTAAACTTGAGTTTCTACGTCGAGATCCTGCTGTAATCGGCGATAGCGAATCCGGCACCGGGCAAACCGCCGAAGTCGTTGCCGCAACCGCCCGTAACTCACCGTTAACATTTTTCGGCACATCGGGAGCCGGATCCCGCGTGGCATTTATTCTGGATGCCTCTGAAAAAATGCTGCCGACTGAAAGCGGCGGAACGTTCAGCTACCGTTTTATTAAAGATCAGATTCAAAAGGCAGCAGCAGCAATTCAACCCGGTGCACAATTCAATGTCATCTTGCACGACGAAAAAAAACTGGCCTTGTTTCAACCCGAAATGGTGCTGGCAAATCCAGAAAATATTTCTGCACTTACCGATTGGATTCAACCGGTCAATAGTGATCCGCTGCAACCTGGAATTCCAGACCGTCTGGTCAGTGATCCCGTCTTGAAAAATTATGGCACAGCGGTTGGAACCGATTCATCAGGCTGGCTGCGTGCATTACAGGTGGCGATGGAACAGCAGTCGGATCTCGTTTTTGTAATGGGCCCTGGCTGGAGTGACCAGCCCGTTAGTCTTGAAAAAGGCCGCAAATTACTCGATTTTTCCGTATGGAATTCATGGGGCGGCGGCGGTGGAACGGTCGGTTCGGCAGACGAAACAGAGACGACGGAGGAAGTCGACGAAGACGGTAATGTCACCGCGACAACGGTGACCACCACGGCAGGATCCGCCGCCAGCACTTCACTCGGATCGATCAATGGTATGCAACAGGATAAAAAACAGCGAGATGCCTTATTAAAAGAAGCACTCAAAGCCATCGAGAAAGAGGAGCGGCAACGCAAAATTAAAAAAACACCCCAACCCTTTGTGCGGGATGTCCGTTCGTATCTGCGCTATGCTGCACCTCAAATCACAGAACACCTTTCTTCAATTGTTCAGGTTGAGTACATAGCCGGTAACCGCGCCAAGCCGATAATCAACTATATATGTCTGGAACTGGCGGAGGCGCCCGGCACGGCTGCAAGTGATCGTAATTTACGTAAACTGATAACCGATTATGAAGGCAGTCTCATCCCTTTTTACGGAGCGGACAGTCGGGAAAAAATGAAAGAACTTAACCGCAGTCTTGATTCGATGGATTGGCAAAGCCCGCCTGCAACACCTTAGCTGCAAATTTTAAAAGCTTGAGCTTGTCAAACAAGACAAGCCTAGTACGATGTTCACTCATTTTCAGTACTGGATTGTATTTAACGGGGTGTGGCTCAGCCTGGTAGAGCGCTACGTTCGGGACGTAGAAGTCGCAAGTTCGAATCTTGTCACCCCGACCATCTAAACACTTTATTCACAGCACTTTGCAAAAGGTGCTGTTTTTTTATTTGCCTCGTACGGCTCAGACTTCGGGCAATACTTCGGGTTTGGCCGTTTGATTCGTCCGCTTTGTATTAGCCCGTCTTTCGCTATTCGCGGGCTAAACCGCCTTTTTTCAAGGGGTTGACCATCGTTTCACCCTTTATTTTCAGGGGTTCATGCTTTAAAACGGGCTGTAGTGAAGACCTTGCCGGTTGACGAACTG
>JBILEA010000069.1:0-11603 GCA_044352355.1 Pontiellaceae bacterium | reverse complement strand
AAACCGCAATCATATCTGCTTCAGCTTTCGACATACTTTGAGAAGCGCCAGCCACGATCAGCACGCCGCAATCGGCAGGAATCTGCTTCACGGTGCTCAACAGCAACGGCCTGACTTCAATATTATCCCGCTCAATCAACTGAGCGGCGCTAGAAAACCCGCTCCGCCGATCAAAATTGCTGATATCGCGCTCACCATGTCCGGTCAGAAAATAAACGACTGGAACCGTTTGCTGAACCACGCCTTGGATGGCGGATGAAAAGGCCAACTCTCCCTTGAACGAAATGATGCGATCAATACCACTGGACGAGTCGATATTCGCGATTTCGTCAACGCGGACATATTTGCTGCGTCCTTCACAATCAAAGACGACCACATTTGGATCGGTTACCTGATATTTCACGGCCAACTCTTCAGTCTGTGAAATGTCGCGGTCGGGATCAACCCACTGAATATTCAGATGAGCACTGTGGAACCGGTATTCACGCAATAGATTGTGAATATCTTCATAAAGCACATTCCCGGGCTGAAAGAACACCGTCACTTCAATCGGCTTGTCCAAGCTCTCCAATAAACCCGTTGTTTTGGATGAAAGCTTGTAAAGTTGCGTGCGGCTCCAGTCCTCACGGTAATAGTGTCGAAAGGAAAGGTAATTGACCATCAGCGCTACGGCCAGCGCCAGCAACAAGGCTGCACCAGAACTAAGCGCAATCCATAAACGATGTCTGCGGTTTTTCATCATAAAAAGTTATCTTTTATCGGTTATCAGGGTGTCAGCCATTTCAGCAATCCATTAATCCATCCTTCCAATCTTCCTTTTCCCTACCGTCGGGCTTCGACCGCTTTAATAGTTACAAAAAGAAAGAAAACGGTTGCGCTCAGATAAAGCACTACAGCGCGCGAATCAAAAACTCCACGCGCCGCCTCCATCAAGTGGAGCGCGGAAGAAAGATACCCTCCCACTTCACGTACCATCGGATTTTTTGAAAGATGCGGCTCAAAGAGCCCTCCGAAAAAGAGAATACTCATCACCGAGAACGTCGAGATCGCCGCGATAATCTGATTAGAAGTCAGTGCCGAGGCCAACATTCCAAGCGCAATAAAAGCAGACGCAATCAGGCCGACCATCAAATATCCGCCACCAATCGGCCCCGCATCAATCAAATGGGCCGCTTCCGGTGCCAACAATCGGACGATTCCCAAATAAAGCAACGTGGGTGCACACATCAACATGAAGAAAATTAAAACGCCGGCAAACTTGGCAACCACGACCGTTGAATCCCTGACCGGTGCGGTCATCATGGTTTCAAATGTGCCGTTTTTACGCTCCTCGGCAAAGGTCCGCATAGTGAGAATCGGCAAGACGATCAGCATACAGGCCCAAATAACCACCATCAGCCCCTGCACGGAGCGCATCACTTCCATATTTTGTTTCACCAGCCAGTAAAAACCGCAACCGGTCACCAGCAGAAAAAACATCAACATCACATAGGCAATGGGTGAAAGAAACAGCGCTGCCAACTCTCGGCGCCAGAGTGCAAAAAAAGTTCTCATCGTTTAGTCTCCGCCGCAGCATCCTCACGAATAATGGCCACAAAAACATCTTCAAGCGAGCGGCTTTCCAGATGCAACTCGCGAAGCTTCCACCCTCTGGATGCCGCACATTCAAAGACCTGCGTACGAATATCCGGCGCAGACGAATCAATCCGGTAGCGGTTCCAGCCTTCATCTAACGACTCACAGGAAACCACATCAACCCCGCAAAGGTTCTTCAATGTGGCTTCAATCACGGATGGGTCGCCTGCCACTTCGGCACTGATCAGCACATCGCCTTCCAACCGCTTTTGCAAACTCTCCGGCGAGTCCGAGGCCACGATTTTACCTTTATTAATAATCAAAATCCGGCGGCAGGTCATTTCGACTTCGGGCAGAATATGAGTTGAAAGCAACAGCGTATGCCGTTCGGCCAATTTGCGGATCAGTTCGCGCACCTCACGAATCTGCCCGGGATCGAGCCCCGCCGTCGGCTCATCGAGAATCAGTAAATCAGGATCATGCAGCAGACTGTCGGCGAGGCCGACGCGCTGGCGGTAACCTTTTGAAAGCTGACCGATTATCCGCCGGCCGACCTCGGTCAGCCCGCACTGTTCTTTTACAGCATCCCGGCGCTCACGGATCGACCGACGTGCCACGCCCTTAATCTGAGCCCGGAACTTCAGATATTCATCAACGCGCATATCGTGATAAAGCGGACAGCTTTCCGGCATATATCCGATATGGCGGCGCGCCTCAATCGGATCTTCAAACACATCACAGCCCGCAATTTCAACCGCACCGCGTGTCGGATGCAAAAACCCGGTCAGCATACGCATCGTCGTGGTTTTTCCCGCGCCGTTCGGACCGAGAAACCCGACAATTTCGCCGCGCCCGACCTCGAACGAAACATCGTCTACCGCCGTATGGCCCGAAAACTGTTTAGTCAAATTGGAAACTTTAATCATCGGAACATCCTTGGAATGTTGGAATTTTGGAACACTGGAATAATGAAAGCTGACAGCATCAATCCATTATTCCGCTATTCCATTATTCCGCGTCCCATCAGGACGCTAAAAATAACAGTGGCATTATCTATGAGAAACCGTTTCAGTCAAGCCGCGTAACGGCTTCCAAGGCTTGGAAAAAACCGCCGCCGCGCTTCCAAGGTTTGGAAGTCAGCGGACAAAATCGACGCCACCGTCCGCACCCACAGGAAGAATGGTTTTCTGTAGCCGCGCACGGCGGGCGCGGTCTGACGGATATTCAGGCTGGATGAAATGGCGACGCCCAAGTATAAACTTTCCAGGTTTTGGAAAGGGACAAGGGAATGAGCCAAACAAACGGAAAGGATAGGTTTCTGGAACCGTTTTGTCTGTTGCGTCCGTTCTATCGTTGAGTCTTTTCCCAAACTCACTCGTAGCGCAGGGCTTCGATCGGGTCGAGTTTGGAGGCTTTCATGGCGGGCCAGAGGCCGAAGAAGATGCCGATGAAGACCGAAAACCCGAACGCCACGATAACCGAAAGGCTGCTGATTTGCATTGGCCACCCAGCGCCGTGTGCGAGCCCTAGACTTAGCCCGAGACCGAGCCCTAGCCCTGCTAACCCGCCGAGCAGGCTGATGGCCATCGCCTCAATCAGAAATTGCGCCATAATATCCTGCCGTCGGGCGCCTAGCGCTTTGCGCAGGCCGATTTCCCGAGTTCGTTCGGTGACGGAGACGAGCATGATGTTCATAATGCCGATACCGCCAACGATCAGTGAGATGCCGGCGATACTGGCAATCAGAATAGACATGATTTTGGTGGTGGAGCTGAGCGCTTCCTGAATTTCGGCCATGTTGCGGATTTCAAATGGATTTTCAGCCGGATCACGATCATGGCGGGCGGCCATGAGGTTCTGGAGATCTGTCTGCGCCTGAGGAATGTTCTCCGTCGTATCGATCTCGGCATCGATTCCATCGAGGTAGCGTTTACCGAAAAGGCGGTACAGGGCCGTAGTAATAGGAATTCTGACGGTGTCGTCCTGGTCGCCGAATGCGCTGGATCCTCGCTCAGGTAATACGCCAACGATCTCATAGGCCCGCCGGTTGATACGGATCGTTTTGCCAATCGGATTTTCATTTTCTTCAAACAGGGAGCGAAGCGGCGTCATGCCGAGCACAACCACCTGCGCGCGGCGCAAAACATCTTCGTCAGTAATGTAGCGGCCAAGCGCCGGAACTTCTGCTCGCATCGGGGCGTAATCAGGCGATACACCTGAGGCCCCAGTGGCCCAGTTTTTCGAACCGTACTGCAACTGTACTCCGCCGCGAATGCTGGATGCCGCCCGCTTAACCAATGGGATCTGCGCGACCGCCGCCGCATCTTCAAGAACCATTCGGGAAACCTCCCCTGCCTGTAATTGTACCCCCTGATTACTGCGCGAAGCGGGCCGAATGCTCAGCAAATTGGATCCAAGGCGGGAGAGCTGTTCCTTAACAGACGCTTTCGCGCCGAGTGCAAGTGAAACCATCGCGATCACCGCCGCCACACCGATCAGAATGCCAAGCGCAGAGAGAAAGGTCCGGGCCTTATTATTCCAAAGCGCACGGAAACTCTGCCGGGTGAGCGCCAGCCCTTCATGGAATAAAGCCAGCCAGCTTTGCTTCTTTGCACTCGCCCGCAGAAGCTCAAGCACTTCTTCCTTCGCGGCATCTTGAATCACCGGCGTTTCGTTACGACGGTCTTCCTGAATTTCACCATCCCGAATCGTGATGATGCGATCGGCATGCTCGGCGACTTCGATGTCATGCGTGACGAGTACAATGGTGAGCCCTTGTTTATGCAATGCGCGAAAAAGCGCCATAATGTCTTTTGCGCTTTTTGAATCAAGATTTCCGGTCGGTTCATCGGCAAGAATGATGGATGGATTATTAACAAGTGCACGGGCGATGGCGACACGCTGCTGCTGTCCGCCCGAAAGCTCATTGGGTCGATGATGCGTCCGGTCGCCGAGACCAACCCGTTCGAGCATTTTTAATCCGCGATGACCTTCGGAGGTTTTTCCGGAATAAAGTAGCGGCAGGTTAACGTTTTCAAGCGCCGAAGCCCGTTTAAGCAGATTAAACTGCTGAAAAATAAATCCGATCGTGCGGTTGCGCAGGCGGGCGGTTTGCGTATCAGAAAGTCCCGTGATGTTTTTATCGTCGATTTCGTACGTGCCGCTATCCGGTCGATCAAGCAACCCGATGGTATGCATCAACGTGGATTTACCGGAACCGGACGAGCCGATGATCGCAATAAACTCACCGTGGTCGACGGTGAGCGAAACATTGTGCAAGGCGTGCACGGTGTGCTCGCCCATTTGGTAGCTTTTGCAAATGTTACTTAACCTGAGCATGGCTTTTATCGTGGGCCGGACCGCCCGGAACCTGCTCCCTGCGAGCGGGAACTGCGCGTTGCAGGTGCCATCATAAATGGATTTTTTTTGCCTTCTTTTTTACGAACGACTTGCGGAATCAGCACTTCGTCACCCACTTCGAGACCACTAACCACTTCGGTGAAAGAATTTTCGCTGAGCCCAGTTGTAACCTGTCGCGACTCCGGCTCTTGCCCCTCTTTGGCAGGTAACCGCACAAACGCCTTGCCTTTACGGTATTCCAGCGCCGAAGTAGGCACGGACAGGACGTTTTCGTGTTCCTCTACTAGGAACGTCAACGTCGCCGTCATGCCGCTACGGGCAAAATCAGGCAGGTTTTCAGCCGTCACATCCACCTCATACATCGTCACGTTACTGATCATTTTTGAATCATAGGCAATGCGCTTAACAGAGCCTTTAAACGCAGAAGCCGGATAGGCATCCAGTTTTACATTCACCCGCTGTCCGGCAAAAAGCGCTCCGATATCGGTTTCATCGACCTGCCCAACGATAATCAACCGGTCCGCAATAACGATAACAGCACTACTGGAAGATATGGTCTGTCCCGGCTCCAGCGTGCGAACAATGACGGTTCCTCTGAGCGGAGCAACCAGCGGTGCCGCTTTATAAACGTCCTCCCAATACTTCAGCTCGTCTGCACCCTTGGCGCGGGCCGTGTCGAGCAGCGTAGCGCGTTCTGTTGAGCTGATCCACGCAACGATTTGCCCTTTTTCAACTTGGTCGCCCTCGTCAACCAGCAGCGTTTCAATACGACCTGAGATCGGCGATTTAACCTCCAAACGATTATCCGGGCGTACTTCACCGGTACTTTCGACCGTTCTGCTCAACGTCCTGGTCTCCACCTTTGCGGGCACAAACTTTTGAGTCTCGGCTGCGGCGGCGGCCGCTTTCTTCTGCTTCTGGTAAAACCAGTACCCGCCGCCAGCCAAAGACAGAACGATTAAAATCAGCATCAGTTTTTTCATAATCAATTTTTCGTTATCAGAGCTACCTAATCTCTGAAATTCCCATTGTATTCTGCCAGGCAGCTTCCGCCTGATCGGCCGCCAACCGACTCGCTAACCAGCTCTTCTGACTGGTAACCAGCGAATTTTCAATCGTGTCCCAGTCCTGAAAACTAATCAGTCCCTGCTGATACTGCGCCCGCGCCACGTTCGCACGTACTTCCGCCGCTTCCAACTGCGCATTCTGCACACTCATAGCGCCATGCCGGTTACGGTAGGTATTGATTGCAGATTGAAGACTATTCATCAGGGTCAGCATCGTTTTTTCGGCATTCAGTCGCGACTGCTCACGCTTCAGGCCGGCGATAATAATATCCTGCGAAAGCTTTCCGCCCGTAAAGATCGGTAATGAAACGGCAAGGCCGGTTTGCCAGCTTTTGTTTTGTATGTCGTTTTCACCAGAGCCTGAAAAACTTGCATTGGCAGTGACCAGAGGGAACCGTTGGCTACGCGTGATAATAAAACCCTGCTCGGCCGCTTTAATATTGGCTTCGGCAGAATGATACGACGGAGTCTGGCGGGCCAACTCATCCAAAGACACGCCAGCCGGCGGCACATTCGTCCGCAATTCGCCATTCACCGAAAAATCAGAATAGGTCGTCTGCTTCATCAAGCTAGCCAAACGACGACGCGCCAACGTCAGCGCCCGTTCCGCCTCTTCGACATTATAAAGGGCGTCGGTTAACTGCGCCTGCTTTAACAGTAAGGAACCCTTATGTTCACGGCCCCCCTCGTAGCGCATACTAACCAGCCGCGCACTATCCGCACGCCGCGTTGCAATGCTCTGCGCCAACGTCAAAAGCTCCTGCGCATAAAGCTGATCGGAAAACGCTTTGCGCAAGTCGTATTCAACATTTGACCGTGTCTGGTCAAAATTGGCTTTTTCTGCGTAAAGCTCCGCCTCCGTCTTAGTTACCCGTGCACGATTGCCGAATCCGTCAAAGATCGTGTAGCTGACATTCAACGAACCCGCCAAACTCTCTGTGCCGTCCCAGCTTTTTTCGTCCGGCTTACTCTCGCCGGCGGCGCGACTGGCTTTCGCCGTCACTTCAGGATAATAGACCGATTGTTGCGATTTCAATTGAGCTTCCGCTTCTTTTAACTTCAGCCGCGCAATGGAGAGATCGATGTTGTTCTCAACTGTCCGGGCAAAACAATCCTGCCAAGTCAAGGTGTCATCAGCGTGGAGCAACCTCGCTAAAAAAAGTAGCGCCGCCGTCGTGAGAACCCGATGGAGTTTGAAAGGTGACATGGCCGTGGACTATACCGCCTCCTACGCTAAAATAACGGCAAAAATTCAGACTTTTTTGACAGAGTTTTCTGGAGTGCTCCGGCAAACGGAGAGCGACGGAGCTTTTCTTTACCGGCGGAGCAGAGCGGCCTCGCGCTTTGCTTGCGTCCGCACTCCAGAAGAGGAGAAAAAAGAAAATTCGAAAAGCCTGGTAATGACTGTGCATCAGTTCTTCTTCACCGGCGGTTCTTTGCCGAGCTTGGCGAGGACGGCTTTAAGGTCGGCCCAGGTTTCCCCTTTTTTACCAGGTGATTTCAGGAGATAGCCCGGATGATACGTCGGCATGAGATCGATACCTGCATACGTACACCAAGTCCCACGAAACTTAGTGATCGCCACCGAATTTCCCAGGAGACATTCGACAGCTACTTTACCGAGCGCAACGATAATTTTAGGCTGAATGATCGCAATCTGCGCCTTAAGGTATGAAACGCACGTATTCATTTCTTCAGGCAACGGAATGCGCGTGCCCGGCGGGCGACATTTTACAAGAGTGGTAACGTAAACCTCTTCGCGTTTATAGCCCATCGCCCCGATCATTTTATCGAGCAATTGCCCAGCTTCTCCAACGAATGGTCGCCCCTGCTCGTCTTCCTCTGCGCCGGGACCTTCGCCGATGAACATAATATCCGGACAGGCCGGATTTCCTTCTCCGGGAACGGTATTTCTACGCGAACCGCTAAGTGGACAGGCGGAACAAACACGAATTTGTCCGTCAATTTCTTCCAGTGTTTTCCCGGTGACACGCAGGCTGCTTGGCGGAACTGCTGTCGTGACCGGAGCAGGACGCGGCGAAGAATACGGGACGGCCCCTTGACTCCTTCCCCCTGACTCCTGCCTCCTGCCTCCCGACTCCTGTCCCCTGCTACCTGCCCTCTGACTTCTAATGGCGATCAGTGTTTCCGGAGAAACTTCCAAGGTTCGGAACCCTTCCTCTTTTTTATATTCGAGAAAGCTGCCAAGGTCTTGCACAAACTGCCGGAGATCCGCCATGTACTTTATTTCTTCTGAGGAACTTTAATGGCCAGCATTGCAAAGCAAACTTCTTCGTCACGATCGCGCAACGGCGTGACTTCGATACCGACATAAACCGGATCACTCATACCCGGAAGCTGAAGCCAGCTGAACCCTTCGTTGCGGATTTTCCGTCCGGAAACGGCATCATTGAAAAGGTCTTTAAACTCCCCGTTGATATCAGGCTTAAGTACCGATTCAAACGAAAAGTTTTTTCGCTCAATGCCCAGGGCCTTTTGCGCGGCAGGATTAAAAAGAAAAACCCCCTGTTGTACATCAACGGCAGCCAGCTGCTCGGTGGAGCGATCAAGCAGCAAATCAAACGCTCTGGACTGGGTCGAAACGCGATCAGCGCGCAACCGGTCATAGGTTTGCAACCTTTCAGCAAACCGGTTAGAAAGGGCCTCAAGCCGGGAAACTTCATCCGTGAAACGGCGGCGGGTGCGAATACCTGCTTCGTAATCGCCGGAAAGCAGTTGCCGCAAAAAATTAAACAGCCGGACACGAAACCCGATAAGCCGGACCGTTAAATAACTCCAGCATAGTACGCCTATTGCAAAAAATGCAATAAAGCTCCATCGGGCAACCACTCCGGCCTGCGACCAGACGATCAGGCCGGAAACCAGCCCGCACAGTGGCATCAGGAACCAAAGAATCTGAAGCAAATTAGGTGTCATAGCGTACCTACTGATTGGCAAAGCGTTCTACGTTCCGGTTACTGCCGACAATCAGCAGGCGGTCATTTTCTTCAAGAATGTCGTCGGGCTTCGGCACATCTTCAATGGATTCCTCAAAAATGCGCTCGCCCTGTTCATTAATAGCGGGCGTCCTTTTTTTGATTGCGACAATATTTACTCCAAATTTATTGCGCGGATCGAGCGAGCGAAGTGTTTTCCCCACAAACTCAACCGGCACCTGAACTTCGATGATGCTATGGTCCTTGGCCAGCGGGATGTGCCGGGTGATATTGGCTGAAGCAAGGCTGGTGGCAACAAACCCACCCATTTCTTTTTCCAGATTAATGATGTTATCCACCTCAAGCATCTTGAGGATTTCCTGCTGGAGATGGCTAAGCGCCCGTGTCCAGATGCGATGCACTCCGATTTTCTTGAGCAAGATGGTGGTGAGCAAATTGGCCTCTATATCTTCGCCGATGCAAACAACCGCCACATCGACATTTTTAATACCGACCGCACGCAGGGCGTTTTCATCGGTCGAATCCAGCGTGGCGGCGTAGGCGACCGAATCTTTAATCGCTTCAACCGGCTCGCGGTTGCGGTCGATCGCCAACACCTCGACCCCTTTTTCCGTCAGCTCACGTGCGACAGAACTTCCAAAGCCACCCAATCCAATGACTGCAATATTTCTCATATCAAACCTCCGTGGAGTCTTGGATCAAGGGAGTGTTGGATGATCTGTTTTCCATTACTCCATTATTCCTGTCACCCATCATTCCATTCCCAGTTACCCTATCATAATGCGCTCTTCCGCATAGCGATATTTTGCCTGCCCGATTTTCCGCAACATGAACGAAAACCCGATGGTGAGCGGCCCAAGCCGACCGATAAACATCAACAACGTGAGCAGGATCCGGCCTGGCGTACTGAGTTCCGGCGTCAACCCCGTTGAAAGGCCGACCGTTCCAAAGGCACTGACCGTTTCAAATAATACGTCCAGAAAATCCTTTTGTTCAAAAACCGCCAGCAGAGCAGCCGCGCCGCAGACCAGCAATAGCGAAGAGCAAAGTACCATGACGGCCCGTTGCACGGTTTCAATAGGAATCGTACGGCGATAAAGTTCGGCTTCTTCACGACGATTAAATCCGGCGCGAATCATCGCCCACAGCACAGCCACTGTCGTGGTCTTAATCCCGCCGCCGGTACCGCCAGGGCAGGCGCCGATAAACATCAGGATGATCATAATGAAAAGCGTTGCAGGTTGAAGTGCACCAATATCGCAAGAATTAAACCCGGCGGTACGGGTTGATATGGATTGGAAAAGAGAAACCAGCAGTGCTTGATCCATATTCATGTTTGCCATCAACCGATTGTGCTCAAGCCAGTAAATCAGAATGGCTCCCAAAAAAACAAGCCCACCGGTCCAGCACAGTGCAAGGCGGCTTTGAATGCGGAACTTGTGTTTCTTTCCATGCCGGCGTTTCAGCTTATTCCTTATCGCCTGATAAAAATCACCCAGCACCACAAAGCCGACCCCGCCCAATACAACCAAACCGCCGATAACCGCATTAACCGGTACGTTATATTTAAACCCGGCCAAGTTGTCGCTAAAAGTAGAAAACCCGGCGTTACAAAATGCCGAGACCGAGTGGAATATCGAGGCCCAAACCGCTTGGCCAACGTGGTCGTATACCGAACGGAAACTGAAAAAAAGCGCCGCAGCACCGGCCGCCTCAAGCAATAAAGTCATGATAATAATAAACCCGATCAGCTGACGGATATTCATGATCGCATCCTGATCGAGCACGTTTTGCATAATGAACTGACTCTTCATCGAAACGCTGTGACGCATCATCAGCGCGAACGACATAGAGAAGGTCATAATTCCCAATCCGCCGACCTGAATCAGCGCAAGAATTACGGCCTGACCGAAAAAGGTGAAATGTGTGGCCGTATCATAAACCGTCAATCCGGTCACACAGGCCGCTGAAGTAGTTGTAAAAAGCGCTCCGAGCAGATCGGTATGCTTTCCGGCGACCGTGGCGGCAGGTTGCATCAGCAACGCCGTACCAAATCCAATAGCTCCGGCAAAACTTACCAGCATCAACTGAGCAGGTTTAAGGCTCAATAACGTGATAAACTTGTACATGCGCCGCATTCGGGCAATCAACATCGCCAAAATAGAGGTCTGACATAAAATGACGGAAACCGAATTGCCATCCGCCGTTAAAAAAAATGGTATTAGCGGAACAAAAACAATCAAATCAAACCATTGCGTCCGCCAATAACGCCAGCCTTCACGGCTGGCAACCCAGTTCAGCAGCACATTCAACGCAAACAATCCAAGAATCGAAAGATTGATTTGCTTCACGATAACCGGATGGGCCCGCATTAATTCGGCTTGCTCGAACATCAATAGAAAAAATCCGATCAGAGCCAATGGCCCGATCAGGTGGTTCGACCAGTCTATCAGTTTTTTCAACATGAATGGGGCATATTCGTTGCTTCTCCCTTATCCGTCAAGACGTTAGGTAGGGCGTGTCGTGTTGCATTCAAACCTTCCGAAGGCGTGCGTTGAAACTTCCACCCCGTGCGTTGAAACTTCCGCATCGTTTTCACCTTCCCTTACGCTCCGGTGTGTTCTCGTACCGGAGCAACACGATC
>JBILEA010000305.1:0-3349 GCA_044352355.1 Pontiellaceae bacterium | reverse complement strand
TAGGTCACCTCCGCGAAAAGTTCCTCGTGCAGCGAATCCGTTTGGCCGGTCACCAGCGGCAGCAGCGATTTACCCTGCAGCCGCCCCGGCCTTTCGATATCCAGCATTTCGCAAACCGTTGGAAACACATCCAGATGCGAGACCATCGCATCCACGACCTTGCCGCCGGAAAACCCGGACGGACCCCGCATGATCAAAAACACACCGGTTCCGTGATCGGTCAGGCTGCACTTCATGTTCGGCATCGGCAGTCCGTGATCGGTCGTGCAGATTACCAGCGTGTTCTCATCAAGCCCTTTTTCTTTCAGCGCATCGAGAATCCGCCCGACGCTGCCGTCGAAAATCCGTGCGCTGGTTTTAAACGCCGCCATATCAGCCCGGTTTTCCGGCGTATCCGGAAGCGGCGGCGGCACAGCGGTATAACGCGGATCGTCGCGCTCATCCACCGGCGGAAACGCCCGGTGCGTTTCGAAGAATCCAACCGACAGGAAAAACGGTTTTTCGTGTAAACGGGAAATAAACTCCACCGCACAGTCGGTGGTTTCCTTCGCGCCCTTGCCTTTGACTGGAAGGATTTCATGATAGCCGATATCTGCAACTGTCTTCAGCGGCGGACAGGCAATGTGCTGAATGCCGCTCAGTGCAGAGATATATCCGGCGGCATGCAGCGTATGAATCAAATGATCCCGGTAATCGTTCAGCTTCCATCCAAGATGCGCCAGCCCGAACATGCCGTTGCTGTGCGCCGCCATGCCGGTCAGCAGACAGGCCCGGCTCGGCGAGCAGGTCGGTGCGCCGCAGAACGCCTTGCGAAACAGCACGCCCTCTTCGGCCAGCCGCTGCAGGTTTGGCGTATCAATGGCAACTCCGTACGGCTGAATGAACCGGCCGGTATCATGGGAATGAATATAAAGGATGTTCGGTTTTTTCACTTCAGCTCCACTCTTGAAAAATCAAAGCTCTGCAGGTCTGCCGCACGGTAATCCGCCAGCGCATGACCGGCGGCAGGCCCCATGCCCAGCGCCATCATCCCGGCCGCCTTGGCCGCTTCAATCCCGGCGTCGGCATCCTCCACCACTAGACAGGTTTCGGGCGAAACGCCCAGCATCTCCGCCGCCTTGAGAAACACTTCGGGATGGGGTTTGCTGTTCTCAATGTTGGTTCCGTCGGACACCGCATCAAACGATTCCTGCAGTCCGACCCGTTCCAGAATAAACCGGGCGTTTTTACTCGACGAACCGATGGCGGAGCGGATGCCCTTCTCTTTGAGCAACGCCAGCAATTCGGCCACGCCCGGAAACACATCTGCGGGAGTTAGCTGATCGAGCGACTCGCGGTAAAACTCGTTTTTAAACGTCGCCATCTCCTGCTTTTCGTCTTCGGAGTAGTCTCTCTCTGCCCGCTCCAAAATAATCGCCAGACTTTCCATGCGGCTCACGCCGCGCAGGCGCTCGTTGATCGCCCGGTCGAAATAGATATTTTCCCGAACCGCCAGTTTTTTCCACGCCCGGTAATGGAAATCATCGGTGCTCAAAATCACACCATCCAAATCAAAAATGACCGCTTGCACCGACCTGGGCGACACCGTCGCCTCCTCCTGTGTCACCTTCACGTCATACCGCCGGCCCCGCCATTCGATTGAAAAGGTCATTTTTCCCCAGTGCGATGGCAAATGCGGATTAAGCGTGATGCCGTTCGCATCGGCCCGCAGCCCGGCAAAACCGAACACCGCGCTCATCCACGCTCCGCCGTTGGCCGCCGGGTGCGTTCCACCGATATACAGGTCGCCAACAAATTGCTTCGACTTGCCGGTCAGATCGACCGTGGCCGTCTTCATAAAATAGGTATACGCCCAATCCGGTTTGCCAATGCGCGCGGCCGTCATGGCATACGCGCAGGCGCTGAGACTGGAGCCGTGCTCCGTGCGCGGTTCGTAGTATTCCCAGTTCTTCCTGACCCTCTCTTCAGGCCAATCGTCAGGAAAGAGGTTGAGCATGAGCACGACGTCAGCCTGCTTAATGATTTTAGTTGTGGTCGCCAGTCCGTTACCGCCGCCGAAATATTCATTTGGATGTAAAACACGCTTTTTGAGTTCTTCGAGCGGTATGTCTTCGAGCTTTTTGTAGCCGTCGAACTGCGGAATGATTCCGTTTTCGTCCGGCTGCGGAATGATCAGTTTTTCGGCAATCTCCTGCCAGTCCAAGGCTTCCGCAGAAAAACGGGGGGCTTCTCCCAGCATCCGGACGGCGGTTTGGAGCGCAAACTGCGCCATGCGGTTGGTGTAGGCGTTGTTGTGGACACGCTCGTGATATTCGTCCGGCCCGACGACATCGAGCAGTTCATAACGATCTTTGTCTTTTTTGTAATAGGCCCAGGAACAAAGAAAACGGGCGCATTCGGCAATCAGCTCATCCGCCCCGTCCGCCAGAATCGATTCGTCGCCGGTCTGATCGATATAGTTGCGGACGGCGTAAACGATATCTGCGCTGACGTGAATCTGCTTGTCGCGAAAATGCGTACGCATCGGGCGCCCCGTAAATACATCATTTACATTAAAGTCTGTGCAGGCATCGTCGCCGGTCTCCTGGCTTTCCCACGCGAAGAAGGCCCCTTTGAAGCCATATTCAGACGCCTTGCGTCGTGCTCCGCCCAAGGTGTGGACGCGGTACAGAATGAGGTTTCGCGCCACCGCCGGGTCGGTCAGCGTAAAGACCGGTGTCATAAAC
This sequence comes from Pontiellaceae bacterium, assembly GCA_044352355.1. Classification (GTDB taxonomy): domain Bacteria; phylum Verrucomicrobiota; class Kiritimatiellia; order Kiritimatiellales; family Tichowtungiaceae; genus Tichowtungia. The sequence continues at coordinate 623 of JBILEA010000305.1, read as the reverse complement.
ATTTCGGTATCCCAGAAAACCGCGCCTTTATACACCTGCCCGGAAAGCCCGCGCGCCGGAATCGAAACACAGTCTGAATGACGCGGCGCAGTCAACTGCAACTGATAGAGACTGTACCGCAGCGCGAACTGCGCTTCGTCGTCGCCTTCAATCTCCACATCGCAGCCCTGCCAGATTTTATCCCACTGCGCAGCATGAGCGGCTTTCAGTTTTTCGTAGCCAATTTCCTTGGCACGGAGGCTGTTTTCGCGCGCCGCCGCAACCGGGTCGTCGCAGTCCAGCGAGGTAAAAATCGAGATGTATTTATGGAACGAATATTCCCCGGTCCACTCAACCTGCGCACAAACGGCAATCAATATGCCGAGCTCATTGGTCTTCACAATTACTTCATCATCCGTCTTTTCCCCTTCGACATCGCTCAGGGCGGGCAGACATTGGAAATGCGGGCCGTTGATGTCCCACACATCAACGTCAATCGACGTACGGACCGGTGCGGTAGCGCTGTATTTCAGGCAGATCAGATGGACGTTATCCATCGAGACAAACCGCTCGGCGGTCACGTCGGCGTTTTCATACTTTGTTTTGCGCGAAAGGATACCGTGACGGATGTCGAGCGTCTGTTC
>JBILEA010000304.1:0-3370 GCA_044352355.1 Pontiellaceae bacterium | reverse complement strand
AGGCTCCAAGCTCTCCAAAGCCGAAGAACTCGGCGTAAAGGTTCTCGACGAAGCCGCCTTCCTGAAACTGCTTGGTGGCAAACCAGAACCGAAACAAAAACCCGGTCAGGGCGAATTGTTTTAACCACTAATCTGCACTAATCGCCACTAATGAAAGAAAACCTGTTCACCTGCTTATGATTAGTGTTAATTAGTGCAGATTAGTGGAAGGACAAAGAAGATGGCAAAAAAAGTTGGTTTAGGTCGCGGGCTCGATGCGCTCATTCAGGAAAAGAAGGTGACGGCTCCCGTCTTGGACGCTCCGGCTCCGGACAGTACCGGCATCACGAAGATCGCCGTCGGCCGGATTAAGGTCAACCCGATGCAGCCGCGCCGCATTTTCCGCGACGAGCAGCTCAACGAACTGATCGCCTCGGTCAAGGAGCACGGCATCCTCCAGCCCCTGCTCGTCCGGCAGAAAGAAAAACATTTTGAACTGATCGCCGGGGAGCGCCGCCTGCGCGCCGCCAAAGCCGCCAACCTGCCGGAAGTTCCGGTCATCCTGCTCGATATCGGCGATCAGGAAGCGCTCGAGATCGCGTTGATCGAAAACTTACAGCGCGACGACCTCAATTTGATGGAAGAAGCCGAAGGCTACCGCGAACTGGCCGCTAAATTCGGACTTAAGCAGGACGAGATCGCCAAACGCGTTGGCAAAGCCCGTGCCAGCGTCGCCAATATGATGCGCCTGCTCGACCTGCCTGCCAGCATCAAAAAAATGCTCGAAGGCGGACAGCTTTCCGCCGGACACGGCAAAGTGCTCCTCGGTGTAGAGATTGATGCGGAGAAAGAACTGCTCGCCCAGCGGGTTCTGCGCGAAGGACTTTCCGTCCGGGCATTGGAAAAAATCATCGAACAGATGAGCAAGCCGAAGAAAAAGCCGCGCGCTGAAAAAAGCGACCTGCCGATTGATTATGTCCGCCACCTCTCCGAAAAACTGCACCAGCACTTCGGAACGGCCGTACACATCACCTCGACCAAAACGCTCTCCAACGGCAAAAAGGTCAAAGGCGCGATCCAGATCGACTACTACAACAACGAAGACCTCACCCGCGTCCTCGAAATCCTCGGCATCAGCTCGGACGATCTGTAGATCAGGAGTCAGGGATCAGGTGTCAGGGATATGGAAGGGTTTCCGTATCACCGCTTTCTTCGCGAAGGAAATGACATGAAATACGATCCAGCAGAAGCCCCCGATCCGGAAAAGTGGAACGCGCTGAATGAGGCGGAGCGTCTGTCTGACATTGAGTCCTCCCACAAGAAGAATATTCCGCAACTCCGCCTGCATGCCGCCATTCATCTGGTCGTTGAAAATCAAGCCGCACTGGGCGATGAAACCCCTGTCCGGCAAACTCTGGATCGCCTGCAGGAAGAAGGGCTTGATCGCCACGATGCGATTCATGCCATTGGTTCCATTCTGGCGGAACATCTGCACGGCATCATGACCGGCACCGCGAACGACGACGCAAACGAAAACTATTTCTCTCGCATCAAACAGCTAACCGCCGAGGCGTGGAGAAATTCCTAAGCCAACGCCCGCCCAGTTGCGTTTACAACAGAATCATGACGAGAGATGCTCTTAAAAAATAGTTCTGCCACTGACAACGAAAAAGTCGTCGGTTCAGCCGCCTTTTTCTTGAGGTTGCCGAGTTCAATCGGATGGGCACGATCCAGGGGGCGCATCTCACTTCTGGCGGTCTTCCGGGCGGCGTGCGGGCCAGGGCTTCAGGAATGGACGCAAAGATGAAGGCCGGATCCGTTTGATTCCCGGAAAACACCGTAAAGATTCGGATTCGGGCAGCGGTTGTTCGCGAGAGCTGGACTGAAGGATGGGGCTTGGCTCACCGGTTCATTCCTTTCGCCGGTCATGGGGGAAAAGCTGATCCCACCGGCCATTCCGATGAAGGGTGGAGAGGGCAAGGAACGCCTCATCGCCCTCCAGACTCCAGAACTGGCCGGTTCGCTTGAAGCGGCATTGATACTGGGCGCAGGTTGATTCGATGGCCCCGGAACCCAGCGGCTGGTCGAGCGCTTTGCCGTGCTTGTAGTCCATTCGGTTCTTGTGGCCTTCGAGGTATCTGATTTCACGATCCAGCATCTCGGTCTGCTGTGCGCTGATCCCGGCGCGGTCGGTACGCAACTCCTGAAGCGTGCTGATCACGTCCAGCGCACCGTTATTGCGCTGTTTCAGCCAGCGCAGCAGGGGCTCAACCCATTGCTGAGCCTCCTGCGTTCCTTGCCCGAACAGATCATTGGCCACACTCCAAAGATGTTCGCTCACGTGCCAGTAATCGACGCGCTGTGCTGCTTCCTTGAAGCGGTTTGCCGTCAGATTCCATATCCAGACCGCGCCGTCGGCCACTACGAGAACGGATTGTGCCTGAGTGAGTCCTCGCTGAAGGGCTTCGGCATAGAGCTGCTTTTCGAAAGACTCCAGACCCTGCCGTGTAGCCACATATCCGCGCTCGGTAATCACACTGCGCCCGGATTGCGTTCTGCCCCGCTGATCGAGCCGGAAAACGGTACCCGTATAGACCCAGTGCCATCGGGAAGGGATCTCACCCTGCTTGCGCACTTTTTCGCTTTGCCCCCAGAAATCCCGTTCCCGGATATTCCAGGCATCGATTTCAATCACCAGCGTAAAGTCGTTTTTGGGCGCCTGTGCCCGTCGAGCCAGCTCAGCGGTGCCCGCAGGCGTGCAGGTTAACGCGACATCGGCATCGCGCAGTTGCAGCGCACGTTCCCCTTGCCGAAGGGCTTCGCGATGCATACTCGATGAACTCAGATTCAGCCCGGTCAACCGGCGGACGCTCGCCTCGGCCTGCCCCGCCGGACTGTCCAAGACCATCAGGGCGCAGATTTCCTGCACTCTGGGCGATGCCGGAGCCCGCTCCTGCAGCCCCAGCGCGTGATCCGCCGGATAACAACGCTGTCCGCAGCGCAGGCAAAGCCCGTAGCTGCGCCGGAAGGGAACTTTACCGAACACCGAAAAGATATGCCGCAACCGCCCATGCCGCTCCACCTGCAACGGGTCGCCGCACTGCGGACAGCATAGCGTCTGCCGATCCGCCAGCTTCTGGATCGCCTCCTCAAGCAGCGGACGCGCCAGCTCCCTGAGTTGCTGTTGCAGATACGCTTCAAGCCTTCCGATCTCGCACCCGTTCCCCATCTGCGCCTCCAGTCCCGCACGCACCTGCTCCATCCACCGGTTCGCATCCGGCGGGTGACAGGGTAAAGTGAACGACTTGTCACTCGCCGCTGTCAAGTTTGAGCAACCTCATGTTAAGCACCGTCATCTCCTCGACAATCTGCTGGAGCCGGTGGTAGTTCT
>JBILEA010000303.1:0-3377 GCA_044352355.1 Pontiellaceae bacterium | reverse complement strand
TGTCGAGTGTAGCTTTGCTGCTCTGTTTGAGTTCAGCTTTGCCGGATTCGAAGAGCACTTCGTTCAGGATGGTGAAACGAATCTGACCATTGACTGATTCGACTTTTACATTATCCAATCCTGCAAGTTGGCGTTGAAGATCATTGATCAGGGCATCTTTATCTTTCGAGCTGGCACCATTGTCATAGGCGTACTCGTCCAGTGCATCACCGATGAGAGCTCCCGTCAGAGCTCCGGCAACAAGACCGGCACCAGCTCCTTGCCAACTGTTAATTGTTGAATCATGCGCATGCTGCGCCCAGAGCGCTCCTGCGCCTCCGCCAGCTGCACCGCCTACAACAGCACCTTGCTGCGCGGGAGTTAATGGCATTTTTGGAGAACGGCAACCCACGGAAACTACACACAAAGAAAGAACCGAAACGGACAAAACACTCTTCATCCAATTCATAATGCACCTCACTTAAACAACCAGCACCTACATGCTCCCCGACGGAACGGACACACGCCCGACAAGACCTACAGGGAGGCTTCTTATAAGAAACGCTTTAGATGGTGCGGTATCTATGAAAAAAGTCAAGCAGGACAAACAATATAATAATTAACCCTTTTTTCGCTTGCCGAGGGGTAAGGGCGGGTTATGTCTTTGATTGGAGCGGTGTGAGCAATAACGTATGGATGCGGCGTGGTGTGGCATTTTGAACGGTGATTTCCAACCCGGGGGCTATCACTTTGGTTCCGACCGGTGGGATATTCCCAAGTTCGTTGAGAACATAACCTCCGATGGAGTCGTACTCGTCGCTTTCGGGAATATTCAATCCGAGTTCTTCATTTAAATCGGCTACCGCCAGACTGGCTTTTACCAAAGCGGCTCCGTCCGCACACTTTAAGATGTCTTTTTCCGCCAGATCGTATTCGTCGCGGATTTCGCCGATAAGCTCTTCGATAATGTCTTCCATACAGACAATGCCTGCGGTGCCTCCGTATTCATCAACAACCAGCGCCATGTGAAAGTGCTGTGCCCTCATTTGACGCAGGAGATCGTTGATGGGCATGGTTTCCGGCACGGCACTGAGTTTCTTGACGATCTCTATAACCGGGCGGTTTTCGTCCCCGCGCGCAAAGAGGCTCAGCAGGTCTTTAACGTGTACAACTCCCGCCATGTTGTCGACGGTTTCATCATAAACCGGAAAGCGGGAATGTGTTGATCGCTGTATTTTTTCTACACACTCGGCAATGGTGCTATCGACACGCAAGCCTTCGATGTTGACGCGCGGAGTCATGATTTCGCGGACGACCGTTTCGCCGAATTCAAGAACACTGCGGATGATTTCACGCTCTTCTTCCTCAAGAGATTCTTCATTTGCTTGATCGACGATGGTCATGATTTCTTCTTCCGGTGTCGGGCGGTCATCTTCATCGGCGGAAGAAAGTGCCCGGGCCAGCAGTCCGCGTTCCAGTGCATAAACGGGCCAGACCAGAGGCAAAAGCAGTTTGGTTAATCCGATGACGGCCGGGAGAAAGAAGAGGGAAAGGCGGTCGGCATAGCTTTCGGCTAAAACAAAAGGGATGACGCGGATGAAGAGCAGGTAGAGCGGAGTCATTATCACTAAGAGCCCGGCCCACTCGATGGGACGCGAAAAATTAAATGCGTGAAAGGTGAAATAGATGGCCGTGATTTCAAAAAGGGTGAGGCAGAAACGCAGCGTGGTTCTCAAAAGATTCCAGCGCCCGGCCCAATGAATGAGGGTTTTTTCCGCTTTAGGTTTTTTTTCGACGAGGCGGCTGATGCCCGCATTGCCGGTTTCGCGGAACGAGGCAAACAGCACGGCCCAGAAACTAGCTGTCAGCAGGGCAAGGAGGCTGCCGATGAGGTGGTTGCCATCGATTCCGTTCATATCATTCCCATATCAGATTTTTTATTTCGGACTTCAAGGCCTTAAGCCGCCGAAGTTCCGTACGGCGCATAATCGCCCGTTTGGCCTGTGTGTTGTCTTCAGATCCCGAAAGATGGTTGAAGCCGTGGGCGATGTAAAGGGCAAGTTCTGCATCGATGCCGTCATGTTGCGGACCCTCGCGCAAGGCACATTCGACATTAATGATGAGATCACCGGAGGTTCCTTCTTCACCGGGAATCGGCTCGCTACGAAAGCTAATGACATCGGTGGCGTGATCTTTGTCGAAGAATTCGCGGTTGTATTGTGTAATGCCGGCATCGTCTGTCAGCAACAGCGTGACTTCCTCCCAGACGGTTTTCGGATCGGATGATTCGAGCACGGCGGCAAGTTCAGCGCTCACCCGACGGATTGCCGGCAGATTGATGCGGCATTTCTGCCGGTTTATTAAGACTGTTTTCATTTTTAGGGTAAGCAATGCGTCCGTGAAGCATATTGGTGAGTGAGAAGATAAACGATTGTTTAATTTTGTTGAGTTCAGCAAGGGTGAGGGTGCATTCGTCGAGCTGGCCGTCACGCAAGCGGGTATCGAAGATATCGTTAATGAGGTTGGTGATGCGTACGGGAGTCGGCTTTTCAAGCGAGCGCGACGCAGCCTCGCAACTGTCGGCCAGCATCAGAATGGCCATTTCCCGGCTTTGCGGGCGAGGGCCTTCGTAACGGAAATCTTCATCATTGATTGCAAGCTGTCCGGCGGTGTTTTCCTTTTGCTGGCGGGTTTTTGCACGGTGGTAGAAAACGGACACCAGACTGGTCCCTTGATGCTGCTCAATTCCATCGATGATAATCTGCGGTAGTTTGTATTTTTTAGCCAGCATGACACCTTCTTTGATGTGCGAAACGATCACTAGGGTGCTCATACTGGGGGTCAGTTCGTCATGCGGATTTTCTGAAAACTGGATATTTTCGCTGAAGAAGCCCGGTTTAACGAGTTTGCCGATATCGTGAAAATAGGCGCAAACGCGCAACATGAGTCCATTGGCTCCGATGGCTTCGGCCGCGTTTTGCGCGAGGCTGGCCATCATAAGAGAGTGGTGGTATGTGCCGGGCGCGTTGATCGCGAGACTTTGCAATAAGGGGTGGCTTAGGTCGGAAAGTTCGAGCAGCGAAATATCGGTCGTGATTTTAAAGAGATGCTCAAAGATCGGAAGTAGGAGCATAGCCATCAACGCGCTGATCAGACCGCACAGCATGGCCACTCCGAGTTGCGGGATTAACACTTTCCAGGACAGATGTTGGAGTATCGCCATGACGAGCGCAAAAAGAATTTTCACTGCGCCAATCCAGAATCCCGCGCGGAACAGGGCGGTGCGGCGTTTGACATCCTGCGTGGTGTAGATGGCCGTGACAGAGGTCAGCAGGCCGAGTATAAAAACATCAAAACTCCCGCCCAGCAGTGTGGCGAGTGCAAAACTGACCCAGAGT
>JBILEA010000302.1:0-3378 GCA_044352355.1 Pontiellaceae bacterium | reverse complement strand
TGGGTCGGCGACGACTTCGGCGGACAGGACGGACTGCTGATGTCGCCCGCCATGTTTGAAGAACAGCTTATGCCGCTCTACAAACAAATGATCGACCGGTTCAAAGCAGCCAATCCGGCGATTGTCCCGATTCTTCATTGCGACGGCGCCGTCAGCAAACTACTGCCGCAGATCCGTGAAATCGGCTTTGAAGTATTCAATCCAGTTCAGCCCGGTGTGCCCGGCCACGGGGTAAAGGAAATGAAAGACGGGTTTGGTGATCTATTTGCGTTCTGGGGCGCAATCGACCAGCAGTACCTGCTGCCGAAAGGCTCCGATGCGGAACTGGAAGCAGACATTAAGGAAAAGATTTCCATTCTCGGTGCGGGCGGCGGCTATATGATTTCTCCCGCACACATTATTCAGAATGATGTTTCGCCGGAACGAGTGGAAAAATTTATCGAACTCTGCATAAAGCATGGGAAATGTAACTAGGAGTATCACCTCATGAAATTCAAAGAAACCATGACCTCGCGGGAACGGATGATGAAGGCGCTGAGTTTTGAAACTCCGGACCGGGTACCGATTGACCTTGGCGGAAACCAGACGGGTATTCACAAGAACGCCTATATGAGTCTGGTGAAACACCTTGGGCTGAACGAGAAACTTCAGATCATGGATGCTGTTCAACAGCTTGCTCAACCGTCGGAATCGGTGTTGCAGCGCTTTCATGTGGATACGCGTTATATACGGGCTGGTGCCGGCGAAGGCTATGACGGAACCATTAAAAAGAATACGCGCAACGGAAAACTGTGGCATGACCTGAAAGATGAGTTCGGTGTGATCTGGAGTCTGCCGGATGCCAATCCGCTTTACATGGACATCTCGTATCATCCGCTTTCTGGAGCATCACTGGCCGATTTGAAGGACTATCCGTGGCCGAAGGGCAACGATCCGGCGCGGTTTGTTGGACTGCGGGAACGGGCGCTGGAACTGAAAAAGGAAACTCCGTATGCCGTCGTCAGCGGAATCGCCGGTGTGGTCTATGAATACTGCTGGTACATGCGCGGGCTGGAAGACTGGCTGTGCGACCTGCTGACCGAGCCGGAATTCTGCGAAGCGCTGATTGATCAGACCTGCAAATTCTGGGTGGATTATTTCGACGGATTTCTGAAAGAAGTCGGCGATCTCGTGGATGTGATCATGATCGGCGATGACCTCGCCGGACAGGACGGCCCGCTTTTTAATCCGGACGTTTACCGCTCGATCGTGAAACCGCGCCACAAGAAACTTGTGCAGTTTATCCGTTCACGGACAAAAGCAAAAATCTGGTATCACACCTGCGGAAACTGCCGGGTTTATATTCCTGAACTCAAAGACAACGGCGTGGACATCCTTAATCCGGTTCAAACCAATGCGAGAAACATGGATCCGTCCGGACTGAAGGCCGACTGGAGCGGCAAGATGGTATTCTGGGGCGGCGGCTGCGACTCGCAGCATGTTCTGCCGCGAGGCACACCGCAAGAAGTCTATGAAAATACGCGGCGGAATGTGGAAATTCTGAAACAGGGCGGCGGATACGTGTTCAACAACATCCATAATATTCAGGGCGAAGTTCCGCCGGAGAATGTGGTGGCGATGTACGATGCGGCTTACGAACACGGGTTTTACAAGTAAAAGGTGCCGTCCAGTTGCTTTAAACGTCAGGCGCTGGTGGATTTTGTTTTAAAACAGACGGAAGGAAAAAATGAGGATCGGTTTATTTTCAATCGGACTGGATACGTATTGGGCGCAGTTTGACGGACTGCTGAATAATTTAAACGGGTATCATGCGCACATCCGTAACCGCATCGGCGCGATGGATGTCGAAGTAGTGGATGCCGGCATGGTCGATAATGTGCAAAAGGCTTCATGAACGACTGGTCGAAAGGCGGACCGGCGCATCACTGCGCCATTGGAGTCGGCCATATCGCCAGTAAAATTGAAAAACTGGCCTCATTACTAGGTGTTGAAATCCGCAAGGTTTGCTAACACACCGTATGCATTAAAAGCCCACGCAGCCAAAAGAGAACTGTCCACCGAATAGCTACTAATTCAGATCCTGATCGGTAAAAGTTCCTTCGCCAACGAACTTCCAGTTGTAATCTAAATACTGATAAACAACGACAACGCCATTCGTCGACGTGCTGTAATGAAGCTCAAATCCGAGAGGATAGTAATAATCGGACGCCATCGCAAACCACACGAGATGCGGCTCTGCATCCCAAATCCAATCCGTTACGTTATGATCAGGATCTTCGTTAATCGACACAATCCCGCTGTTAAATGTCTCAGGAGCGATATTAACAATGTTAGCGCCCATCGTCATAACGAGTCGATGACGGATAGGACTCGCAGTCCTATTTTTGTCTGCCGGATATACAACTCGAGTAGCCCGGAAAAAGCCACGAGCTTCGGTTGCGGGTGACATATCCATCGCGCCATCCGGAAGCACCCTGTACGCATTTGTATATTCCGTCCAGCCAATCAAATTAGTCGATGAATAGACGTACTGATAACTTGAAGTTGCGGTGCCGGTAGAGATTTTTACCACCTTTTCGTCCGTGATTTCAATTGGTAAAGAGGCCACTTCAGGAAGCAGTTGATTAGTGACTGCAAAATTCTGTGCGTTCGTTCCGTTGCGCGTAATAAACACATTGGTAATAGCAATATCCACCAGCGGGCGGTCACCGCTATCCGTGGCCACGATGGCAATGTTGGAAACAATATTCATTCCTTCCACAACAAAACCAAATACTGAATGTTTATTATCCAGCCACTCCGTCGGGGCGACCGTAATAAAAAACTGCCCGCCATTACTGTCCGGCCCAGAGTTAGCCATAGAAACGATACCGGGCCGGTCGTGCCGGAGTGCCGGGTCAAATTCATCCTCAATGGTATATCCAGGCCCATCGGCCCCGTCGCCTTTTGGCAAACCACACTGAATCATGAAGTTCGTGATTACCCGATGAAAAATGGTGCCGTTGTAATACGGCTTGGTTGAAACAAAGCCTTTGCGCGGATCAAGCCACGGGCGACTTCCTTCAGCCAGACTCACGAAGTTGGCGACGGTACGCGGCACGTTAGTGTAGTACAGCTCAAAACAAACATTCCCCATCGTCTCGTCTGTATCGTCGCGTACAGCCCGTCGGCGGACGGCGCCGCAACCACCGAGCCGACAGCCAACAGCAAACAGATAACAAAGCCACTTATCGTTTTTCTTACTGTATTCAGCATTTTCACTTTCACATCTCAATCAGGAAAGTTTTATCAAAATGATTAGGGGCAAAATAATTAGAGAAACAGATCATCAGAATCATTTTGTCCTAAATTATTTTGATCCTATTCTTTCTTTGGTTG
>JBILEA010000301.1:0-3380 GCA_044352355.1 Pontiellaceae bacterium | reverse complement strand
GCGCAAAATCGCTGATGCCTATTCTGCATGGAAAGGGTCTTCTGTAGCCGGGGGCGGTGACCCCGGAAAGGCCGCCCTCACCGCGGGCAGCTACAGCAACATCGCCGGTTTTTGTTACAGCGCCAAAAAGGAAGAGATCGAAAAGCATGGCTATGTACTGACGCCGGGCCGCTACGTCGGCGCCGAAGAGCTGGAAGATGACGGCATCCCGTTTGAAGAAAAGATGCAAACGCTCAGTGCTACACTTTACGACCAGTTCGCCGAGTCCGCAAAACTGGAGAGCACCATCACCGCCAACCTGAAGGGGCTTGGTTATGGCGGGTAAACGCATTCAGGAGTCCGAAACCTGTGAACTAAAAAAGGGCCTTTCCGAGCTGAAGGAGGGGGTCATTTCCATTGCAGCCATGCTCAATAAACAGGGTTGCGGCGAGTTGTGGTTCGGGGTCAAGAATGATGGAACGGCAGTCGGATTGGATCTCAACGAGAAGACCCTGCGTGATGTATCTCAGGCGATTGCCGCCCATATTGAACCCCGGATTTATCCAAAGGTTGCCGTTAAAATCCGTCAGGGCGTTAAATGTCTCCAGGTTGTTTTTACGGGGAAAGAAGCTCCTTATTTTGCCTATGGCCGGGCCTACATGCGGGTTGCCGATGAAGACCGACAGCTAAGCATGAAGGAACTGGAGCAGTTGATTCTCGCGAAAAATGCCGACAATATGCGCTGGGACAGCGGGATCAGCGCGGTTGGGGTGGTTGCTCTCAATAAGACCAAACTGAAGCAGTTTGTGACGAGGGCCGGGTTGAAATGGAGTACTGCGGAGAATGCTCTGGATAAGCTCGGGTTGCTCGCGGGCGGGGAACTGCTGAATGCCGCATCATTATTTTTTGCAAAAAAAGCACCGCTGACGTTGCGGTGTGCGGTCTTTGGTGCAACGGATACGGCGATGATTATCGACCGGCAGGATTACACGGGCGATATTCTTGAACTGATTGAAGAGGCGCAGAAATACATCCTCAGAAATATTCATATCGGGATGCGGCTTGAGGGCCTGTATCGCAAGGATGTACCTGAGATCTCAGTGGAGGCCCTGCGCGAAGCCATCATTAACGCCTTTTGCCACCGCGATTACCGCGATCCCGATTATGTGCAGGTGGCCGTTTTCAAAGATCGCGTCGAAATCCGGAATCCGGGCATCTTGTACGGCGACCTCACGATCAAAGACTTGCGGAAGGGCCATGTATCGAAACGCCGCAATCCGCTGATTGCAGACCTCTTTCGGCGGATTGAAATGGTCGAAGCCTGGGGCCGGGGGATGTCACTGATCGTCAAGAGCGAGCCCTCCGTGCAGTTCAAAGAAATCGCCGGGATATTCATTGTCAGCTTTTCCCGCCCGTCGTTCAGAGAAGAGGTGCCGGTCGTAACTGGACAACAGACTGCGGCCCTGTCACGGCCCGAGTCACGGCTAGAGTCGGGGCTAGAGTCGGGGCTAGAGTCGGGGCTAGAGTCGGAAACGTCAAAAAAGGTATTACTTCAACTCAATCAGCATGTTTTCTCGCGATCAGAACTTGCGGATGCTCTTGGCCATGGAAAAATTTCTGGAGCTGTAAATCGGGCAATCAAGGAGCTTTTGAAAAAACAGTTCATTGAGCAAACCCTGCCGGAAAAGCCCAACAGCCGCCTGCAAAAATACCGCCTGACATCTAAAGGACAATCTCTACTCAACCCGGAGACGCATCATGCCGAATGAGCCGACAGAAAAAGCCGCCAGCCTGCATGTGGACACGCACAGGCAGAGCAACACGGGTCTGACGAGGAGTTGTGTCATGGCGGGTAAAGAAACTAGGGTGAAAACTAGGATGAAAACTGGGGTGAAAATCCTGTCCGCCATCCGCGACAACGGCATGATTACTCGCGAAGAACTGGCGCAATCGCTTGAAATGACGATTACAGCGAGGAAGGTGGCGGATCTGGAAAAGGCCATTGAAGGTGATCGGCACGCCAGTCAGTTCCTTTACGCTCTGATTCGCGAAACTGGCGACGCACTCGTGGAAGCGGTAGAAAACGCCTTAGCGCTTCCGAAATGATCGAGGATACGATCCGACGGTATCAAAACCGCACGATTGAGGCAGCCGAAGTCATCATGGAACTGGTTACGATGGCCCAGCAATTCCGTGAGGCGATGAACCGTGGAGAAGAACTCGGACTCACGAATGATGAGATCGCTTTCTACGATGCACTGGAAACCAACAACAGTGCTGTAATGGAACTGGGCGATGAAACACTCAAGACGATTGCCCGCGATTTGGTTGTGACCGTCCGGAAGAGCGTATCAATCGACTGGACGCGCAAAGAAGCGGTGAAGGCTCAAATCCGGGTCATGGTTAAGCGGATACTCCGGAAATACGGCTATCCGCCCGACCGGCAAGAGAAGGCCACCCAGACCATTTTGCAGCAGGCCGAACTGCTCTGCGGTGACTGGGCAGAGGTAAAATAGCAAAGTACTGCATACTTATCATTTGAGCAGCGCGGTGAGCCGCTCGACCAGTTGCTCTTTCGTGATGCCAGTTACTAAAACGGCCTTATTGCGTCCGGTTTCGCCGGAGGCGATGGAGAGTTGCGAGCGCGGGATGTCCAGAGCCTCACTCAAAAAGCGGATGAGGGCCTGATTGGCTTTGCCTTCGATCGGCGGGGCCTGTAAACGGATTTTCAGTGCATCGCCGTGGAGTCCCTGAATCTCGTTTTTCGAGGCGCGCGGAACCGCTCTTACGGGGATCAGTACGCCTTTAGATGTTTCACGAATCCATTCCATAAATTACCTTGGAATATTGGAATAAAGGAATGGTGGATTAATGGAAGAAAAAAAGCCAACGTCCGCTGTCAATTTATCCTTAAAAGGAAAATGGAACCGCGAATGGACGCTAATAAACGCTAATAAAGAAGGGTTTATAAAATGCGTTCTATTCACCTGCAAGAGTAGCCAACCCAGACAGGATAAAGGTCCTTGAATCTGCTGTTTTATTAGTCATTCGCGTCTATTCGTGTCCATCCGCGGTTTCCGCCTTCGGCGGATCTGCCGGAGGCAGAAGATTTGATTGTTCCCTGTATTGATTTTTTTAGGAAATTGCATCTGGTTAGTTTTGCATCCGGATTCATCTACGGCTAGATTCCCCCCGGATTTAAACAGGAGTTTTAGAATGTCCGCTAAGATTTTGGATGGTAAGGCTATCGCACAGGAGTTTCGCACAGAACTGAAGGCAAGAACTGCTGAATTGAAGAAGCAGGGGATCGTTCCCGGCCTCGGCGTGCTGCTGGTCGGCGACGATCCTGCCTCCCGCTCCTACGTGACAGCCAAGGAGAAGGCCTGCGAGGAAACCGGTCT
>JBILEA010000300.1:0-3382 GCA_044352355.1 Pontiellaceae bacterium | reverse complement strand
GCGGAACCATTTTCCTTGACGAAATCGGCGACATTTCTCCGGCCGTACAGGTGCGGCTTCTGAGGGTCCTGCAGGAGAGAACCTTTGAACGCGTCGGAAGTTCGGAAAGCGTTTCGGTTAATGTCCGCGTCCTCGCCGCCACCAGCCGCAATCTCGAAAAAGAGATTTCCGAGGAAAAGTTCCGTGAGGATCTGTATTACCGCCTTAACGTGTTTCCGATCATCCTGCCGCCGTTGCGCGAACGGCGCAGCGACATTATGCTACTGGCCGACCATTTTCTGCAGAAATACGGCGAAATGTATGGCAAAAGCATTAAACGCACCTCGACTTCGGCGATTAATATGATGATGGCTTATCACTGGCCGGGCAACGTGCGCGAGCTGGAAAACTGTATTGAGCGCGCTGTTCTGACGGCCTCGGATGAAGTGATTCACGGCTACAACCTACCGCCATCGCTCCAGACCAGCGATGAAACGCAAACCTCCATCTTTCCGAAAGACGGAGCCGATCTGAAAACGATGGTTGAGAGCTACGAAAAGGAAATATTGATTGATGCGCTGAAGAAACACCGCGGCAACGCCGCGGCATCAGCGCGCTATCTCAACACCACCCAGCGCATCATTAACTATCGCATCCAGAAACTTGGCATCAACCCCGACGATTACAAATAACCACCAGATCGTTTTTGCCGACACAGAGCACATTCGGGATATTCCGTCTTCATCCGCTGCGAAACGACTGCGAGGGAAAACTTCCGCTTTTTTACCAGAGCCACCAGTTCGCCCTTGTCGGCTTTGCGTTTATACTGTTTTATTTGCGGCCGGTTGGGGCGCGCATTTCCCGGCATGTAGTACGCAGAAGGAGTTTAATTTTTTATGAGCACTCGCAAAACATACGCTATCCGTTGTCCGCAGTGTCAGCATGAACAGCAGGTAGAACTTTATGAGGCCATTCATGTGGCGCAACAGCCGGAGCTGAAAACTGCGTTGTTTGAGAATCGGCTTAATCGTATCCAGTGTGAGTCGTGCGCGGCTTCATTCCGGATCGATAAACCGCTGCTTTACCACGATGCCGATCGCAATATTCTTATCCATTGGATGCCTGATACGGTCGTTTCGCGCGAAGAGATTCTGGACGAATTTGACCGGAGCATGGAAGAACTTCGCCGAGTGATGCCGCCCGATATAGAGCCTCCGCGCGTCCGGTTGGTGTTTACCCGCACCGAGCTGGTTGAGCTCATTTTCATCATCGAAGCGGGGATGGAAGAGCGGGTGGTGGAATATATTAAATACACCATTCACACGCAGAACATGAAGCGTGTACCGCCAGCGGAAAAGCATCTGTTGCTAAATGTACAGGACTCGACGGGCGATGAGTTGCTTTTTGCCGTGCAGAATGCGGCAACCTTCGAGTTAGAAGATGTGTTGCGCTATCCGCGGTCGGGCTATCGCAGTGTGTGCGAAATGTACAAAAAGAAGCCGGACGAGTTTCTGGAGCTTTTCCCCGGCCCGTATATCAGCGCCCGCGCAGCGCTGTTAGAAGAAAGCGCCGGCGAAGAGGAAGAGTAAATTTACTTTTTCTGCGCCGCGTCGTTGAGCGCTTTCAGAGTTCCGTCGGCTGTTCCAGCCCACGGGCTGCCGGCGTTTTCGGCCAGAAAATCCTCAAGGATAATACGCGCTTCAGCAATGCGTCCGCCCTGTTCCATACAGCGGGCGACGCTCAGGAGCGCTACGGGCTGGAGATAGTTTTTGCTATGTTTTTTGGCGAAAGCCGCAAACTGTGTCGCGGCACCGTTAAAATCGCCGTCTGCTTCTGTGCAGTAAGCCAGACCGAGTTCGGCGGCGGGGCTCATTTCGTGGCTTTTATATTTTTTCAGGAACCGTTCGTACTGAATACGAGCCTGTGCATAGTTACCTTCATTATAAAGGGTTTTGGCCAGATTGAGCAGGGCTACTGGTGCGGTTGGCGTTGAACTGTAGTCTTTTACTACGGTTTCAAGTGCTTGCGAGGTCTGGGCGGACATCAGCGCCTGCTCGGCTTTGGCCAGCTTGGTGGCTTTATGTTGAGCCCAGCCTCTGGAGACGAAAACCATTACTACAGCGGCGAGAATGCCGGCGCCGATCAGTTTCCCGTAGCGTTTTAGAAATCCCATGACCTCCTGCACTTCGTGTTTTGCAAGCTCCTGTTTTTTTTGCAGATCGGTATGTTTTTCATCAATCATAGTCAGACTCCTGTTTACAAAGACGGGTACTCTTATCTTTTCAGCCGCAGGATTCAAGCGCGTACAGCTTTAGAATCTGATCGGCGGTTTGTTGATCGGTTAATCCGTCGGTATGGATACCGTGCGTGATAGCGGCATATAACGGGCGGCGTTTTTCCAGTAACGCGCTGATCTGCGCTTTTTTGTCGCCGGAAAGGAGCGGGCGGGTTGTGTCTTTTTCCACCCGTTGGAAAACAGTGTCTGGTGAAGCGGTCAGACAGACAACCAGTCCGCTTTTTTCAAAGTCGGTGATATTGTCGGGGTTTAGCACGACGCCGCCGCCGGTGGAGATAATAAGGCCGCTACGGGTTGAAAGCTCTTTGACCAGCTCACGCTCCATGACGCGGAAGGCGGGTTCGCCTTGAGTTGCAAAGATCTCCGAGATCGGTTTTTTTTGGCGCTGTTCGATGATGGAATCCATATCGACCAACTCCATGCCGGTTCGTTCGGCCAGTACGCGGCCCGTTACGGTTTTGCCGGTACCCATGAAGCCTATGAGAATAATGTTCTGCTTTTTCATTTTCATTCCGGAAAAGTAAACGCCCCGAAATTCGGGGCGTTATACAGAAACAAAATGATTAAATACAGCCTTAGGCGTTATTTTTCATCAGGGATTCGCGGATGTCTTTATTGGTCATCCGGCGAATGATTGTTTCCGGGATACCCGCTACGGCCAGGCGTTTTTTCTGCTGGGCTATACGGTAACGCTTAGGCCCGGCTTTTTTTGTCGGACGGCGAAGCGGCTTCTTACGCATTGAACGGCGAATTCTCATTTTTCTTCTCCAAAGGCTTATCGTTTTTAAACGAGCGGTGTAAGCTACACAGGCTGGTTGAGTGAATCAACTTAAAAAAGGAGCTTTTCTATGGGGCGTATAAAACTTGAGATGCCGGCGCTTTATTCCTTTAGAACAGAACTGACCGTTCGTATTACCGATATTAACTACGGGGGACATCTTGGGAATGCCAATGTGCTGGCCCTAATGCATGAAGCGCGCGTCCGTTTTCTGAAAACCTTTGGTTACAGCGAAATCAACGTCGAAGGGTACGGCACCATCATGCTTGATTCGGTTGTTATCTATAAAGCGCAGGCTTTTGCGGGTGATATGTTGCAGATCGAAGTGG
>JBILEA010000299.1:0-3389 GCA_044352355.1 Pontiellaceae bacterium | reverse complement strand
CAATGATATTGGGTTGTCACCGAAGGAAATCACGGTCGCCGAGGTACTCAAAACCGCAGGCTATGCCGCCGCCATCGTCGGCAAATGGCATCTGGGCGACCAGCCGGAATTTTTGCCAACGAATCAAGGATTCGATGACTGGTTTGGTTTGCCGTACTCAAATGATATGGGCCCCGCCGAAGACGGCGTGAAGAGCAGTCTCGGCAGCCCGGCCCCAAAAGCAAAGGCAAAGGGACAGCCGCCGTTGCCGCTCCTTCGCAACGGCAGGGTTGTTAAGCGAGTCCTTCCCGACGACCAGCAATCGCTTGTAGAGATTTATACAGATGAGGCGGTGAAGTTTATCGCCGCACACAAAGCCGCGCCGTTTTTCCTTTATCTTCCGCACAACGCCGTGCATTTCCCGATTTATCCCGGAAAGAAATGGGCCGGTAAATCGCCGAACGGCATTTACTCCGACTGGGTTGAGGAAGTGGACTGGAGTGTAGGCCGCGTTCTCGAAGCGGTGCGTGCGAACGGACTCGCCGGGAACACGCTGGTGATTTTCACGAGCGACAACGGCGGCACCTCGCGTGCAGTGAATGCGCCGTTGCGCGGTAACAAAGGCAGTACACTCGAAGGCGGCATTCGCGTTCCCACCATCGCCTGGTGGCCGGGCAAAGTTCCCGCCGGCACCGAGTGCGACGCCATCACCGGAATGTTTGACATTCTGCCGACCTTCGCCGCGCTGGCGGGCGGAAAAGTTCCGGCGGATCGCAAGATCGACGGTGCCAATATCTGGCCGCAGCTGGCTGGCGACGCAACCGCGAAACCGGCCCACGAAACCTTTTACTACTATAAAGGCTTTCGTCTCGAAGCCGTTCGCCACGGCGACTGGAAACTCCAGCTCCCCGGCGAGAAAAATCCTGCCGCCGAAGCGAAGCTTTATAATCTCAAGGCCGACATCGGCGAAGCGACCGATGTTGCCGCGCAGAATCCGGACGTCGTCAAGCAGCTCCAAGCGCTTGTTGCGGCCATGCAGGGCGATCTGGGGAGCGATGGCACCGCGCCCGGATGCCGTGAATTAGGCAAAGTGGAACACGTCGAACCGATTATCGGCTACGATGGGAAGATTCGCGACGGATTCGAAGTGAAATAACCCGGAAGATTTTTCGTGTGCATTCGAAGCCGTTCGCGGTTAAAAACTCTCCATGAGCAAAATCGGCATTATTGATTACGGTATGGGCAATCTGGGAAGTGTTTCCAATGCCTGCAAATTTCTCGGGCTGGACGCGGAAATTATCTCCGCCTCGCAGCAGATGGATTCCTGCCGCGCCATTATTCTGCCGGGGGTAGGGGCATTCGGAGATTGCATGGCGCATCTCACAGAACATGGATTTGTGGCGCCCATTAAAAAATGGATTTCTGACGGCAACCCGTTTATGGGCATCTGTCTAGGACTTCAGGCGCTTTTCCAAACCTCGGAAGAAACTCCGGGTATCGAAGGGCTGAGCATATTCAAAGGCAGCGTGAAGCGGTTTCAGATCGCCCGCGAACTGAAAGTTCCGCAGATCGGTTGGAACGCGGTGAACCGGAAAAAGCCGGACTGTCCGATGTTCGCAGGCGTGGACGACGGGGCCTATTTTTATTTTGTCCACTCCTTCTACGTCGCGCCGGAAGATCAAAGCATTGTCGCAGGTGAAACCGACTACGGCATGAAATACTGTTCCGCGGTCTGGAAGGACAACGTTTTTGCCGTCCAGTTTCACCCCGAAAAAAGTCAGGCTGCCGGCCTGCAAATGCTCAAAAACTTCGGTGCACGGTAGGCGAATCCCTTTTGGGATTGAAACTAAAACTTGAGCAAATGTACGGATGTGCTCACTAACACCTTTTCCGAAAATCTATTCCCCGTGCTTCCAATGGTTGGAGAAAAGCCTTACGCTCGGCCGCATTAATTCAGCTTTGCTAAAGGACACCACGCTATGAACTCCGCCATCAAAAGTCAAATTGACCGCATCTGGGACGCCTTCTGGTCCGGCGGCATCTCCAATCCGCTCGAAGTGATCGAGCAAATCACCTATCTGCTCTTCCTGCGCCGTCTCGACGATTTACATACCTTGGAAGAAAACAAATCCGCCCGGCTCAAAAAACCGATGGAACGCCGCACCTTCCCGGAAGGCAAAGACCCTAAAGGCCGTGCCTATGACGATTTGCGCTGGTCGCGCTTCAAGCACTTCGCTCCGGCGGAAATGTACACCGTCATCGGCGAGCACGTTTTCCCGTTTCTGCGCACGCTGGGCGGCGACGACTCCACCTACGCGCACCACATGAAAGACGCCCGTTTCACCATCCCGACGCCCGCCCTGCTGGCCAAAGTGGTGGATCTGCTCGATGCCGTTCCGATGGAAGATCGCGACACCAAAGGCGACCTCTACGAATACATGCTCGGCAAAATCGCCTCTGCCGGACAGAACGGCCAGTTCCGCACCCCGCGCCACATCATCCAGCTCATGGTTGAACTCACCGCGCCGCAGCCCACCGATGTCATCTGCGACCCGGCGGGCGGAACGGCGGGCTTTCTGGTGGCGGCGGGCGAATACCTGCGCCGCAACCATCCGGAAATCTTCCGCGACGAAAAACTCAAAAAGCACTTTCATTACGGACTGTTTCACGGCTTCGACTTCGACAACGTCATGCTGCGCATCGGCAGCATGAACATGCTCCTGCACGGCGTCGAAAACCCCGACATCCGCTACCGCGACTCGCTGGCGCAGGATCACGCCGGAGAAGAAGAAAAATACACGCTGGTGCTGGCCAATCCGCCGTTTGCCGGAAGTCTCGACTACGAAAACACCGCCAAAGACCTCCAGCAGATCGTCAAAACCAAGAAAACCGAACTGCTGTTCCTCGCGCTCTTTATGCGCCTGCTGAAACCCGGCGGACGCGCCGCCGTCATCGTGCCCGACGGCGTGCTCTTCGGCTCGTCCAACGCACACAAAACGTTGCGGACCATGCTGGTCGAGGAGCAAAAACTCGACGCCGTCATCTCGCTGCCCGGCGGCGTATTCAAACCGTATGCGGGCGTTTCCACCGCCATCCTGCTCTTCACCAAAACCAACTCCGGCGGCACTGACCACGTCTGGTTCTACGACGTCGAAGCCGACGGCATGAGCCTCGACGACAAACGCACGCCGCTGCTTCCCGAAGAAAAACTCGGCGTCAACGCCAAGCTGACGGACGCCGAACACGCGAAAAACAATCTTCCCGATATTCTGGCGAGGTGGCGTTCGTTTGTAGTCCCGCCTTCAGGCGGCTCGGGTGGAGGACCGGCTAAAGCCGGGACTACAAACCCGGAACTCGCCCGCCCGCGCACCGCGCAATCCTTCTGCATTCCCAAATCGGAAATCGCCGCG
>JBILEA010000068.1:0-11807 GCA_044352355.1 Pontiellaceae bacterium | reverse complement strand
AGGGAGTGATTTACTGGGGGAAAGATGTTTACAGCAAAACCGGTGATGACGAGCCGTTTTATCCGTCGTATGAAAAAACGGCTTTGCTGCTAAACGGAACAGGGCTTTCGGAGGACTTTTCTGCCCCAGTCGATTCGCTCCGGTTCACGCATCGGCGCACCGGGGATAAGGAAATCTATTTTGTTTCCAATAGATCGGCCGATCCCGTGGAGACCTATGCTTCATTTCGGATAGCGGGAATGAATCCAGAACTATGGCATCCTGAAACCGGGGAACGCCGGATACTGTCGGACTATACGCCGACTGGGGACACAATCAATGTACCGCTAAAGTTTGCGCCCTATGAGAGCTACTTCGTCGTGTTTTCCGCCACTGCAACCGGCAAGCAGGATTATCGTGTAAACTTCCCAAGGAAAGAACAGGTCATGGAGTTGATGGGAGCCTGGGAGGTTGCTTTTGATCCTGCGCGCGGCGGCCCAGAAAAAACAACCTTCGACGCACTGCTGGATTGGAGTCGGCACGGTGAACGCGGAATCAAATATTATTCGGGTATTGCCACCTATACCAAAACATTTGATCTTCCGGAGGGTACAGATCGCTCCGCAGAACTATTAATCGATCTCGGCAAGGTGCATGAGATGGCAAGGGTTTCTTTAAATGGTATCGAATTGGGGATCGCCTGGACCGCACCGTGGCAGCTGCCAGTCGGTAGCGCGTTGAAGCCGAAAGGCAATGTCTTGACCGTGGAGGTGGCCAATTCCTGGGAAAACCGTCTGATCGGGGATACAATGGATGGGGATCGGGATGCGCGCACTGTGCAGTGGGAGTCCGGATTGCTTGAGGGCAGACCATACAAAACCGGTCGCTACACCTTTACGACCTACCTGAGCAAAGCTGCTGATTTCGGCGATGTTAAAACTCCTGAAGCGAAATTGCAGCCTTCCGGGATTATTGGTCCTGTGACAGTACAAGCGATCCGGGGGAGCAGATCAGATAAATGAATGTCCGCAAGCCTTGTTCAAGAAAATTGAAACTCTGCCTTATGCTCATAACATTGGGGTTGGCGGGGCTTGGCTGTGCGGATTTATATTCCACATCGTGCGGATCGGATTTCGATGGAAGAGTGAACCGCATGTGGCAGGTTTTTGGAACGGCGGATGACGGGGCCGTGCCGAGTCAGGGAAATGAAGCGGGTTGGGCCGAGTGGAATGCACTCAAGTTTGTTTGGTCGGCTGAAGCAAAGGAGATAAAGAAGATTCGCCAGAATCTCCTGACTTATCCGATGTCGGAAGGGGGGTATGTCTGGTCCTGGAAAACGGAGGAGGGATGGCCGACCCATCATTTCCGCCACTTCGATACCAATTCAAAATATATTCTTGGAGTTTGGCGGTATGCGATGTGGCAGGGGGGCCGTGAATTTCTCAACACGGTTGATCCGAATACAGTTCCAAATCGGTACAGTCCTGAGGTGCGCGATGTTTCAAAAGGAATGACGGTGCTGGAAAAATGCCGCCGGGCGATGGTGTATCAGCTCAATGATCTACAGGGGCGCGACGGACTGCTTGTGATCCCTGAAGACATCGCCGATGGCACGGTCAACGGAAAGCCGACTGACTATTGGGATAATTTTTTGTTTGGTCACAAGAGTGCTTATGCGAACATCTATTTTTTTGCATCGCTTAATGCCATGCGTGAACTGGAGGCCGAATTTGGCGATCCGGAGAAGGCTGCTGAGTACACAGTGTTGATGCGAACTGTACGCTCCCGATTCAACGAGGAGTTTTGGGACAGGGATACGGGACGGTATATCGGGTGCATTGATGTAGAAGGACGCAAATGGGATCTGGGGTTTACCTACTTGAATCTCGAAGCCATAACCTATGGTCTTGCCGATCGGGAACAAGGCGAGGAAATCTTTCAATGGCTGGATGGGAAACGAAAGATCGAGTCGGATATCCAGAGGGTCAACGGACAACGAACTGGTGTCACCGGCATGGATATTTACGATCTGGTCTGGGCGCCCCGCTCCACGACGCGTGCGGTCGAGAGTATCCCAAATCGCGGCAAGTATTGGTGGTGGAATTTAGAGGGAGCGATCACGGTTGACGGAAAAAAACCGAACGCCGCCTACGGAGAGCATGTGGAAAACGGCGGAGCCATTTTTTATGTCTCTTTTTACGATCTGATGGCACGACTGAAGACCCTGAATGCCGAGGACAGTTTTTCGCGGTTTTCTTCCATTCTGGGTGAGTTCGGGAAGGACGAGCTGCGGCGCGATCCGAAAAACAATGTTGGGGCGCCGTGGAAGTGGGGCATCATCGGAGAGTTCCCCGAGTCTGGCCTTGTTCCGGCTTTTTTGGTTCACGGCTATCTGGGCCTTTCGGCAACACCGGATGGCATCTTGCTTAAACCGGTTCTGCCTGCGGAACTCACACGGCTGACATTGAATAAAGCATCCTGGCGCGGCCATTCGTTTTCGGTGACTGTGGAGCGAAGGGATGACTCCTCGCAGATCCGGAATGTTGCCGTCCAAAGTCTGGATGCAACCGCCCTCGCGTTTCTGGTCGAATGTGGAAATCTTGTTCCGGGACAGACTTATCGTATTTGCGCAAACGGGCGGGAGTTTTTGCGGAGCGCAAGCCCTGAAGGCTATTTGAGTCTTGAATTCGAGCCGTGCATGAAAATCGAAATAGCAGAAGATATTTTGTCAAACAAAGGAAATGAGAAATGAAGACCCGTACACGGTTTTTGTGCAGCCTTGCTGCGTTATTTTCCGCAGGATCGCTTAATGCGGCAACGCATAATGACCGCCCAAACATTTTGCTGATTGTGGCCGATGATCTGGGATACTCGGATCTGGGTTGCTACGGCGGGGAAATCGACACGCCTCATTTGGACAGACTGGCTTCCTCCGGATTGCGTTACAGTCAATTTCGCGTGACACCCATGTGTCTGACTTCCCGCATAGGCCTCCTTTCCGGGATGGCGCATACGGCAGCCGGACAGAATACGTTCAGATACGCCGTGCCGCTGCCACAGATGCTTCGCGATTCCGGGTACAGCACCAGCATGTCAGGGAAGGCCCACGGATTTGCGCCCATGGTGGGGAATCCTCAGACGGACTTCGGCTTCGACCTGCATTTCGGCCTTAATGACGGAATGTCAGATTTTTACTTCGGAAACAATAAGTGGGTACTGAACGGCAAGCCGTTCCGGGATTTCGGGGATGACTTCTACGCCACCCGTGCGATCACCGACTACGCCATACAATTCATTGGAGAGTCCTTGAAAGAGGGAAGACCGTTTTTTTCACATATCGCCTACACGGCACCGCACAGCCCGCTTCAAGCACCCAAAGAAGCGGTCGAAAAATACCTGAAGCGGGGTGTTTATGCCAGAGGATGGGATGTCTTGAGAGAACAGCGTTTTGCCCGGCAAAAGGCTCTCGGTATCATTGCTGCGGATACTGCTCTGGCAGAAAAAGGGGTAGAGGTTCCAGATTGGAGTAATCTGCCGAAACGATCCGACAGACCGTGGGAACTGGACCGTGACTTTGAAGAGCTCTGCATGGCTACTTATGCGGCAATGGTCGATATTATGGATCAGAATATCGGACGGATCATCGCATTTCTTTCCGATCCTGACGGAGATGGGAGCCAATCCGATTCGGTTCTGGAGAATACGCTTATCGTTTTTCTGTCCGACAACGGTGCCGCATATGCCGGGCCGTATGCACAGAAGATCCGCACACCCGGAACCAAGAGGGATTCGGTTCATGCCAACTATGGATGGGGACTGTTAAGCAACACCCCATTTAAATCCTATAAACACTCCAGTTTTGAGGGGGGGCTGAGATCCCCTCTGGTTATCCATTGGCCGAAAGGCATCACGCACGCGGATGGAAAGATCCTTCATGAAAGCTGCAGCATCTGGGATCTTTATCCCACGTTTCTGGAATTTGCCGGGGCGGAGTATCCGGGGCGTTTTGGGAAACCGGACACCCGTCCGCTCATGGGGAGATCGCTGGCGGCTTCCTTTGATACAGCCACCACTGTCAGCGGGGGAAGCAATCTGTTCATCACCAGTTTCCCCCGATCACGTGGGGTATATGAACAGGGGTGGAAAATTGCCAGCTATGCGGATTCTCCATGGGAACTCTATCAGGTTTCTGAAGATCCGACCGAGCGCCGCAATTTGCGGGAGATTTATCCCGAACAATTCAACCGGTTGATTGAGCGGTGGAACCAGTATGCTGGCAACTATGAAAAAGGGAATACACAGGAGGGAACGATTCGCAGGGGGTGGGGACATGATTGGGGTAATAAATACCTGCATCTTGTCGATTCGATCCCGGCCCTGATGGCGGATCATGTTCCGCTCGATGGCGGGTTGCATCTGCATTTTGACGCTCCGCTTGATTTTTCAGGAACGGTCGGGAAGAAGATCCGGCTCATGCGCTATGGCAGTTCCAGTATTCTTTGGGAGGCGGATCCTGATGAATACCATTCTTGCCAGGGGGGAAATACGGTTCAGTTCAAGGATTTCCCGCTCTTGGAAGCTGGCACGCACTATAATATTACATGGGATCAGGGGTTTGCTAAGCTAATCCAGAGCGGGAAATCTGTTCCAATCCCGGCAGTGAATGAAACCCATGTGGCCTTTCGTTTCCGTACTGCATCAGGGCCGGCAGATAACAGATGAATGCGATGGCGATTCGATATGCCAGAGCGATGCTCGTGGCGAGAAAATGCAGTTAAAAAAAATGCAGTAGAAGGTGCCCTCATAAAGAACCGTTTCTCCATTTGTTTGTCCCTGTTGTGGCTGGCTCTCACCGCCGCCGCCGAGCCGACCGTTTCGCTTGAAGAGGGGTTTGCGAATCCGCCCGAGCAAACGAAACCGTGGTGCTACTGGTATTGGATCAACGGCTTCGTCTCGAAAGAGGGCATCACCAAGGATCTGGAGGCGATGAAGCACGTCGGCATCGGCGAAGCGTTTATCGGCAACATTTCCTTCGGCAGCAAGCAGGGCGATGCCGTCGTCCTCAGTGAACCCTGGTGGCAGATGACCGAACACGCCATTCGCGAGGGTGGACGCATCGGCGTCGACATCGGTATCTTTAACTGCCCTGGCTGGAGCATGTCCGGCGGCCCATGGATTAAACCCGAACAGGCAATGCGCTATCTTGCCACATCAGAACTGCGCGTCACCGGACCGCAGCACTTCGTAGGCAAACTCACGGTGCCCAAGACGCCGTTCCAGGATGTCTCCGTGCTCGCCTTTCCCGCACCGCCGCTGGAAAAGGACACTCTGGCCGCTCATGCCGCACGTATCACCGTCGCGCCGTTCGTCAAGGATGCGGCTCGATTGATCGATGGAAATCCCGCCACGGCTGCGGCCCTCACCCAGAACGAAAACGCCAAGCCGGTTGCCGTGGATCTCGAATTGGGCACGCCGCTGACGGCTCGCAGCCTGACGCTATGCCCGGGGGAATCGCCATTCAGTATGGATTGCGAACTGCTTGCTCAGGATGGGCAGGGCAAATTCCAGCGTGTGCGCTCGTTCCGCTACGAGCGTGAGAAAACAACAGATACCGTTGGCTTCATGCCCAACGGCCCCGTTACCGTCGGGTTTCCTGCGACCACCAGCAGCCATTTCCGGCTGGTGTGCTCGGGCTTCACCGGCAAGGGGGCGATGGAGCTGGCGGAGATCCAGCTTTCCGGCGCCGCGCGACTGGAATTCTTCGTCGAGAAGCAGCTCGGCAAGATGCACCCCACGCCCTTGCCGGAATGGGATTCCTATCTCTGGCCCGCGCAGCCTGAACCGGAGTTGGCGTCGCTCGCCGTGCCGACTGCGGCGGTAACCAACCTCTCCGAGCTGATGACGGCGGACGGCACGCTGACGTGGCAGGTTCCGGCAGGCGAGTGGGTCATCCAGCGCATCGGCATGACCCCGACCGGAGTGGAGAATAACCCTGCCTCAAAGGAAGGTACTGGCCTCGAGGTGGACAAGATGAGCGCCAAGCTGGTGCAAGAGCATTTCGCCGCCTTCGTCGGTCAGATCCTCAAACGCATGCCCGCCGCCGACCGCAAAGCCCTCACCCGGGTCGTCGCCGACAGTTATGAGATGGGATCGCAGAACTGGACCGATGGTCTGGAGAAACGCTTCCGCCAAGTGTTCGGTTACGATCCGCTGCTCTGGCTGCCGGTGCTCAGTGGCCGACTGGTCGGTAGCGCGACGCAGAGCGAGCGTTTCCTTTGGGATCTGCGCCGACTGGTGGCTGATGATATCGCCACGGAATACGTGGGTGGACTGCGTGCGGTTGCTAATGCCAACGGACTCGGCCTGTGGCTGGAGAACTACGGCCACTGGGGATTTCCTAGCGAGTTTCTGAAATACGGCAGCCGATCCGATCGCATCGGCGGTGAATTCTGGGTCGATGGGGCTCTTGGTTCCATCGAGTGCCGGGCGGCAGCATCTTGCGCCAACATCTACGGCATGCCCTTCGTCTCGGCGGAATCATTCACCGGCGGCAAGCCATTCGTGAATGCGCCCGGCGATCTGAAGGCGCGCGGCGACTGGTCGTTTTGCGAAGGCATCAACCATCGGGTGCTGCACGTTTACATCCATCAGCCGGACGGCGGCAGGTTCCCCGGCATGAACAAGGGATTTGGTTCGGAGTTCAACCGCCAGAACACCTGGTTCGAACGCGGCAAGGCCTTCATGGATTACACCCGGCGCAGCGGCTGGTTGCTGCAACAGGGCTGGCGGGTGGCCGACGTGGCCTACTTCATCGGCGAGGATGTCCCGAAAATGACCGGCGTCCGCGATCCCGAACTGTCGCCCGGCTTTGATTTCGACTATATCAATGCCGAGGTCATCGAAAAAAACCTCGTCGTGCAGGAGGGCCGTCTGGTACTTCCGCACGGCGTGAGCTATCGCGTGCTGGTATTGCCCAAACAGGCCACGATGCGTCCGGAACTGCTCAAGAAGATCGCTGATCTGGTCAAGGCTGGCGCGACGGTGATCGGTGAGCCGCCGACCCAATCGCCGAGCATGACCGGCTTCCCGGCGTGCGATGAACAAGTCCAGAAGCTGTCGACCGAACTTTGGGGCGGGACGACGGTCACAGCCAGCGGCGAGCACTCTTATGGCCAAGGCCGCGTAATCTGGGGTAAGTCGCTGTCTGAGGTGTTTACGGCCACGAAAATACCTGCCGACATCGCATATCGCAATGCCTCGGCGGAATCCAACTTTCTCTTCACCCATCGCCGTTCGGCGGAGGCGGACATATATTTCGTCTCGAACCAAAAGGACGAGGCGCAACAGGCGGATGGCGTGTTTCGCGTGACGGGGCGTCAGCCGGAGCTGTGGGATGCCGTGACCGGCGAACGCCGCACCCTGCCGGAGTGGCGCGAGCAGGACAGCCAGACCATTGTTCCGCTCCGTTTTGCCCCGAATCAATCCTGGTTCGTGGTGTTCCGTCAGCCGGGCACACCGACGGTGGGGAAAGAGAAGAACTTCCCGGCGTTGAAAACCCTCGCCACCCTGACAGCCCCTTGGGAGGTGGCCTTCGATCCGCAATGGGGTGGCCCGGAACATGTCGTATTTCCCCGGCTCATGGATTGGACCAAGCATCCGGAGGAGGGTATCAAACATTACTCGGGTATGGCGACCTATCGGACGACGTTCGAGCTTTCCGAGTCGGATCTGCTCGCGACAAAGGCAGGGCTCTTCCTCGATCTTGGGGACGTGCGAAGTCTCGCCACGGTGCGTCTGAATGGTCAGGAACTGGGAACGCTCTGGACACCGCCGTGGCACGTGGACATTGCCCGTGCGGCGAAGATCGGCAGCAACACGCTGGAGGTCGTCATCATCAATACCTGGAACAACCGGCTGGCCGGCGACCATAAACTTCCTGAAGAACAGCGGCGTACATGGCTCTATGAGGATTCTGCGTGGTCGCAGATGTCGCTCAATAGTGAGAAACTGCTGCCGGCCGGCTTGCTCGGGCCGGTGACGCTGCAAAATGAAATAAATAAAGAAGACTCAGAATAAGACGAAGCAGAAGAAAACACAGAGTGACCCTGACGACCAGTAGGAGTTGTAAATATGAAACAGAAACGCAGTCATTTTTTGAACGCCGCCGGAACGTCCACGCTGGCGCTGTCGGCTTTAGGGACTTTTGCGGCGACGCAAACACAGCCTCCGCTGAACGTGTTGTTCATTATGTCCGACCAGCACAATGCGCGGGCGCTGGGCTGTTACGGCAGCACGGAGGTCAAAACGCCGAACCTCGATGCGCTGGCGGCGCAAGGCGCGGTCTTCACACGGGCCATCTGCCAGACACCCCAGTGCATCCCATCCCGGTATTCTATCTTTACCGGGCGCTATGCCCGCAGCACCGGCACGTACTCCAATGGATGCGGACAGAATTCCGACGAAAATACGGTGGCGGATCTGTTTCACGCGCAAGGCTATTTTTGCGGCACCATTGGCAAGCACCACATGGATATGACGCCCGAAAACAAAAATCATGGCTTTGATTTAGTGGATGTCCCGCACGGTTTCTGGGAATACAGCAAGTCACTGCCGTATGAACAAGCGCATCCCGGACGGGCCAAAGTCGGCGAATGTGCATTGCCCAATCAAAAGCACGATGCTGGCATGGTTGCACAAGCGACGATTGACTTTATCCGGGATCATAAATCCAAGCCGTTTGTAGTCTGGTGTTCTTTTGAAGGGCCGCATACACCGATTTGCGTTTCCAAGCCTTGGTCCGAGTGGTACGACCCGGCCATGCTGACACTCCCGCCAACCTGGAATCAGCAGGATATGCAACTCCCCGGGATGGACCGCTTTCTCCGCAAGAGCGGCACCTACGACACAGAACTGCTTCACCGGCAGACCTTGGCCTATTATTACGGGTATGTCTCACAGATTGACCACAACATCGGTCTGGTGCTGCAGGAGCTGGAAAAATCCGGCCTTGCGGGAAACACCATCGTGGTCTATACGGCCGATCATGGCGAAATGATGGCTGAGCACGGGCTCTGGACCAAGTGCGCTACAGGCTATGAGCCGACCATTCGAGTTCCCATGATCATCCGCCTGCCAGGGATTGTTCCGGCGGGAACCCGCGTGAATGAGTTGGCTTGTTCCATTGACCTCCTGCCGACACTCATGGAAGCGGCGGGGCTGAATATTCCCGTCAACGTCCAGGGGAAGAGTCTTCTCCCTCTGGCTCAAGGCAAAGCGGTCGAGTGGCGGAAGTATGCGGTCAGCGAGTTGGGTAGCAGTGTGGACAGCCAGGTGGTGGCTATTACCAGCACGACCCGCAAATACGTGCGTTTCAAAAAAGGCGGGAAGCTAGAGTACGAACAGTTGTTTGATCTCGTGAAAGACCCCTGGGAAACGCAGAACGTGTTATCTGATAAGGCCTATGCCGGCGTGCAGGAGGAATTCAAGAAAGCTCTGGCGGACTGGGAAGCGACCACGCCTGCGGCTAAACCGATTCCTCTTGGCAAAAAGAAGGGGCGGGCCGGGGAGGCTGCTGAATGAACATTCAATTGTATCAGCCCCAAAAATGGGTCAAAGAAGAAGTCAACCAGTTTCAAGTTTCTAAGCTGGTGGTGTTCCATGGAATTTCCAGTTAGGGCACCGGACAGGGGCCTAAGCGGGAATAAACACAAAGAGATACAATGATAAATAGAACAAAAGAAATGATTGCCGCTTTTGTAGGTATAATGGTCGCCGTCGGTTCAACGCAGGCAAAAACGCCGGCGAATCGCCCAAATATTATTCATATCATGGTGGACGATCTCGGTTGGCGCGACCTCTCGGTTTACGGCAGTGAGACTTTCCATACGCCGAATATCGATGCGTTGGCGGCTCGCGGTATTCGCTTTTCCAGTGCCTATGCATCCAGCCCGCTTTGCTCGCCGACACGCGCCTCGGTGATTACCGGCCAGAGCTGCGGACGGCTCAACTACACTGCACCGTCCGGGCATGTGCGGGAGGTGGTGCTCCATCCGGTCGAGTCGGATTCTGCCGATCCCGGCATGCCGATGACTATTCCGCAATCCGCGACCAGAGTTCCGATGGAAATCCCGACGATCGGAACGATTTTTAAACAGGCAGGCTACCAGACGGCCTTCTTCGGCAAATGGCATCTGGGGCACGAGCCCTATATCCCGGAAAACTACGGCTTTGATGTGGTCGTCGGCGGTCGCGGTACTCCCGGCCCGCCGCCTCCGGGCTTTTTCGGTCCCTGGCCGGAAGAGGCGAACTTTCCGCCAACCCGGGGCAACCCCAATGCCGATGATGTGATGGGCGATGCGACGGTCCGCTTTATCCAGGATAAAGCAGGCGATCCGTTCTTTATTGCACTCTGGCTCTATAACGTACATGCCCCTTTTCAGGGCAAGCCGGACTATATCGGAGAGAGGCACGACTTGGCCGAAGCGGCTTGGTATCAGCGCTCGGCGATTATGGCCTCGATGGTGAAGACGATGGATGACAACGTCGGCAAAGTGATGGATGAACTGGCGCGTCAGGGGCTGCTGGAAAACACCCTAGTGATTTTCACCTCGGATAACGGCGGCAACATGTATGATCGGCCCGAGGGAGAAAACCCGACGAATAACAATCCCCTGAAAGGCGGCAAGGGGAATACCTATGAAGGCGGTATCCGGGTTCCATTTATCGTTTCCTGGCCGGGTGTGGTTCCGGTTAATTCTGTCAGCGATGCGGTCATTGTCAGCTATGACTTCTATCCGACGGTACTCGATATTCTCGGCCTGCCGGCTCCGGAAGGGCATGTGCTTGACGGGGTCAGCCTGTTGCCGGCATTCCGCAGCGAGCCGACGGATCGCGGTCCGGTTTACATCGTTTTCCCGCACACGGTTTATGCCACCGGCAACTATGCCAACATCGCCATGCGTGAAGGGAAATGGAAGCTGATCCGATTCTTCCATTCCGGTCCGAATCAGGAAGATGAGTTCGAGCTGTACGACTTAAGCGCTGATCCGGGCGAAACCCGCAATCTGGCTTTTTTTTATCCTTCCGTGACTCAGCGCATGAGCGAAGAAATGGTCCGCTATTTTACGGAGGCCGGTACACTGCTCCCTCGCCGAAATCCGCAGTATAAACCGAACTACATTCAAGGCGGGTTCCAGGTGGTCAATGGTGGAATCATTGTCACCGGCGGAGAGAACAGCGTCGGGATTACCTCGAAAGGACCGTCGGTTACCTTGCGCCATCTGATTCCGGCAAATGCTGAACCGGGGGATACGCTGGAGTTGGATTTTATGAGCAATTGCGCGGTCAGCCTGACTGCCGGTCCGGGCGAAACCCCGGTTTTCGGCAAACCGGTCGTGGTGCGTCCCGATCTCGAAAACCGCCGAATTTATCTTCCGTTGGGCGCTGAGGTTTCCGGCGGGGTTATCACGATCGTGATTGATCTGGTTCAGCCCGGCCGGGTGTATCTGTCGAGACCTGTGCTTCGCCGCGCGCGCTCAAATTGAATGCTGTTATTCAATACCTCCCCAGTCTTGAAACCTTGAAATCGGGGGCTGCCCTCGCTAAGTCTCTTTTTATAAGTAGTTAACATTGTTTTATCAAATAAAATACGCTTTAGCCCGAGCATTTTAAATAATAATATAGCCATACCTGCAGGCTTCATGTAGCTTTTCCTGCATGAAGACATTATCGTTGGATCTGCGTGTAAGGATTCTGGCATCCTACGATGCCGGAAAAGGAACCCGGCAGGATATTGCCGACCGGTACGATGTTTCATTGGGGATGGTGAA
>JBILEA010000298.1:0-3431 GCA_044352355.1 Pontiellaceae bacterium | reverse complement strand
GCCATCGGTAGTCCAGAAAGCGGCGGGATTACGATAGGCGGCATCGGTGATCTCGGGCATTCCCTGTTTCGCGACATTCCAACCTTTCGGCACGGGGGTCGTCCCCACCTGCCCTTCGAAACTGAAGATGCTGCAACCGCGGCCGAGGCCCATGGTGTAGTTGAGGGTCCAGAAAATGCGCGGCATCATGGTCACATCACCGCCGCGCTGCCCCAGAATCTCACCGAGATTCTTGAATCCGACCTGCTGCCAATACCAGCCTCCATCTTCCCACGCTCCTTGGGCCAGAATGTCGCCGTCAAGGTAAAGTCCCAAGACAGAACTCTGGGAAACGAACTGGCGGTGGAGAATATTGTTCTTCTGGGCAAAGATCAGGTGGTCTTTATACTCCTCCATGAATTTCCCCTTCGTCTCATAGAGGGCTTGGTATTTATTCTCTCCGGGGTAAGAACCGTCGGCATCGTAGAAAATGCGCCCGTATTTGCCGCAGAGCTTAAGCAGACGTTCCGTGTAGATCTGAT
Source organism: Pontiellaceae bacterium (assembly GCA_044352355.1). Lineage (GTDB taxonomy): Bacteria > Verrucomicrobiota > Kiritimatiellia > Kiritimatiellales > Tichowtungiaceae > Tichowtungia. The sequence continues at coordinate 2,910 of JBILEA010000298.1, read as the reverse complement.
TTTCCCCGCCGCGATAGTGGGCGGACAGGGCTTCGCCGCCCGAAATACCGATCACATTCGGATAGGTCTGAAAAATCGCCTCCACCATGGAGAGCGGCGCCCAGCGCGACATGGAATAAGGACCGTGTGTGCGGAGAAATGTCGGCATGTTCATTTCGTTAAGGGGACGCATGTACCCGATGTAGTCGTCGGTGTTGTAAATGCCGGTATTGACGGCGATGTAGGGTTTAATATCGGCGGGAATGGTGTTCTTGAAGCGGCTCCAATCCGGCACACGGCAGCCCTCCAGCGTGAAAATCGGATGCTCCGGCGAAGGCTTAAAAGCAACCGGCTTCTTGGCGATGTCGTTATTGACAGTAAACGTGCGGATTTCCGACCACTGACCGGGGCGCCCTTCCTCCATGGCGCGGATGCGCCAGTACCACTTACCGGGGGCAGGCAGTTCAGCATCTGTCGGCATATAGCAAGGCTTGGACACCTCCGAGCGGATCTTGAGGGTCGTCGGAGATTCAAATGTTTCGGCGCGGGCGAGCTGAAGTTCATAGTCAATGGCTCCGCCGACCTGGAACCAGCGATAGAAGGTCGCAACATCAGTCATGTTGAGTTTGTCGGCCGGAACATCCAGCTTGGGTGCGACGAACGGCGCGGTCTCCAGCGTAAGGGATTCGAGTTTGGCCGTCGATCTCTGGCGGACTTCCAAGGTGTAGATCCGGCGGGACAGCAGCCAGCCCGTGACCGCCGTGAAATCAACGGTCTTCTCGCCAGGCTCGCGGAACGTCAGGAGCGTGAAGGATTCGCCTTCATCCGATTTCGCCGTGATAGTGACCGGGTGCTGTGCTGTCGCGCCACTAACCTTGGCGCTGAGGTTGTACGGACGCTTAAAGTCGGTTTCGAGAAAGGCGCGGAGGGTGCTGCCCTCGGCAATAAAGGCGGCGGCGTTGCCCTTCAGATTGAGGCGGGGTGTTTCACCGGCCTTGACGGGGGTACCGTTCAGATAAACGGCGCAGGCATCACCGATGGACGGAGCTTTGTCGTTTGTGACAGACTTGAAGAGATAGCGTCCCTGATTCCAAATGCCGACGTCTGCGCAGGTGGCGGCGATGGCAAAGCCGAGTTCGAGCGGTTGCTCCTTGCTGAATTCGTAAGGCTGGTTCTCCTGGATATGGTCAAGCAGGCGGATGGAATATCCTGAATTGCTCATGACCCAGACGGTATTCCCCGGAATGAAGCGAACGTAAGCATCCTTGAGCGTCGAAAAGACAAGACCGTTTCCAATCTCCGAATCCACGCCGATCCAGCAGCGTTCGTTGCGCCAGGAAACCCGGGTGAACCCGTTGTTCTTACCGGAGAGAAGAACGCGCGGGCCTTCCGAACTTGTCTTGGTTGTTTTGGCGACACTGATACCGGAAGCGGTCTGTTCGTTGCCCGATGCGGGAATGTCATACTTGAAGCGGAGCTTGCCTTGGATCAAAGGGCCGTAATCGCCCTTCAACGCCGCACCGAGTCCAACGTAGGCGATATTACGCGTGAGATCGTCGGTGCAGGTCCAACGGGTTTTGTAAATCAGGACCGGTTCGGCAGCGCTGAGAGTGTAGGTTTCCTCCCATCGGACATTTTCGCCCGCACCTGGGAACCGCTTGTACAGGACGAGCGTCGCAGAACCGTCCGGATTAACGGTGGCCTTGCCGTCGGCAAGGATGGCGCTTTCGGTGGAACGGATCAATCCCATGGCACGGAGTTTGTCATCAGAGAAATCCATGAGCCGTCCATGCCGCTTATCGGAGAGCCAGAAATCGAGCTGGTTTTTCTGGCAAATATTGACCGTGGGCTTGGTGGCATAGGCCAAAGACCAGTTATTGTTCGAATAAACCAACGTAAGCAACCCGTTGCTCAGCCGTGCGGTGCGGGTCGCCGCGGCGAAGGAGGCGGAAGCTGCGGCGGTAGAGGAACCCCAGGCGTTTGCCTCACGAAGCGTGAAATCCATGCGCTCATTGGCCTTGAAAGAAAGAATCGAGCGCAATTGAGTCTGTCCCTTCGCTTCGTGGCGGAAAAGCGGGACGACCATGCCATCGGCGCAAAGAAGCTCCAGCGGCGTAACGGGGGAAACGCCTACTGCCTTGGCGGCGGCATCGGCGGGCAGATTCAGTGCGGTCGCATAGACCGGCTTGTCGCTGTAGTTAATTGCCGTCACCGTTACGGGCGCCCCGCCCCGCACAATTGCGCTCATCAGGCTGAGTGTGCCAGCTATACAAACTGTTTTGATCGTTTTGATATCCATAAGTTTTTCCTCTTCTACTCTTATTCCACACTCGTTGTCTCACCTGGCCGGGCTGCAGATATATCTTCACCCTTCAATTGTCAGATTATTAACACAACAAAAACAGAGACCTATGTTATGACGCGCATTTAATAACCACATTTGCGCCATCAATCTTCTGCCGGACAGAAGCCCGTGTGGCGCAAATGTGCGCAATTATTGCGCTCTGTGTAATAGCCGGTACCTCCGTATATCCTTACTTTTGTTGCAAATGATTACCACACACTCAGCCCTCCGACGCAAAGTAATGGATAGTCCGCCCATTGCGGCTCTCTTTTCTTTCAGCCCCGTGCCATCAACTGCGGTTTTTTCTCATCCGGAGTACTATATCTGGTGCGGTTCGATGGTGCGCGATCCGGAGGGGATCTGCCACCTTTTCTATTCACGCTGGCCGCGTGCAGCCGGATTCAACGCCTGGGTCACCCATTCAGAGATCGCACATGCCGTTGCGGATTCTCCGCTCGGCCCATACACTCACTGCGACACCCCTTTCCCTGCGCGCGATCCGCAGTACTGGGACGGTCTGTGTACCCACAATCCGACGATTCTTAACCATCAAGGTAAATACTACCTCTATTATATGGGCAATACAG
>JBILEA010000067.1:0-11913 GCA_044352355.1 Pontiellaceae bacterium | reverse complement strand
CAGATCGCAAAGGCGACTTTGATTATCTGATGGAGGTCATCGACTGGGAACTCAACGTCGATCCTGAATTTGTGAAAAATCGGTTCATGGCACCGCGGCCTTGCCGTCCGGAAGCAGAAATGCGGGAAGCGGGCTATATTGAAAACTGGATCTGCTACCGTTCCGATGCTTTCTCCGCCAAGGAATTGACGGTGTTGCCGGGCCGGAGCGTTGTCATTAAAGATGCCGCGGCCTACGGCATGATTCTGATGCAGGGGCACGGCACAATGGGCGTTTGGGATATGGATACGCCAGCGCTGATTCGCTACGGACAACTGACTCAGGACGAATATTTTGTGTCTGAAGCGGCGGCGGTTTCGGGCGTTCGCATCGTCAATAAATCGGCGACCGATCCAATCGTCATGCTCAAGCACTTTGGCCCGGCCAATCCGGATCTTAAATTTAAATAACAGGAGTTGCGGTATGGAGGGGTCAATGACAGGCGGCGGTTTCGGCTCGGCCCGTTACGGCATGGTGATTCAGTACGGATTGTATTCGATGCTGGAGCGGGGGGAGTGGGTTCTGAACCGGGAGCATATTCCGGTGGAAGAGTATAAAAAACTGGCGGGCCAATTCATGGCCGACCAGCTGGATTTTGATGAGCTTCTGGGGCGTGCAAAGAACGACTGGGGTATGCGCTATGCCCTTCTTTGCTGCAAACACCACGAAGGCTTTTGTCTTTACGATTCCAAGCTGACCGAATTTACCTCCGTGAACTCACGGTGCGGGCGGGATCTGACGGCTGAGTTTGTCGCAGCCTGTCGCAAGCACGATATGGGAATCGGACTTTACCACTCGCTCAATGACTGGACTCATACGCCGAATGCCGTCGATGCGCTGGAAAGACCGGAGTGCTATCAGCCGTTTATCGATTTCACGCACGGACAGATTCGCGAAATTCTCTCTAACTACGGCAAGATTGATCTGCTGTGGTACGATGGATGGTGGCCCTTTGACGGGGCGGGCTGGCAGGCGGAGAAGCTGAATGCCATGGCCCGTGAGCTCCAGCCGGGGATTCTGGTGAACGGGCGCTGCGGCATTCCCGGCGATTTCGATACACCCGAGGGCCATGTATCTGTCAGCAAAGAGGGACAACTTTGGGAAGCATATTTAAATCTGAACGAAAGTGGCGGCTATCACAAAGGCGACCACAATTGGAAGAGCGCCAAAGATATTGCCGAGGTTCTAAGACAAGGTGCTGCCGGTCAGGGCAATTTGCTGCTGAATCTGGCTCCGAAGGGGGATGGATCGATTCCGCAACCTTGGGAGGATTGTGTTGAAAAGGTCGGCCGCTGGCTTAAAGAAAACAACGAGGCCGTTTTTACAGATCAGCGCTTTATGATGAGCCTGCATCGTCGGCAGGGCGCTTTGAGCGAATGGACCCACCATGGCCGCTTTTCCGGAACCAAAGACCGGTTTTACTGGCACATTCGTAACTGGCCGGGCAGTCCATTGCGGCTGGTCGGCGTGGAGTGTGAAATTACCGGAGTCAGCGCACTGGCAACCGGTCAATCCTTCAATTTCCGCCAGACGGGCAACATCGTCGAAGTAGATGCTCCAGAACAGATGGATACGGATATGCCGGTCGTGTTGAAGTTTCTCGTCAAGGGCGAGGCCCGCCTCTATAACTGCGGCGGCTACAATATTCCCGCCGTCGACCACTGTCGCTACGATCCGTTGCCGAGCGATCTGGCCGAAATTCCGTGACGCGTTCGATGGGATACTGTTTTCAACCGAACACGTTGTTTTTGAGATCGATTGAAAACATTACAAAAGAGTTTAACTGTTAATCCGATTCTAATTTTAAAAGGTAAAACAAAAATGAAGACAGACAAGATGATCCCGTTTCACACGATTCCAGAACCATGGAAAGTAATGGAGAAGGAATGGACTCCGGAAAGTTCGCGGACACGCGAATCAATTTTCAGCCTGGCCAACGAATTTGCCGGGGTCCGTGGAAATTTCGAGGAAGGCGGCAGCGGCCCGACTTTGCGCGGCAGTTATTTCAACGGCATTTACGAGCAAACAGAAAACCAGCACAGCTGGCCGCGTGTCGGCTTTTCCAAACATCTTTGTTTTATCGTCAACAATATCCAGTGGATCGGTTTGGCGCCGTCGCTAAATGGTGAAAAACTGGACATGGCGGTCTCGCGTATTTCAGATTATATGCGCCAGGTGGATATGCGGACCGGATTGCTGACGCGCGAGTTCGTCTGGCATACCGCCAGCGGGAAGAAAGTTCACGTGCGTTTCGAACGTTTCCTGAGTATGGCGGATCGGGCTGTCGCCGCGGTACGCCTGACCTTGAGCAGTATTGATTTTAAAGGAAGCTTGGCTTTAGAATCCAAACTCGACGCCACGGTGCCGCACGAGCAATGGGAGAATAAGGTGCGCATCGTTGAGACTGCGCGTAACGTTACGCTTGCCGATGCCGCCGCAGGGCTGGCAGTCAAAACCGCAACCACCGGTTTGACCAGCGCCGCCGCCATGGCTATGACCGTTAACGGGGCCGCGTTGGACTGGCGGGAGGCTTCAACTAACGGGGTGGTCAATTTGGCCGGAGCGGTGGAACTCGTCCCGGGACAAACGGTCACTATTACCAAATACATCGGGCTCGCCAGTATTCTGCGCAGCGAAGACGGGAACTGTCTGGCGGATGCCGAGCGTGCCGCCAGGCAGGCCCGGACAAGCGGCTGGGACCTCCTGTTCAAGGCGCATGCCGGACACTGGAGCGAATATTGGACGACCAGCGATCTCGAAATCGAAGGGGATGTGGCGGCACAGCAGGCCTTGCGCTATTCGCTATTCCACCTGCACATGACCTACGACGGTCAGGACGACCGCTGCAATGTCGCCCCCAAAGGACTGACCGGCGAGAACTATCTGGGCGCAACGTTCTGGGATACCGAGATGTATTCTTTTCCGTTCTACGTTTTCACCCGCCCGGAAGCGGCCCGGAAGCTGGTCGAGTATCGTTACCGGCAACTGCCGATGTACCGGCTGCGCGCCAAGGAAATGCGTTCGGCTGGCGCTATCATGCCGTCAGTCACCATCAACGGCGAAGAGCATTCTCCCATCTGGGAACTGACCTCTCATGAAATCCACATCAACGCCGCGCCAGCCTTTGCCCTGTCGCTTTGGCGAAAAGTTACCGGTGACATCAGTCTCTCGCTGGAGGCTGGCGCGGAACTGCTGGCGGAATTCGCTCGCTTCTGGGTCTCCCGTTGCGTGATGAGTCACCGCCGCGGTCAATACGTCCTGAATACCGTGGTCGGGCCTGATGAATTCCGCCCCTGGGCCGACAACAACGCCTATACCAACGCCATGGCGGTTTTCTCCGTCCGCACGGCCGCGACAAACCTGCGCGAATTGCGCGATACCGCACCGGAACAGTACCGGCAGTTGGCGGAAAAAATCAATCTGGCCGCTGGCGAAATCGAACACTGGGAAACCGTGATGGGCAACCTCTTCCAACAACAGCCGGATGCGATCCTCGGCGTCATTCCCCAGGATGACACTTTCCTGGACAGCGAACCGATGCTTCGTCACCAAATCAGCGAGGCCGAGCGGCCATTGCATTACTATTGGCCGTATGACATGTTGTTGCGCAGTTCACTGCTCAAGCAGCCGGACACTCTGCTTGGCCATTACCTTTTAGGCAGCAACTTCTGTGATCTCGACACGCTGCGCCGCTCCTTCCGTTACTATGAACCGCGCACCATGCACGACTCTTCGCTTTCGCCTTGCGTTCACGCGACGCTGGCCGCGCGACTCGGGATGCCTCAACAAACCTATGACTATGTTATCCAGAGTCTGCGTCTGGACTTGGACGACCTCAACCATAACAGCAATCAGGGGCTGCACATCACCGCCATGTGCGGCGCCTGGACTTCAATCGTTACCGGTTTCGGTGGGCTCGACTGGAGCGGCGATGTCATTTCGCTCGCGCCATTCCTCCCGCCGCAGTGGCGCTCCTACGCGTTTCGCCTCCGTATAGCGGATTCACTGGTAAAAATTAAAGTCGCTGACGGCACGGTTTCACTGGAACTGAAGGAAGGTTCGCCTGCGGCATTGGAGCTCTATGGCAAACCGATCCTCCTGAAGTCTGGCAAACCGGTCTCTGTGCAGATACAGGATAAAAAGAACGATTACGCCCGTGGCGCCCTGTTCGACCTCGATGGGGTCCTGGTTAGCACCGATCGCTTCCATTATCAGGCCTGGAAATCGGTGGCGGACGAGGAGGGCATCTACTTCGACGATACGATCAATCACCGCCTGCGCGGCGTCAGCCGAATGGAGTCGCTTGAAATCATTCTGGAACGGGCCGCCAAGGTGTACAGTCCGCAGGAGAAGGAACAGTTGGCGCAACGTAAAAATGAGCGTTTCGTGGCCCTGATCGGCACACTGACCCCGAAGGATCTCCTGCCGGGCACCCGCGCCCTGTTGGATTCCCTGCGTCAGGCGAAATGGAAACTGGCGCTTTGCTCGTCGAGCCGCAATGCTCAGGCTATTTGCACCCGGCTCGGGATTTTAGATTTGTTTGATGCGGTTGTCGACGGCACCGAAGTAACCCATTCGAAACCGCACCCGGAGATCTTCATCACGGCCGCCCGCAAGCTCGGGCTTTATCCCGGGGATTGCGTGGTCTTCGAGGACGCGCAGGCGGGCGTCGATGCCGCAAAATTCGCCGGTGCCGCCGCCGTCGGAATTGTCGGAGCCGGCCACAAGCTACTTGGTGCCGACCTGCTGGTGAACGGTTTGCATTCCCTCTCGGAACCCGAACTGGGCCGCATCTGATACGAAATGAATCTGAATAGTAGTCGAACCACGGAATACCTAGCGCGGCAAAGCCGTTCATGGTGAACCTTCACGGTGAACCGTTCTGGCACCCCTGTGGAGGGGTGGCCGCCTTGTCCGCCGAAGGAGGAAGACCGGGGTGGGTTGCGGCGTTTGAATCGTTAACTGCTGGCTCTAAATAAGATGAAACCAATGACGGACGGGTGGACGACAAATAGATGAATGCGAAAAAAAATATTCTACTGATTACGGTCGATCAAATGCGATTCGATCATCTCGGCCTTAAGGGCGTGAAGGGAATCGAAACGCCAAACCTCGATCGGCTGGGTCGCGAGGGAATTCACTTCGACCGCGCTTACACCAGCTCTCCGGTCTGCACTCCGGCGCGGCTGACGCTGCTAACAGGGCAGTATCCCTCTTCGCACGGTGGCTACTCGATCGGCGTGTCAGTCGATCCGTTTCCGCAACGAACACTGCCCGCCATTCTAGGCGAAAACGGCTATAAAACCGCCCTGATCGGCAAAGCCCATTTCGTGGCCCGCCCGCATGAAGCTTCGCACTTTGCCGGAATAGACAAGCCGCCGCTCGAATTCTTCCGCGACCACACGGGCCCGTATGCTGGGTTTGACTTTGTGCAGATGTCCACCAACCACACCACGAATGGCAAGCCGGAGTGCCACTACGGCGCGTGGATGGAAGAGCAGGGCGTCGATTATGCTGAATGGTATCCCAATATGAATGGACGTCATGACCTTTCTCAGACCGGCGTATGGAATATTCCCGTCCAATATCACGACACCACCTGGACGACGGACTGCTCGCGTGAGTTTATATCCAAGCAGGACGGCATGCCCTGGTTCTGCTGGACCAGTTATAACGACCCGCACGAACCTTTCCTTTGCTCGGAACCGTGGTACTCCGCCGTGAGAGCTGGTGAAATGGAGCTGTATGAAGATTACCGGCCGGGAGAATTCGACGACAAGCCGCCGTTTTATAATGAAGTCCGGAACGAACCCTTCGGTTCGCAAGTGTGGAACGATGCCTACATCAACGAACCGGGAATCAATGTCCCCTGTACTTCACGTCGCCGTGATCTTGACGGCAAAGAGCGCGAGGCGTTGCAGGCCACCCTCGGCATGGTGGCCATGCTGGACCACGAAGTCGGGCGGATTTTCCAAACCTTGGAAAAAACAGGACAGCTCGACAATACGCTGGTGGTCTTCACCACCGATCACGGCGAACTGATGAAGCACCACGGCTTCTGGCACAAAGGCCTGTTCGCCTACGACGATTGCCAGCGCATTCCCTTCCTCGTTTGGGGTGCGGGAGTGAAGCAGAAAGGCACCTCACAGGCGCTGGTCAATCTGGTCGACCTGCCGAAAACCTTTCTCGACCTCGCGGGTATTCCGGTTCCGCAGGGGATGCAGGGCGAAAGTCTGCTGCCGATCCTGACCGGCGAAAAAGAGAGCGTGCAGGACGCGACGATGATCGAGTTGCAAGCCACCAAAAAGATTTATCAGCAGACCCTTGTCACCGACCGGTACAAGCTGGTGCTCTATCGCGATCACGACTGGGGCGAGCTCTACGACATGCAGAACGATCCGGATCAATATTCCAACCTTTGGAAAAAACCGGAATTCGCCGAAGTGAAGACGGAACTGCTGCAGAAATTTGTTCAGTTTGAGATGAAAAAAGAGGGCCACGTCCACAATCGCGTGTCGTTTGGTTAAAAAAGGGGAAACGAAAAACAAAGAATGGTTTAAGGAGGCCCGCTAAGGGCTGTTTATTCATTACGGATTGTACAGTCTGCTGGAACGCGGAGAGTGGGTCTGGAACCGGGAACGAATGTTTCGTCTGCGGCGACGAGCCATACGCTGAATCTCCCGGTCGGGCACACCTATCTTTACGAACAGAAATGAGGTCTGTTCCACAGTGAAAGCTTTCCAATGTTTGGAAAAAACGATGAGAAATTTCCAGACATTAGCGCATTTAACGATTCAAACACCGTAACCCACCCCGGCCTGCGGCCACCCCTCCGAAGGAGGGGAGCTTATAAAATCCCCTCTACGGGAGGCTACCGGCTTGTCCGCCGAAGGTGGAAACGGCGGCTTCCGGCTCAGAGAGCTTCCAGCTCGGAGAGGGTGGGTTTCTTGACGTATTGCGAAACGACATCTCAATCGTTAAGCCTAAATACAGAAATGAACTAACCACTAATCTTCACTAATCGGCACTAATTTCCCGTAAAACAGATGTTCTTAATTTATGTTCGTCGTATGCCCATCTCACCCTGATGGTGCGGATTATTTTTTTATCAAGATGCTGATTATCAGTGATGATTAGTGAAAATTAGTGGTTCCATTTTCCTTTCTAGGTTTACAGCTTCTGCTACAGATGCCGATGTGCCGAAGCAGACGCTGACCTACAGTCTGATTGGCGCGCCAGACGGCGCAACCATTAATTACAATACCGGCGTATTCACCTGGACACCGACCGAGGCGCAAGGGCCCGGAACTTATCCCATCATCGTACGCGTCACAGATAACGGCACGCCGCCCCGGTTCGACGAAAAAACCTTCGTGGTAACTGTGAAAACTCCTGGGTCGGGCTTGATGTTCATATTGAGCACGGGGCAATGACGAAGGCCATTTACGCTAGATATTTAGTAATATGAAAGCTGAAACATGGAGTGAATTTAAAGCTGGAGATGTCCGGGTTGCCGCAGATTTTTAAAAACCTGCCGGAATATTATGTCGATTCACGGGCGCATCTTAAGCTGGCGGGTTCTGACTGTACTCGCTGCCCTCCCTTTCCATCCACGAAGCAGTGGTCATCGAACAAGGAGCGGGATTAATACGGTAAGCTTATTGTTGCCGTTATTTGCGCTGCTGGTGAGCGTTATCTTTCGACCTGGCTCTTCGAGCAGGCCTGATTTTCCAGACTCTGGAAAGTTGAAGCTTCGTTTTTCCAAACCTTGGAAAAACGGAGTTTTTTATTTCCGCTTCGCGCCGGAGTCAGGCTTCCGCTTCAGGAGGGTCTGGTTTTTTCCTGTCCGGAGCGATATTCGCTTGGTGAGCGACCGATGATATTGCGGAAGGCCCGTGAAAAGTTGTGAACATTGGTGAATCCAAGCCGGTCGGCGATTTCTGAAATTGTTAGGGTGGAAAAGGTTAGACAGTCGCAGGCGGCCCTCATTTTGGCGTTAAGGTGCACGGTATGCGGGCTTTGTTGGTAGTGCTCCCGGAACAGTTTTCTAAAATGGGTCGGGCTAAGCCCGTGCTGGCGGGCGAGCGTGTCGAAGTTCAACTTTTCATAACTATGCAGCTGAATTTGCTGCATGGCGTGTTCCATGGCTTGTGTGTGATGGCGGTTAATCGGTTGTTTTGGATTCTGCTGATTTATCAGATGTCCGATCAGTTGGCTAACCAGTCCGGAAATCATCAGGTTGGATGTTTGGGCTCGATTCATTTCCAGAATGATTCGTTGCAAGACTTCGGTGATGGTTGTTGAATTACCTCCATTGATTTTTCCGCACCATTGCCGAATGATCGGGTCGTTGATGGGCGGATGCATGTAACATGGCCACGGCGAAAGGTCTTCTGCTCCTCCGGGGATGCTGGCACCCCAGTGGCTCCGGTTTGGGTCGTAGTACAAATCAAAGTGGATATATTGCAGGAGTGAGCCAGGGGCGTAGCCGCGCATTTCGTGCAGCGTGTTCGGTGGAATCCAAATTAGGTCGCCACTTTGAATGGGGGTCGGCTTATCACCAATGGAAAAATTGCCAGTTCCCTCTATCCAATGAACGAGCAAAAAATCGAATAGGCGGCGAGGTTTTATATACCACAAGGGGCGGCGACTTTCCTGAGCCTCTCGAACATACGGCGCGAGCAAAAGGATTCGTTTTTGCTCGTCTGTTGACGGTGGCTGATGGGGTTGTTCGCCTGGAATTGGATTATTTTTCAACATATTAATTTAAGTCATAAATGATACATCAATAATCAATTTTGCTAAATACAAAAGCGTTTTTTTTTAATACAAAAGAGAAATTGATAATTAATTGTGCTGTTGATGCGACCTTGTTTGAAACCGAAAGGAAAATGGTTCGTGAAGTCTATGTTGCCAGGCGAGTCGATGGGGTTAGGTCTTAAAGATTCGGATAATACCCCGCTTCCGACCGCTCCAGCGTGGCTAGACCATGCCATCATTTACCAGATTTATCCGCAGAGTTATCAGGATTCGAATGGGGATGGAATCGGCGATTTACCAGGACTCATCTCACGGCTCGATTACATCAAATCGATCGGCATGGATGTCATTTGGCTTAACCCGGTTTTCGATTCTCCTTTTTTTGACGCCGGTTATGATGTCCGGAATTTCCGACTCATCGCTCCCCGCTACGGCACCAACGAGGATGCTAAACAGCTTTTTGCAGAAGCCCATCGGCGCGGCATCAAGGTGATTTTTGATCTGGTCGCCGGGCATACGTCTGATCAGCATCCCTGGTTCATCGAGTCCGCAAAAGCTTCGGCAAACCAGTTTTCTGATCGGTATATTTGGACAAACGATAGAAGTGTTCAGCCCGACCGGTTTATTTCTGGAAAATATGAACGTAACGGCTGCTATCAAAAAAACTTTTTCGACTATCAACCCGCCTTAAACTACGGCACCGCCAATCCTGACCCGAACCATCCGTGGGAGCAATCGGTTGATGCGCCAGGTCCGCAGGAAACCTTGGCGGAACTGAAGTCTATTATGACCTTTTGGATGGATATGGGATGCGATGGGTTTCGTGTCGATATGGCTTCATCGTTGATTAAAAACGATCCATCTCGCGAAAAGCTGCGTATCCTGTGGCGCAGTGTTCGTACTGAATTTGGGCATAAATATCCAGATTTCCTCCTCGTTGCCGAATGGGGTTGTCCCCGTGAGGCGATTGATGCCGGATTTCATATCGACTTTATGTTGCATTGCGAAACTCCTGGATACCCGTCGTTGTTTTTTAACGAGATGGGAACTTTTCACCATCCGAACTGCTATTTTGACTTACGTGGCAAGGGGTCACCGGACGAGTTTGTCAGGAATTGGCTGGAACAAAACAAGACGGTTAACGGGCGGGGATTTATTACAGTTCCTTCCGCGAATCACGACTTTCAGCGCCCGAACTGCGGCCCGCGTGATGCCAGCCAGCTCCGCGTTGTCTGGGCGTTTCTTCTCACTTGGCCCGGCGTGCCGTTCATCTATTACGGCGATGAAATCGGGATGCGTTTCATTGAAGGTGATGACGATAAAGAAGGCAGTGTTTTGGTGCATCATGCTAATGCAAACCGGGCCGGTAGCAGAACGCCGATGCAGTGGGATGCATCGAATCATGCGGGCTTCTCCAGCGTGGCAGATGGCAAAAAATTATACCTGCCGATTGATCCCGATCCCGCGCGGCCTTCCGTCGCAGAGCAGAATAATGATCCCAGCTCTCTACTCAACTTCGTCCGCAAACTCATTGGCCTGCGGAAAACCAGACCTGCTTTGCGTAATCGCTCCCCCGTGAGCGTGTTAACGACAGATCAAGCAGCTTATCCATTCGTTTATTTGCGGGAAACTGAAGACCAACATATCCTGACCGTCCTAAACCCGTCCGGCGCCCCAATTACCGCGACGGTCAATTTGGATGCGGTGACAGGGATTAACCCGATCATGGCGGATAAAGTTCGTGCGACGCTGGAAAAAGGGAAGATTAAGCTGAATATGGAAGGTGTTTCATACGGCATCTTCGACTTGAATGGTTCGTTTTAAGCAGTTTCTTATTTTTTTTAATAACCCAAAGGAGATTCAAATGTCTGTTGAAAATTACCGTCCGAACCCTGATTTTAATAATATTCTCGCCGTGTTGCGAAATGAACGGCCCGCCCGCCCGACTCTCTTTGAGTTTTTTATGAATATGCCTCTTTACCAGAGGATGGCCGGACCGCTTCCGGCAGACTGTCCTAAAGAACTCCAGCCCCTGTTGACGACCGTTCTGGCGTTTCAAAACCTTGGATATGACTATGCCACGGTCTGTATGGAGGGATTCGGGTTCGAGGCGACAGATAATCATGGCAAGGCATCCTGTTCGATGAATGAAGGATCCGCGATTTATGACCGGGAGTCATTTAACGCGTACGCCTGGCCTGATCCGGACATGGCAGTTTTTCATCAGTTGGCTGACATCGCGCCATTTATGCCAGCGGGAATGAAAATCATTGTGCGAGGCAGTGGCGGTATTTTTGAAAACGTGACCACGCTGGTGGGGTACGAAAACCTCTGCATTATGATTATGGAAGATGAAGAGTTGGCCGCAGACATTTTCAATCAGGTCGGATCTCGTTTTCTGCGGTATTATGAAAATGTACTGAAGTATGACACCGTCGGCACCATTATTTACAACGACGACTGGGGCTTCCGGAGTCAAACCCTGTTGAGTCCAGATCAATTTCGCCGGTTTGTTTTTCCCTGGTGTAAGAAGATTGTTGCGGCAGCGCACGCGTCCGGCCGTCCGGCCATCCTGCATTCCTGCGGGCAGCTCGACGCAATTTGGGATGATATCATCGATGATATGAAATTTAACGCCAAACACTCTTACGAGGACACCATTCTTCCCGTGGAGGAATCCTATGAAAAATATGGCAAACGGATTGCCATTCTGGGTGGGCTGGATCTCGATTTTGTCTGTCGCTCAACACCGGAAGAGGTGTATCAGCGGGCAAAAGCCATCATTGCACAGACGGCCAAACGAGGAGGGTACGCCCTCGGCACAGGCAATAGCATTCCTGGATATGTTCCGGAAGAAAACTATTTCGCGATGATTCGTGCGGTGCAGGAAACCCATTAGGTGTTAGAAGCAATTAATTTCCGATCAGGCACCCTGATCGGAAATAACAAAAAACTAGACCTTTGTACTACTATCCGTCCGTTTCTTGTTTTTTGTGAACGTTTTTATTCAATCCTCAACACAACCCATTTTGGGAAAGGTGAGGGAAAGGTGTCAGTGTAGGAATATATGATTTAAAGGTTGAATTTTATTCGGGTGCCGAATAGAACGTTTGC
>JBILEA010000297.1:0-3436 GCA_044352355.1 Pontiellaceae bacterium | reverse complement strand
ACTAAAGTTTCAAGCGTGTCGTTCATGGCTGGAAAATGCCAGATGTTTCCAACCCTTGGAAGCGACAAATTCCGCACGTTCTCAATTTCCAATTGCTTCTTTCTATCCGCACCCCGAATCGGCCTGCAAAAGAAAGTGTCAGTCTGAAGAAAGGTACCAGTCTGTAAATCTGTACATTACACGACCGGCTCACACCCAGTCGTATCAATGTCTTTAACCCTAAATTCGGCAGTAGAGGATCGCAAATCAACGCGAATGGGCGCGAATATTTTTTACACTCGGCGCATCGGATCCCATGATTCTGCTGTGAATGATTCTGCTAAAAAGCGGTTGATTCGAACTCTAGCCCCCTACTGCTTTTCAATCAGATAGATCCCGAGCTGTTCTGCGGGCAGAAGCACATCAAACGAGTCCAGATCTGCCGCCGATTTCCGCAAAAGAACCCGGTCGGTCATCAGATCGGTCACCCGGAATGTACCGGACCTTTCAACGCCCCATACCTTCCAGGGGATCTCAACCTGAAACACCGACGATCTGCCTTGCGCAGTTTTTTACGGTTCAGATGAACGCCGAAGGTCGCGGGGCTGACCGCTTCGCACGGCCTGAGGAGATCGATATCCTTGTTGGCACCTTTTAAGCGGTTACTTCTTCCATGGCGATGCGCGCCCAGTCCCACAGTCTCCGGGGGTCGCGTCGAACGGTGGAAATGTCTTTCATGATAAATTCCAAATGGGCCTGCCCTTCGCCGATATCGAGCACGCGGCGGATTTCCGCGCGAGCACGTTCGGGCGGCCAGTTGTCTTCCGCCAAAATGGCCGGGCTGGGTTTGATACTGTAGACCATCTCCCGCCCAAGGCCTTCCATGATTTTTTCTACGTCGCACCAGCCGCTGGTGGAGACTTTCCGCAAGCGCGGAATTTTTTTCAGGAGGTCGGTCTTATTATGCAGCGGTTCGCAGCAGCCATAGTAATTGACCCCCCAGCGTTCCATCCAGCGCAGATCGTGCGCAATGGCAAAATCCCAATGCATTTCAGGCGACACCTCGGAAAAAATCTGCGCATTGGAACAGCCCCACATATGCTTCGGCATCACCTGCTTCGGCGGATTTCCAAGGCCTGGAAGTTCAGAAATATAGCCATAGCCTCCCGAGCCGACCCGCACGTTGCTGTTGTCGAGTTCCAACAGGTTCTGCTCTTCAAATTGGTCGAGCTCGACCATCCAGGCATCGACCATGCGGTCGACCGCCGCATGGAACAGGTCCGGATCGTCATAAAGCCCGATCATCGCGTTTTCAATACCGGTCCAGCGGATCAAAAAATCCCACGGCGTAAACCAGATATGCGACTGCCCTACGGTCTTGACCGGCAGGATGTCCGCGAAGACCTCGTTGAACGCCTGCTGGCGAAAGGCCGTCGCTTTTTTATTGTGCGTAACGACGGGCATTTTGATTTTTTCCAGATCGGCAATGGCTTCGATCTGCACGTTGAAGTGACGCGAGATAATTTCATTTTCGGCGTCAGTTTTCACCGTATCAGTGTCTTCCATGATTCCGAAATCGGTACTGTGGATCGCCTTCGGGCATTCGATCCAGGGGTTGACGACCATATCGCCGGGCAGATGATTCCACTGATAGAGTTCGCGCCGCAGATTCAGTTCCTGCTCACGCGCCCAGCGACCTTCACAGCGCAGGGTCAGCTCATCATTGACGTTCATTTCGTTCCAGCAGATTTCATTGATCCAGACCATGGGCCGTTCTGATTTTAAGTCATTGAGGGCGGTCCACAGGCGGGCATTTTCCTGCTGCACCGGTAAGGAACCGATGGCGGCTTTCTGTCCGGCGAGTTCGCGCAGGACCTCCTTGTCGCTCGCGGAAACACGAATTTCCTCTGCAACAACTAACGGGGTGTGATGACTGGGATCGTGTAGCATATCGTACCTCCTATGACATTCTCCCTTTCAGGAGAACTGATTTTACGGTTTAAACGCACTGTGATGCCGGTCGGCGGCATAGATCCGTTCGTTGACTCCATTTACAGCACTCATCCTGAAAATTCTTTCTGTTCACACGCTCGCTTTCCCATAGCACCATGTTGCCGTAACCGGCAAAAAACAGAATGGACAAATAGGCTCAAATTTTTGTATTTTTATGACCTATGAGTGATGTTGAAATCCTTGAAAAAGGCGGGAGTTACCAGTGGGAAAACATCCCAGAAGATCCGGTCATGTCCCGGATCAGCGTGCATGTGTATTGTGCGTATCAAAAGGCATACGGAAAGGAGTGGAGGCGCGGCCTGATCCGCAACCACTATGACCGGCTCTATTTCATCGAATCCGGCGAAGCGGTGATCTGCACGCCGGAGCAGGAGGTCACTCTTCATCCCGGATGTAGTTATCTGATTGCGAGCAATCAGCTGCACCGTCATTTCTGCACCTCGGCAATCTCCATGCACTGGTGCCATTTCCAGGCGGTGCTCGATGGCACCTCCGACCTGTTTCAAGAAGTCATCGTACCCATCGAAGCCCGTCCTAAGAATCCCGAAAGGTACCGTGCGACCTTCAAAGAGCTTGAAGAAACCATGAACTGCCGCCAGCCCTGGTGCCACCTCTTGCGTGCGTCTCTGCTGCTGCAACTGATCCAGCCGCACCTCAAACAGGCGGACCCGGCCCTGCGGAATGCGGACGAAACCCGGCGGCGCTTCCAGCCGGTCCTGCGGCATATCGACACGCATCTGCATCAGGATCTTCGCGTGGAGGAACTGGCCGAACAGCTGGGCCTGAACAAAGAATACTTTTCCCGCGCCTTCAGCCGGCACTTCCGGATCCCGCCCAAGAAATATATCCTTCTGAAGCGGATTCAGTGCGCCCAGAAACTGCTGTGCTATTCGGATCTTCAGATTCAAGAGATCGGAGCCCGCTGCGGCTTTCCCGATCCCTATCATTTTTCCAAAACCTTCAAGCACATCGCCGGCATCCCGCCCTCCGACTACCGCGGTCGATATTCAATATTCAACCGTCCGCATCCATCGGTGTAAATCTGCGCGCCTCTGCGGATCGATTCCGATTTGGATGGAAGAACCCGTTGTGTGCGCAGACGGCGTAGGACCTCACAGCACAGTTCATACTGAGGCTGTTGCACAGAGGGCCCTCCGGATAAAGCGGATCTGCTCGCGGGCCTTCGCTCTCAGACTGCGATACTGAGCCCGCTGTTGTTTGATCTGAATGCTCTTAAAACAGCGGCTCTTGTCGTCCTGCTCATCACACGTCTTTCATCCGTTCCGATCAATCCCAATGGAACACTTCCTGCATATCGGCCCACCATTCACCGGCGGCACAATCCGGCAGCGGCTCCTGGCAGGGTTTGCAGACCGCCCACCACTCTTGCGTGACCGGATCGGCGGCCATCTTCGCGCAGTCCGCCGCGAAATCATCTCCGGTA
>JBILEA010000296.1:0-3437 GCA_044352355.1 Pontiellaceae bacterium | reverse complement strand
GGTGAAAAATCTGCCAATGTAGCGTTCATTTTTTTCCAAATGACGTAATAGCTTCTGCTGTAAAGAAATCCCGAAACCCATCCATCAAAATATCGTGCATTTTTGTACACCCGGAGAATAAGCCTGACAAGTCGGTAATGCGACTAATTTCGTTGGTTTTAACCGTAATTTCAACGCGCACAACTGGAGCGGACTTATTCTGGCCATTAACCCCTTTCGAATGTATCGATAAGGTTGTGTTGGGAGCCTCGGGTATACGCATTGTAGCCCTACAGTCATATGGAGGAATCAGGTTTGGAAAATGTTCATTGAAATTTCCAAAAACCCGCAATGCCTTACCGACCATCACGGCACGATCTTCCGAAATAAACTGTGGGGTGATCTCTTCGCTCAATTCATTAACATAATGTAAAATCGTTCCATCAAAAGATTGCACTCCGAAGCACTCAGCCCATTGAGGCAGCCATTTTTGAAATTTTTCATATATCTCATCAAATGAATGCGTATTGTCTGGCTCGCGGCGAATATTAATAAAAAAACCATCCGGCCTTGCCTGCGCGCAAAGAACCGGTTTGTTTTCTGCATTGTCGAACCAATAACGGTAAAACAACCTCATAATGGGGTGGGCTTTATCAATAAGCGGAACCCCGTTTACTTCCTGAATATTGAGTTTCCATTCAGTAGTTATCTCTTCACGAGGGAAATCGTTTTTTACTATTTCCCGCCATTTTTCCCTCTGCTTAACCAACATATCGGCATCAACTTTCGTTAATGCACCTAAAACTCGCTCTATTACAGGCGGGTGTTCGTATTTGTTGACCCTTAAATCACTCATAAAATGTTTTGTAACCTGCCTTCTTTTTGGTGCCTTGACCAGCAAAATTACCAACCCACCACCTCTAAGGCTACTTCTCGCCGAGGGTCAGCTTCTTGCCTGAATCAATCCACTGCTGGAGCACGATCTTGCAGTATTTGCTTTTGGAAATGTGCATGGAGGTCGCGCGTTTCTCCAGTTCATCCGCCATTTTCTGATTCATGTTGATGCCGATGGTCTTGGTGCCTTTGCCGATTGGGTTTGTTGCCATAGAGAGTCTCCTTTTTGACAAGGTATTTTAAGACGTTGCAGCAAGCAACTGTTTTGTTTTTCGTGCAGCTTAGGAGACTTCTACTGCCGGACGGTAGAATAGAAAAATGCCTGTAGAAACTTCTGTTTTCGGCCACGGAAAAGCATCATTTTTCAAAATATTTAACTTCTTCTTGATCGTGGGTAAATTTCATGTATCATCTTGTTTCATAAGCAGATAAGGAAACAATCTGCAACCGTTTCCCCGCTGGGAAAAAGCTTAAGAATGGTTTCACACGGTAGAAGTCACAAGTTCGAGTCCTGTAACGCCCACCATTTAAATCATTGATATTCAGCACCTTGCAGAAGGTGCTTTTTTCATATCTACCCCGCACGGCCCCGACTACGGGGGAAACTACGGGTTTGGCCGGTTTTTTTGACCGCCATGTGCACAGCAATGCGGCGCGGTGACTGCGTCATGTTGAAGTGGGAGTCGGTCGATCTGGATAACGTACCGGAAGATTGGGTTTCCCCCGAGTGCGGTGTCGGCGAAGACTCATTCGAACCAGTTGCTTAACAACTGGTTCCAAACGGCTTCTGCAATTTTGCGGAGGCCGTTTTTTATGCCTTGATCGAAGGAACGTATCAATTTTACAAGGTTTGGAAACTATTCTTTGGACAACCTCTCATGACCTCCTTAAAGTGCCTTCCCGTAGCACAATCAATTTAACAGGGACTATGGGACAGAAAATGGCCAAATATCTTATCGTAACCGGCGGCGTTGTATCCTCACTCGGCAAAGGCATTACCGCCGCCTCTATCGGGCGACTTCTTATTAATCGCGGGCTTAACATCCGCATGCTTAAACTCGATCCGTATCTCAACGTTGATCCCGGCACCATGAGCCCCTATCAGCACGGCGAGGTGTATGTTACAGACGACGGCGCGGAAACCGATCTGGATCTCGGCCATTACGAGCGCTACACAGGCCAACCTACGTCAAAGAAAAGCAACATTACCGCAGGGAGCATCTACTGGGACGTTCTCCATAAAGAACGGCGCGGCGATTATCTCGGCGCAACCGTGCAGATGATTCCGCACATCTCCAATGAAATCAAAGAGCGAATTCGTTCTCTCGAAGCAGAAAAGCCCGATGTCATTGTAATAGAGCTCGGCGGAACCGTTGGCGACATTGAAGGGCTCATCTTTCTCGAAGCTTTGCGCCAGCTTGGTGCGGATGTAGGACGCGACAACTCCATGTACATTCACCTCACCTACGTTCCCTACATCCGGGCCGCTGGCGAGGTGAAAACAAAACCCACACAGCAGAGCGTCGCCAAGCTGCGCGAAATCGGCATCCTGCCTCACATTATCGTCTGCCGTACCGAAGTGGATCTGACCGAAGAACACATCGATAAGCTGGCTATGTTCTGCAATGTGCCGAAAGAGTGTGTCATTGTCGAAAAAGACGTGGAAACCTCCATCTATGAAATTCCGCTGGTGCTGGCTGAGCAGGGCGTGGACGAACTGATTCTGAACCACTTCCGTATCGCACGCCCCACCCGCCCGTTAAAAGACTGGCAGAAACTCATATCCGTTATAAAAAATCCAAAAGGCAACGTTCGAATCGGCGTGGTTGGAAAATATTCTGAACTGCAAGATGCTTATAAATCGATCTATGAAGCGCTCTATCACGGCGGCTACGCCGCAGAATATGAGGTGGAGATTGTTAAATTCCACGCCGAAGAAATTGAAAAGAACCCCGATATTCTGAAAACCGTGGCGGGCATCCTCATCCCCGGCGGCTTCGGATCGCGCGGCATGGAAGGAAAAATCCGTGCGGCGCAGTACGCCCGCGAAAATAATATTCCGTTTCTCGGCATCTGTCTCGGTCTGCAATGTGCGGTGATTGAATTCGCACGCACCGTCTGCGGACTGGCTGGGGCAGACAGCACCGAGTTCGATGAGGAACGCGGAATAAAAACCGAACACCCCGTCGTCTGCCTGCTCGAAGAACAACGTACCGTCACCCAAAAAGGCGGAACCATGCGCCTTGGCGCCTGTCCTTGCGTCCTCGAAAAAGACACCAAAGCATTTGCAGCCTATGGGGAAAAGAAAATCTCCGAGCGGCATCGTCACCGGTACGAGGTCAACAACAACTACCGCGAACAGCTCGAAAAGGGTGGACTGATTATTTCCGGCACCAATCCCGACATCGGCGTGGTTGAAATGATTGAGCTGACGGATCACCCGTGGTACGTCGCCACGCAGGCGCATCCGGAGCTTAAGAGTCAACCGGTTCTGCCTCACCCGCTTTTCCGCGACTTTGTCGCCGCCGCTATACAGAATAGTTTATGAAACGCCTTTTCGCCAC
>JBILEA010000295.1:0-3440 GCA_044352355.1 Pontiellaceae bacterium | reverse complement strand
GACCGGAACCGACGATGTAGACGGCTTTTTCTTCGCGCAGGAAATTAACCTGATCTTTGTTCAGCCCGCTGAAGGAGAACATCCCTTTCTGTCTCGTCATGAACGAGCAGTCCATCGGCACACCGCGTTCGGTGAGTCCGGCGGCCAGTGCTGCGCGAGCCTGAGCGATTCGGTCGCGCATGCCGTCGAGTTCGCTTCTCCAGAGTTTGCAAAGTTCTTTGTCTTTCAAAATCGTGGTAACGATCATGCCGCCGTGGGCGGGCGGATTGGAATAAAGCACGCGGGCCATGGCTTTCATGTGGCTCATAGCTGTTTCGGCTTCACCCGGCGTGGCGGCGACGGCGGTCAGCGCGCCGGTGCGGTCGCGGTAGAGGCCGAAATTTTTGGAGAAGGAGCTGGCGATGAGCATTTCCACACCGGCGGACAGCAGGGCTTCCACCCCGGCGCGGTCGGCTTCAAGGCCGTCGCCGAATCCCTGATAGGCAAAGTCGACCAGCGCGGACCAGCCGTTTTTCTGCGCGATAGCCGCGACCTGTTTCCATTGGGCGGCAGTAAGATCAACGCCGCTCGGGTTGTGGCAGCAGGCGTGAAGAAGGACACAGTCGCCGGCCGGAATTTTTTCGAGCGCAGAGAAAAATTCGTCGGCATCGAGGTCTTTGGTTTTCGCATTATAATACGGATAGCTTTTCACGGTCAGGCCGGCGGCTTCGAAGATGTTGTTATGGTTGGCCCAGGTTGGATTGCTGATCCAGATGGTTTTGGAGCTGAATTTTGCCAGCAGGTCAGCGGCGACGCGCAGGGCACCGGTTCCGCCGGGAGTGTGGATGGTGGCGGAGCGGTCGCAGAGTGAGCCGAAGATCATTTTCTGCACCTCATCACCATAGGCGGATTCGCCGGCGATGGGCATATAGTTTTTGGTGGTTTCCTTTTCGAAGATCCGTTTTTCGGCCGCCTTGACGGAGTCAAGAATTGGAGTATGGCCTTCTTCGTCCTTATAAACGCCGACGCCAAGGTTGATTTTGGCAAAGCGCGGATCTTTTTTGAAGGCTTCGGTCAGTCCGAGGATGGCATCTTCAGGGGCGGGGGTTACATTTTTCCACATAGGAGCTCCTTAATTGCAGTTTTTTATGGCTATATAAATTTTGTTTTATCAGTAGGTAGCGAGTAATACGTAATTCGTAACCGTGAGGACAGAAAACGCTATTTGGATCGAGCTGAGACTCTCCCGTTACGAATTACCTGTTACGCATTACGATTACGCATAATATTGATCGAACCATTGTTTGAGCAGGTTGCGTTCAGGTTTAATAATTCCTATTTCGCGCTGGGCATTTTCGGCTGAGTCAGAGGCGTGCGCGGCGTTGACCATGATGTCGCTGCCGTATTCTTTACGAACGGATCCGGGTTGCGCTTTGCTCGGGTCGGTTGGGCCGAGAATGTTGCGGATTTTATTTACGGCATCTTTACCGGCGTAGATGAGCGCCAGACAGCGAACCTTGCCGTCGGCATTCATTTCGTTTTCAGGGACATCAGGGCACCATAAGCCGGTCATAAACTGCATGATCTCAAAAAATGTATAATCGCCGTAATACGGGCCGAGTGTTTTGCTGAGGGCCTCTTTCACTTGGGCAGGCATTGGGAATTCAAAGGCTTCTTCGAGGGCGGCGCAAGCTGTTTCAGTGGTACGGCCACAGAGTTTTTCGCGCAGAACGGCCTGAACGGGACCGTAGAATTCTTTGGCTTCAGCCATGCTGATGCGGTGTACCTGTGCGCCGATGATGCGCAGGCCGGAGCGCGAGAAGAGGTCGATGATGTTGCCGGGGCGTGAACTGGGAAAGCGGAAGTTGTCGGGCTTGATGATGACCAAAGTTTTTTCCACGTCGGCGTCCGGCAGGCTGAGGGCATTTTTGACGATACCTCCATCGGTTTCGGCATATTTCATCCAGAGTGTGAGGGTCTGCTTGGCTGAACGTGCTGTCGGAGCCACCAGAACAGAGGGCTCAAAATAAATTACTTTGCCGGATGTGTCGCGGATGCAGTCGCCGTAGGTTCCGCGTACGGTGTCGGCGGACTCCTGTGCGTCGTCAAAACCACCGGCGGCGGCGTAGATTTTTTTGATAGCATCTTCGCCTTCAAAGAACAGCATCATGACGCGGTGCGGGCGTCCGGTGTCGGATTCCGGACCGAAAGCGCGCAGGACGTAGTCGGCGAGAATGTCGCGTTTGTCCGCAGCGATATCGGGATTGGTACGCAACATGTCTGCATAGCGATTGACTAGATCCTGACTGGGGCCAAACATGCGGGAGGCGACGAATTCAATGCCTTCAATGCGGCTGAACCGACCGATAATGCCGCCGGTACGCGATTTGCGCAGTGAATGGGGGGTGATCATCACGAATCCGAGTTCTTTTGCCATAACAGTTGCCTTTCGTCCTCTTTTACCTGCAATCTCTAGTTCTTCTGGTTGGGGCACGGATTATGTCCAACTTTTAAAACAAAAAAACAAAAATCTGCGAGGAACCCCATGAAAAATTTGAACGAAAAAATCATCAATCAGCAAACCCGTCTGGCCGTCGAAATTTTAGAAACGCTTACTCCGCATGTGCTGGAACATCGGCATCCAGCCGACCGCGTCCTGCTGCGCTTCTTTAAAAACCGTCATGAACTGGGTTCCCGCGACCGCCGTTTTCTCTCCGAATGCTTCTTTTCCTATTTCCGCTGGCTCGGTTGGACCAAGATCTTGCAACTTTCCCCGATTGAGGCTGCCACGTTGAGTTGGTTGCTTGACCGGACGGATTTGCACGTTGCGTTGCAATCTGTCGCGAAACCCGGCTGGGAGCCGCTCGGCGGTAAAACGCTGGAAGAAAAACGTGCCGCGCTAGTCAGCTGGTTCCCGAATTTACAGAGTTTGGATAAAGCCGACCTTGTGCCGACAAACCTTGGGAAAAGTGTTGGATTGCCGGTCGGAAACGAAGATCTATTTTATGAAACGCTGCAACAGCGCCCGCCGACCTGGCTGCGCCTGCGCGATGAAGCATTTAAACAAACACTCGCCGAGGCGAATATTCCTTATAAGGAACATTCCAAGGTTTCCGGTATTATTTCGGTCGAAGCCGGCACATCGCTCGGTAAACTGGGTCATGGCGGTCAGTATGAGGTGCAGGACATTGCGTCGCAAGCTGTTGCGCGGATTGCTGCACCGGCACTGGGTTCGGATTGGTGGGATGCTTGCGCTGGTGCAGGTGGCAAAACCGTTCAGTTGGCCGACCTGATTGGCCGCGATGGCAAGGTGCTGGCGACCGATTTGCGGACAGAGGCCCTGCATGAGTGTAAAAAACGGGCGCATGCCGGCGGGATTTCCAATGTCCGGATGCAACTGCACGATTTAGCCAAAGACAAACCCTTTACTAAAGAGTTCGATGGCGTATTGGTGGATGCTC
>JBILEA010000294.1:0-3448 GCA_044352355.1 Pontiellaceae bacterium | reverse complement strand
CTCGGTGAAGGACTCTTCCTGTTCATCGCCCTATGGCTCATCCGCCGCACAGTCTGGGGAAAACGCGACGGCGTTGTAAGCGCCGCCTTTCTCGTTCTGTACGCCGCCGCACGCATCGCCAGCGAATGTTTCCGCGAACCCGACAGCACCATCTATTTCGGCTGGCTCACCAAAGGTCAGCTCTACTCTGCGGTCATGGTTGTTGCAGCCGTTGTCATCAGCGCTAAAAAACATCTGTGGCAGCGGAATGATGGAATAAAGAAATGACGGCCGATGTTCAGCGGATTTCCGCCTGATTGCTCAGCCTTTATGTCTTTGAAAGTAAAAAAAACAGGTTGCTATATTGATTGTAAGGTAGATATATGAAACATCATACAACGTCTGTAAATAAAAACTGTTTTGGGGTACAAGAGGCCGCGAGCGAAAAGCTCGCCACTCCGACCCGTTAATCAGGCTGGGAGGTTTGAATGTTGCCGCAACATGGAGGAGTACCAAATTTCAGCCTGCGCATACCGGCGCCCGTGTTAATGTTGATGGCCTTGGTGTTAATCACCGGGCTTCTGCTGACACTCTCTTTTCACCTCAATGCGGACGAAGGAGATGTGGCGGCACAAAGCCGGGTTAAGCTCTCTTGCATTATCACGGCGTTGCTTTCCTTCTTTATCCTGCTGTTGGGAACGGGCCGCTGGTGGCATCCACATCTATGGAAGCATAGGCGCCAACCGCACCATCACCGGTCGGGACATCGCCAGCGCCGTTGAAAAACTCCAGCCGAAACGGCGGACTGACGCTTTACGCCAGCATTTCCAAGGCCGTACTGACGGCTTGCTCGACTGAAACGCCAAGGATGCTTTTCAGGTCATCTTTCGAATAGGAGGTGACACTGGTGTTGCGCAAGGTGCGATGTTGTGAACCGTAAGGGCCAACGCGCAGCGGGTCGGTCGGGCCGAAAATGGCCAGCGTCGGCGTACCCGTAGCAGCGGCCATATGCATCGGGCCGGAATCCACGGTAATCACCAAGGCCATCGCCTGTAAAACGCCGCCCAATTCCACCAGCGAAGTTTTTCCGCACAGATTGTGAGCCGAACCGGAAGGAAGCAGTTTCATCAATTCTCCACAGGCAGCCGCATCTTCCGGCACACCGGAAATATAAAGCATGGCTCCCGTTTTCTCATGCAAAACTTTGCCGACGGCGGCGAACCGTTCGACCGGCCAGTTTTTGGCGGCGTGGCGTGAACAAGGAGAAAGCAGTACCTTTAACGGTGAAGTTTGTCCGACGAATGCCGGCTGCGGAAAAGTGACCGAGAACTGCACCGGTTCGTCCGAAAGTTCAAGAAAACGGAGAACATCAAGATTTTCATCAATAGCGTGACGCTCTTTATTGCGTTCAGCGGCAACGTGATTGTAGAACAAATAAGCCAGTTCGCGGTGAAACGACGGACCGATCCGTTTATGCGATCGTGCGGCGCGGGCGATCAATGCACTTTTAAAAAGTCCCTGCAAATCCACGACCAGGTCGTATGGGTCTTTCCGAAGATCGGAAAGGAAGTTTTTCAAATTCGAATGAAGACTGTTGCGCGGAAACTGAATCACACGCTCGACATCGGTGAAGCACTTTACCAAGGGAACGTAACTACTATTGACGACCCAGTCGATCTTCGCGTTCAGCCCGGTTTTAAGCAGGTGAACGGCGGGTAGCGCATGAAACAAGTCACCCAACGAGCTGGTTTTTACAATCAGTATCCGCACAATATCTCCTCTTACTGGGAAAAAAATCACCAGCGAATTTATAAAATTTACGAATTCAGCAAACTGATGCAGGGCTGTTCATTCGTAGCTTTTATGCATTCGTTGGTAACAGTCTCTTGTCTTTGTATCAGACGGCACCGCAGAGCGTGAGCATAACAGCTTTCTGCGCATGCAGCCGGTTTTCCGCTTCGTCGAAGACAACGGATTGCGGGCCATCGATCACTTCGGCAGTCTGCTCAAATCCGCGCAAGGCGGGCAGGCAATTCATGAAAATGGCATCCGGTTTAGCCTGTTTCATCAGCGCCGCAGTCACCTGATACGGAGTAAACAGCTTGATGCGATCGGCCTCTTCGTCCTTTGGAATATGGTAGCTCATCCATGAGTCGGTATAGACGATGTCGGCATCCGTGATTGCCTCAACCGGATCGTCGGTGACGGTCAGGCTGCAACCTGACTCCATCGCAAATCCGGCGCAGCATTCGGTGACTTCGACGGCCGGCATCTGCTCCTCAGGTGAACCGACGCTGATGTGCATGCCCAGCTTGGTGCAAGCCTGCATGAGGGAATGGGTAACATTGTTATACCCGTCGCCGAGATAAGCCAACTTGAGGCCCTTAAGCGTACCCTTCTTTTCCTGAATGGTCTGCAAATCTGCCAGAACCTGACAGGGATGCCCTTCGTCTGTCAGTGCGTTAATGACCGGAATCGTGGCGTATTTTGCCATTTCGAGCAGATCTTCATGATTAAATAAACGAGCCATAACCAGATTACACATCCGGCTAATGACTTTAATGGAGTCTTCAATGGTCTCTTTTCCGCCACCCATGGGCGATGTGCTCATGTCGTAATAAATGGCATGACCGCCGAGCTGGGTCATACCAATTTCAAAAGACAGGCGGGTCCGCAGACTGGGCTTTTCAAAAATCATCAGCAGGGTTTTCTGCTTAAGCGCCTCGACATACCTCTGCGGCTTGGCTTTAACTTTGGCGGCCAGTTCCAGCACATCGAGAATTTCCTGAGCGCTCCACTCTTTGAGCGAAATGAGATGTTTCATAATAGATGCTCCTTGTAGTAGTCACGCACCGCGCCGTCGCAGTTGAAAATACTTAACATCAACGCTGCACGAATCCACATGCCGTTACGCACCTGCCGCCAGTAAACAGCGCGCGGGTCGCTATCGACCGCTGGATCGATTTCAAGACGACGCGGCAACGGGTGCATAATGACCGCAGTTTTTTTAAGGATATTGAGATGCGCTTTAGTGAAGTGGTACGCCGAGGTATTCACCTTACTGCTTTCATTATCCACATCCCACTCGTCCTGAATGCGAGTCATGTAAATGGCATCTACTTCAGGAATCACCTTGGCAAAATCGTGACTGATCTCATACGGAACGCCCGCCGCATCAAGCTGCTTAAGAATATCATCACCAATCTGCAATTCGAACGGTGCGACGAAGTACGCTTTAACACCTTGGTACTGCGTGAGCAACCAAGCCAGCGAACGGACGGTACGTCCGCGCTTGAGATCACCGACAAAAGCGATCTTTTTGCCGTCGATGCCGCCACTGTTTTCGAAACTGCGCGCCAGTGTGTAGATATCGAGCAGTGCCTGAGTCGGATGCTGGTCTTTACCGGAACCGGCATTGACAACCGGCACGGGCCGGTGCGTATTGGAAAGCATCCACGCAATCCGTTCG
>JBILEA010000066.1:0-11975 GCA_044352355.1 Pontiellaceae bacterium | reverse complement strand
CAAGGTTTCGCTGATGCAGAACGATTGCGGCACCTTCCAGAATTTCTGGGTCAATTTGAAGTTTGAAGCTGCATCGCCGTGTATCTTCACCAAAGGACTCGACACGATGTCGCTGCCGATCCGCCATGGCGAAGGGAAGATTTTCACCACGGATAAAACCGTCATTGAACAGATTGAAGCGCTGGGCTGCGCCGCCGCGCGTTATGCGGACGCTTCCGGCCATCCGACCAAAGATTTTCCGGCCAACCCGAACGGTTCACTGAATGCCATTGCCGGACTGTGCGATCCGACCGGTCGCATCTTCGGTCTCATGCCGCATCCTGAGGCTTATCTTTTCCCTGAAAATCATCCTAATTGGGATATTCAAAAATTGAATGGCACACTTCCCTCGAAGGGTCTCGGCCTGAAGTTTTTTGAAAACGGCGTGAAGTTTTTAAAGTAGAACGAGCGTCCCGCTCGTTCAAGCAGGCGGCCTGCGGGTGGGCGAAGCCGAATCCGGACGCTTGCTCTACATTGGGGTTTCCAAAGTTTGGAGAAAAGAGACATTGACGAGGCGGGGCTTTCCACGTAAAACGCCCGCTTGCTTAAGGGGATAGGCCCACTATACTAAAGGAGAAATACCATGGCAGTTATTGATTTCGGCGGCACAAAAGAAACCGTCGTCACCCGCAAAGAGTTTTCGCTGGCGAAGGCCCGCAAAGTTCTGAAGAATGAAGTTATCGCGGTTATCGGTTACGGCGTACAGGGACCGGCCCAGGCGCTCAATCTGCGCGACAACGGCTTCAACGTCATCATTGGTCAGTCCAAGCAGTTCATGCAGGATTGGAACCGCGCGATTAAAGATGGTTTCGTCCCGGGCAAAACCCTGTTCGAAATCGAAGAAGCAGTTCAAAAGGGAACGGTTATTCAGTACCTCCTTTCCGACGCCGCCCAGAAACTCTGCTGGCCGCAGATCAAGCGCAACCTGAAGGCGGGCGATGCCCTCTACTTCAGCCACGGCTTCTCGATCGTTTACAAAGATCTGACCAAAATCATCCCGCCAGCTAACGTGGATGTTCTTCTGGTTGCTCCAAAAGGTTCCGGCCTGAACGTTCGCCGCAACTTCCTGACCGGCGCGGGCATCAACTCCAGCTTTGGTGTATTCCAAGACGCCACCGGCCGCGCTGAAGAGCGCTGCATGGCTCTCGGTATCGGTATCGGTTCAGGCTACCTGTTCCCGACCAGCTTTGAAAAAGAAGTAACTTCCGACCTCGTCGGCGAACGCGGCGTTCTGATGGGCTGTCTGGCCGGTGTTATGGAAGCGCAGTACGAAGTGCTCCGCAAGAACGGCCACAGCCCGTCCGAAGCGTTCAACGAAACGGTTGAAGAGCTCACCCAGAGCCTGATCCGCCTCGTCGACGAAAACGGTATGGACTGGATGTTCTCGAACTGTTCCGCCACTGCACAGCGCGGCGCGCTGGACTGGGCTCCGAAGTTCAAAAAAGCCACGCTGCCGGTATTCAATGACCTCTACAAAGCGGTCAAAACGAAATCCGAAGCCAAGCGCGTTTTGAAAGTCTGCGGCGCCAAGGATTATAAAGTCCGTCTGACCGCAGAACTGAAAGCCATTCATGATTCCGAAATGTGGCAGGCCGGTGCAGCATCCCGCTCGCTCCGTCCGAAAGGCGAAGCCAAAGTGATTGCCAAAGGCACCAAAGGTGTCGGCGGTCGCGCCACCAACTAACATTGGGCGCGGCAATTCCGGCGCATCTGTGGCGTAAAAAAAATCTGGAGTGCGGTGGCAAGCGAAAGCGCGACACCGCTTTTTCACACTCGCTGCAGAAAGCGCCGTCGCCCGTTGGTTGCCGGCGCACTCCAAAATCTTCCATTCCCTATCCCCGTTTTTTTTCTTGGATATTGCAGTTTACAAGGGCGGGGGGCGTCTATATATTGTCGCGCTCAACTATAGAAGTAGCAAAACGAAGAGAGTTAAGAAGGAGCCGTAAGTGGATACAGCAGTTAAAGCGGAAACCAGAAAAGAATATCAGCGCAGCGACCGGGATACCGGATCCGTTGAAGTGCAAGTGGCACTGCTGACGAAGCATGTAGAAGCACTCACCGTGCATCTGCAGAGCCATAAAAAGGACAACAGCACCCGTCGCGGTTTGATCACCATGGTCAATAATCGCAAAAAGCTGTTGAGCTATCTGGCTAGAACAGATAATCCGCGCTACAAAGAGCTGATTCAGCGTCTTGGTTTGCGCCACTAAGAATACCGAGGACGGCCCCGTTCACGACGGGGCTGTTTTGTTTAAGGCCGCAATTCTGCGGCAGTTATCAGTTAATCGTTAATCGGTTAAAAGGATGGCAGAAATCTCATCCCCAACAACTAATAACCAATAACAAATAACGCGAACTGCAACACAGTTCGTCATCCACTCCAGAGGTCTGCGCATCCGGCCTCGTCAGGCTCCCGGCAATCAATGGATGCAGAAGGAAAAAGAGAAATGAAAGATACAGTCAAAATACAGTTCGAAGTCGGCGGCAAGCCGATGTTCTTCGAGTCCGGTCTCCTCGCACAGCAGGCAGCCGGCGCAGTGAGTTGCGGTCTGGGCGATAACATCGTCTTCTCCGCCGTTACCGCCACCAATACCCCCCGTGAAGGCGTGGATTTTTTCCCGCTTCAGGTTGAGTACCGCGAAAAATTCTACGCCGCAGGCCGTTTCCCCGGTGGATTTTTTAAGCGTGAAGCCCGTCCGTCCGAAAAAGAAATTCTGACCGCCCGCGTCACCGACCGCCCGCTCCGTCCGCTGTTCCCGAAAGGGTATTGCAACGACGTACAGATCAATAACATGCTGCTCAGTTGCGATGGCCAGATCGACACCGACTTCCTCAGCGTCAATGCTTCCAGCGCCGCGCTGACGCTCTCCGAAGTCCCTTTCATGGGCCCGATCGCCGCCGTACGCGTCGCCCGTGTTAACGGCAAGTTTATCGTTTGCCCGACGCACGCCGAACTCGTTCAGGGCGACCTCGACCTGACCTACGCCGGAACCGCCGCTCTGCCGCTCATGATTGAAGGTAGCGCCAAGGAAATCAGCGAAGCCGATTTCGTTGCCGCCATGAAACTGGCGCACGAAGCGATTCAGCCGATCATTAAAGCTCAGCTCGAACTGCGTAAGCAGCTCGGCCTGCCGGAAAAGAAAGTCGAAATTGTTCCTGCCGACGAAGCCAAGCTGGTGAAAGCCCGCGAAATCGCCGGTGCTGAACTGCTCGCCGCTCTGGCGACCAGTGACAAGCTGGCCCGTCAGGATAAAATCAGCGCGATCAAGAAATCGCTCAAAGTCAGCCTGCTCGCCGTGTTCCCGGAAATGGCCGACAACGAATACTTCCACCTGTTCGATGAGCTCGAAATCGAAACCGTTCGCAAAAATGTGCTCGAGCACAAAACGCGTGTCGGCGGACGCGGCTTCAACGAACTGCGTGAACTCAAGGCTCAGGTCGGCGTATTGCCGCGCGTTCATGGTTCAGCCGTCTTTAATCGCGGCGAAACCCAGTCGCTGGCCATCGTCACCCTCGGCCCGCGCAAAGATTCGCAGTCGATCGACGCCGTAACCGGCGGCGCGACGGAAAAGAACTTCATGCTGCACTATAACTTCCCGCCGTACAGCGTTGGTGAAGTCGGACGTTTGGGTAATACCGGACGTCGTGAAATCGGCCACGGCAACCTGGCTGAACGCAGCCTGGTTCCGGTCATACCCGACAACTATCCCTACGCTGTGCGTCTTGTTTCTGAAATCATGGGCTCCAATGGTTCATCCTCCATGGCTTCCGTTTGCGTAGGTACACTGGCTCTGATGGATGCTGGTGTTCCGATCAAGAAACCGGTCGGCGGTATTTCCGTTGGTCTATTTACCGACGAAAAAGGTAAGGCGGACCTCGTGCTCGATATTCTCGGCACCGAAGACCATTGCGGCGACATGGACTTTAAAGTCTGCGGTACCCGTGACGGTATCACCGGCTTCCAGGTTGACCTCAAGATCGACGGCCTGCGCTGGGATCTCGTCGAAGGTGCCTTTGAAATGGCCCGCGCCGGACGCATGAAAATTCTCGACTACATGGAAAGCGTCATTGCTGCTCCGCGTGAAGAAATGTCTGAGTTTGCTCCGCGTATTACGGTCATCAAGATTGATCCGGAAAAGATCGGCGCGCTCATCGGCCCCGGCGGTAAAGTCATTCGTGGCATTACCGACACCTACGGCGTGCAGATCGACATTGAAGAAGACGGCACCGTCAACGTATTCAGCGCTGACGCCAACGCCATGAAGGCGGCGGTCAAAGCGGTTAACTCGATCACAGCGGAAGCTGAAATCGGTCAGCTCTACGAAGGTACGGTCAAAACGATCCGTGACTTCGGCGCTTTCGTTGAAATCATGCCCGGCAAGGACGGCCTCGTGCACATCTCCGAACTCGCTGACTTCCGCGTCGGCAAAGTCGAAGACATCTGCAAAGAAGGTGACATCATGTGGGTCAAGGTTCTCGATGTGGACCGCGACGGCAAAATCCGCCTCAGCCGCCGGGCGGCCATGGCAGAAAAAGACGCCGCATCCGCCACCAACGACTAATCAACGTATTGGTGACCTGAAAAGCCCTTCCGTGAATGGAAGGGCTTTTTTATTTTAACCGCGAATGGATGCCAATGATCGCGAATAAAATCCCCTCCAGCGGAGGGGTGGCCGTAGGCCGTGGTGGGTTAAAACATTGTAAAGGCCGGAACGGTTCGCCGATTTGTGCGAAGCGCTTTGGAGTGCGGCGGCAAGTGTAGCGCGACGCCGCTTTCCATCTTCTGTAGCTGGGGCCGGTGGCCCCGACAACCGCACCCGCAATGTGTGGCCACAGGTCGGTCTTGATCTTCTTTTTAAAAACTTCTGTCAAAAGGCCGGGCGGAGGACTATTTTCGGATTTGTGGTGCAGAAACATCGGGACGTTTAAATGAACCGAAAGTGTACATCTAAACCAGTGTGATCAGCTATCTGACTGCCCGCCCAACCAATGATCTTTTGGCTGCGGCCTGGCAAAATGCGACCTGTGAATGGTGGGAACATCGAAAAATTGATTATGAACTGGTCACTTCTGCTCTTGTTCGGGAAGAAGCGGCAAAGGGAGATCCGTCGGCGGCCAGTCGCCGGCTGGACGTATTGCGGGATATTCCGAACCTTAAAATGTGCGACGAGATCACGGAACTGACCAAAGTGCTGGTTTTAAAAGGAGCACTGCCTGAAAAAGCAACCGATGATGCCATGCATGTTGCTTTTGCCTCGTATCACAATATCGACTATCTTCTCACATGGAATTGCCGCCATATTGATAATGCCATAAAAAAGCCGCTAATTAGGGCACTGTGTGCAACCCTGGGGTGGACGTGTCCTGAAATTTGTACCCCGCTTGAACTGATGGAGGAAGATTATGATTAACGATTCAGTAATCGAAGGCGTTTGGAAGGCAAAGGATGCCATTGCCGCCGCTTGTGATTATAATCCCGAAAAGCTGGCGGAAATGGTGAAAA
Organism: Pontiellaceae bacterium; assembly: GCA_044352355.1. Taxonomy (GTDB): domain Bacteria; phylum Verrucomicrobiota; class Kiritimatiellia; order Kiritimatiellales; family Tichowtungiaceae; genus Tichowtungia. The sequence continues at coordinate 6,433 of JBILEA010000066.1, read as the reverse complement.
ATTCTGTTTTATCGCGCGGGCTGAAAACTGTGGATTACCATGTCGAAAGGAAGATTTATTCGGGCGCAAAGCGAGTCGAATGCGTCGCAGAGACACCGCAGGATGAATACAAAACGAAAGCCGACTGATTTTTAGCCGCCAAGACGCAAAGAGTTTGACCGCAGATTACGCGGATGAGCGCGGATTTTCAGATCTTCGACGTTCAGACTTTTGACCTTTTGACCGGAATGCTCTCCCATCATTCTGTCCTAAATTATTCTGATCAATTCCCCCTCTGAACCCCTCGGAAGTCACTCTGTGGTAGAACAGCGGGTGCAATGAAGAGAGATTTGGCAAAATCATTATGGGCAAAACCATTTCTAGAGAACTCCGACCGTCCGACTGTCAGTTTTCACAGGATATGATGTGCAAGCAATGGCGAAAGCTCTTCGGAAGAGGGAAAAAACATCGAAGGCTCCGGTCGTGAATCTGCATGACCGTCATGCGGAGTGCGTGGCGGAAGAACCTGGGGAATGCAAAGCAAAGCCCGAGGACAGAAGCCCGAAGACAGACGACTGATTTTTAACCGCGAGAGATCTCGTCCGCCTTCGTAACTACGGCGCGACAGGAATACCGCAAAAAAGGGCTGTCCATGACCGATTTGAACGGTTAGTTTGAGCACTGTGATGCAAGAGCATCGCTTTATGAAAAAGAGGAAAACTATCGAATAACCAATAACAACAATTTAATGCGTTAACGCGCAGTATCGTTTTAGCCGAGAACTACCACTTTTCAGCAATTGCAGAAACGAAACTGAACGGGAGCGCGCCTATATGGGCGCGACTCCTCGTTTCATGTTTCTGCAATGGGGTGTGGTAGCCCTTCGGCTGAGATGTGGACTTGGAGCTCGCGCCCCCTTTTTTTTGTGCGGTTTCAGGTTCGCTTTCGAACCGAAGGAACCGCATGAGTCAGATAAAATCAAAAGAACGGGTGGCGGATCACGGAGAGGTCTTTACCTCCGAGCGTGAAGTGAACGCTATGCTCGATCTGGTCAAACCGGAAACCGAGCGGATTGATTCCCGCTTTCTCGAACCAGCCTGTGGAAACGGCAATTTCCTTGCTGAAATTCTCCGCCGGAAACTGGCGGTTGTTGAACAGCGCTACCGCAAGAGCCGGCTTGAATATGAACGGTATGCCGTGCTGGCCGTCTCCAGCATCTATGGTATCGACATTCAGCAGGACAACGTCAAGGAGTGCCGCGAACGGTTGTTTAGCATCTTTAATGCGCACTACAACGGAATTTATAAGACGGAGGTACAGGACGCGTGTCGCGCTTCTGTTCGCTATATTCTCAGCCGCAACATTCTTTGGGGAGATGCGCTGACACTAAAGAGCGTTTGCGGGAAAAAAGAGCCGATCACCTTTTCCGAGTGGTCGCCGATCAACGGCTCGATGATCAAGCGGCGCGACTACACGCTCGCCAATCTCCTGCGAAGCTATCTGCCCGGACAGGGCGACATGTTTCCTGAACCCGATCTTTTTTCCGATCTCGGCGAACAGGTGTTCATCCCAAACGTCACCAAGGACTGGCCGCCGGTTCACTTTCTGAAAATCGCGGAGGCATACGATGAATAGGAAGAGATGTCCACAAAAAGCACGAGAAGTCGCAAAAACAAAGCATCCCGATCTTTGTGTATTTTCGTGGCATTCCAATGAGGAGTGCAGATGAACGTGCACAGCTACAACCCCGACGTCCTGAGTTGCATCGCCAACCTCAGTAATGATGAGGTGTTTACACCGCCGAAGCTGGTGAATGAGATGCTCGACATGCTGCCTTCCAGTCTTTGGAAAGACTCTTCCGCCAGGTTTCTCGATCCCTTTTGCAAATCGGGCGTGTTCCTGCGGGAAATCGCCAGACGGCTGATTGACGGATTGGCCGGTGAATTTCCCGATTTGCAGGAACGGCTGAACCATATTTTCACCAAACAGCTGTTCGGTATTGCCATCACGGAATTGACATCGCTGTTGTCGCGCCGCTCGGTTTACTGCTCCAAAACCGCCAACAGCAAATACTCTATCTGCACGGCGTTTGATAGCATACAGGGCAATATCCGCTTTGAGCGTATCGAACACGCGTGGGAGAAGGGGCGTTGCAAATTTTGCGGGGCCAGTCAGTCGGAATACGACCGTGATGACGCGCTAGAAACCCATGCCTATCAACTGATTCACACCAAAAATCCGGAGGATATTTTTAACATGAAATTCGATGTCATTGTCGGGAATCCGCCCTATCAGTTGAGCGATGCAGGTGATAGCACAGGGGCTTCTCCGCTGTATCATCGCTTTGTCGAGCAGGCGAAAAAGCTGAATCCCCGATATCTTTCCATGATTATTCCTTCCCGCTGGTTCGCCGGCGGAAAAGGGTTGGATGAGTTTCGGTCGGCCATGCTTCACGATAAACGGATTTCACATCTGGTGGATTACCCCATCGCGTCCGATGTTTTTCCCGGCGTTAAAGTGATCGGAGGGGTCTGCTATTTTCTCTGGGCAAAGGCTTATCAGGGGCCGTGCAATGTGACTACGCACATGAAAGAAGTAAATGACACCATGATCCGCCCTCTCGATCAGTTCGATACATTTGTGCGCTTTAATAAAGCTGTGTCGATATTGGAGAAAGTAACAGCACGAAAATATGGCTCATTAATGGATCAGGTTTATAGCCGCAAGCCGTTTGGTCTTCCAACGACAACACGTCCGTCAAATCGCGGGACAATTCGGTTGTACGCGACCAAGACGGTTGGTCGGATTGAGCGCACGAGAATACCAAAGGGGCTTGAAATAATTGAGTTCTGGAAAGTGCTCATTTCCAAGGGCTATGGAGAAGGTGGCGAGACCCGTGAATATCCTCGGATGATTGTCGGTAAGCCGATCATCGCTCCTCCCGGTAGTGCTTGCACAGAAACATACATAGTGGTTGGCGCTTATCCGACAGAGGTTGAAGCGATAAATTTATCGAATTACCTGCGAACAAAATTTTTTCGTTTTCTCGTGATGTTGCTCAAAAACACGCAAGACACGACAAAGGAACGTTTTGCATTTGTGCCATTACTTCCGATGACGGAAGCATGGGCAGATGAAAAGCTATACCGGCATTTCAAGCTGAGTGACGAAGAGATCGCTTTCATCGAGTCGATGGTCCGGCCAATGGAGGCGAGCAATGAGTAAGGAGTTTTTTCCTCAGCGTCCGGATGCGAATCCGATGATTTATGCCTATCGGGATACGCATCCGCAGTATGACGGCCTGCTAAAAGTCGGCTTTACGGCGGTGGATGTTCAAGCGCGGGTAGCTCAACAGTATCCGACGGTTCGTCCTGGAAAACTGCCGTATGAAATTGTGCTGGAAGAACCTGCGATGCGCAATGACGGCACGGCGTTTACCGATCGTGAGGTGCATCGTGCTCTGCGCCGGAAAGGAGTTCGCAATCCGGATGGCGAGTGGTTCCAATGTTCGGAAAAAGAGGTGCGGGCGGCGGTGCTGGCTCTCCGGCGCGGCGAACTGAACGAAGAAAACCGCTCGCTTGGTTTTGAGATGCGCCCCGAACAGCGGGCGGCAGTCGAGAAGACCGCCGCCTATTTCACCTCTTTCCGGGCGGAGAATCCCGACAAGACTCCACATTTTTTGTGGAACGCCAAAATGCGGTTCGGTAAGACGTTTGCAGCCTATCAGCTCGCACTGAAAATGGGCTGGAAAAAGGTGCTGGTGCTGACCTTTAAGCCTGCGGTTCAGAGTGCGTGGGAAGAAGATTTACTTTCGCATGTTGATTTTGAAGGCTGGCAATTTATTTCCCGGAATGGGCTTTCGTATGAGGAGGCCGATCCGGCCCGTCCCTTCGTCTGCTTCGGATCGTTTCAGGATTATCTGGGGAAAAATTCCGCTGGCGGGATCAAGGCTAAAAATGAGTGGGTGCATTGCACCAACTGGGATTGTGTCATTTTCGACGAGTACCACTATGGCGCATGGCGCGAGAACGCCCGAAGCTTGACTCAGGACGAGATCGAGGCGGAAGAAGAAATAGAAGCCGCCAAAAAAATCGAAGAAGACGGGATTCCAGCAGAGGATAGAGTTCAATACCTTGAATCGGTTTTGCCGATTACCTCCGAAAATTATCTGTATTTATCCGGAACGCCGTTCCGAGCACTTGCCGCCGGGGAGTTCATCGAAGATCAGCTTTATAGTTGGACCTATTCGGACGAGCAGTCCGCCAAGGAGCGCTGGGAAGGCGAAAACAACCCGTATCTGTCGCTTCCCCGCATGGTGATGATGACGTATAAGCTGCCGGACTCAATCCGCGATATTGCTATGCAGGGCGAGTTTAATGAGTTTGACCTGAATGTATTCTTTTCGGCGCAGGGAGAGGGGAAGAAGGCCCGGTTCAAATATGAAGCGGAAGTCCAGAAGTGGCTGGATTTGATTCGGGGAGACCTCCTCGCAACAACAGTGGATAATTTAAAGCTGGGCGCAAAGAAGCCCTGGATGCCATTTTCGTTTGTGCCTTTGCTTAAAGTGCTTTCGCATACCTTCTGGTTTCTGCCGAGCGTGGCATCTTGTCATGCAATGGCTCATCTGCTGAAACAAAGGCAGAACACGTTTTATCATGATTACAACGTGATTGTGGCAGCGGGGTCGGCCGCCGGGGTCGGGGTGGATGCACTGCCGCCGGTGCTGGAGGCCATGGATAATCCGCTGAAAAGCAAAACGATTACGCTGTCCTGCGGAAAGCTCACGACCGGTGTGACGGTGAAGCCGTGGACGGGGATTTTCATGCTGCGCAATTCATCTAGCCCCGAAACCTATTTTCAAGCGGCTTTCCGGGTGCAGTCGCCTTGGACAATCCGGAATCCGGACAGCACTTCACCGAATCAAGAGGCGATCATCAAACGGGAGTGTTACATTTTTGATTTCGCGCCGAACCGTGCCTTACGCCAAATTCAGGAGTACTGCCGCCTGAACGTGAACGAAACCAATCTTGAGAAGAAGGTTGCGGAGTTCATCAATTTTCTGCCGGTGCTGGCCTATGACGGAAGTTCTATGCACAAAGTAGATCCAGCGGGACTGTTGGATATGGCGATGAGTGGAACTTCGGCCACATTATTGGCCCGGCGGTGGGAGAGCGCACTGCTGGTCAATGTGGATAATGACACGCTCAGGCGGCTTATGAGCAACGATCGGGCGATGCAGGCTCTGATGAATATCGAAGGGTTTCGAAGCCTGAATCAGGATATTGAAACCATCATCAATAAATCCGAAGCCGTCAAAAAGGCGAAAAAGGAAGCTAACGAACGCGATCTGACGAAGAAGGAAAAGAAGGAACTTACCGAAGAGGAGAAGGAATATAAATCCTTGCGGACGAAGATTCAGGACAAGCTCAAAAAACTCGCCAGTAGAATACCGATTTTTATGTATCTAACTGATTACCGCGAACGGAGCCTGAAAGACGTGATCAGTCAACTTGAGCCCAGCTTATTTACAAAAGTAACTGCGCTGGATCTCAAGGATTTTGATCTGCTTGTCAGTTTGGGTGTTTTTAATGATTCGCTGATGAACCGTGCTGTTTTTGATTTCAGGCGCTACGAGGATGCCAGTCTCTCTTATTCCGGCATTAACCGTCATGAAGGTGAAAAAGTTGGCGGATTTAGCACCGTGATCAGCCACGAAGAATATTCCGATACTTTTGAAAACCGATCCGGCTGAACCGCGCGGATTTTGCGATATTCCCGGAGCCAACTCGGCGGTTCTCAAGCTGGATATCGGAGCCGGTGCCAAACGTTTCTACCGTATCCGCGTCAGCGATAATCCTTTTGCCTTTTGACCACTCGGAGCTACTCTGACTTTCTCTAGCGAAGCGGGTGGTAGAATATATTTTTTGTGTTCTTTCGCGGTTACGATTTCAGGAGTTCCTTCGGATCAATAGCGGTGGTGCGGCAGATGTGGGAATAATCCTCAAAGTGGGCGATGAGCGGTTCGGTGGCGAGGTCGCCGGAGCGCAGTTTCCGGACATTGGAAAAGAGTGTTTCGAGGAATGCTTCCGTCAGCTCCGGATTCATTGAAAGCCGTTTCTTTGTGAAGTGTTTGGTCATTTCGTTCAGGTCGCGTTCCTGCAGGTGATAGACTGCCTGTGTTTTTTCGTTCAGTTCCGGTGTGTTGTGTGTACCGAAAAACTTCTGCTGCGCCGCGAAGGTGTAGAGCGGGAGCTGGCAGTCGAGATTGAGCGCAATTTTCTTTTCTAGATTATCCATCGTGTCTTTGCGCGACTTGCTCTTGTAATCGATCACCAGCAGCCGGTCGAGCTCGCCGTCTTTGTTAAAGATCATATCAATGCGGTCGATTTTGCCTTTCAGCCGGACTTCCTGAATGTCTTGTAGGGCTGGAACGGTCGAAGACCTTCCAGCCGCG
>JBILEA010000293.1:0-3471 GCA_044352355.1 Pontiellaceae bacterium | reverse complement strand
TGTGGAGACCCCGTTCAAAATTGAAATTTCAGAGATATCTACTCATACATGGTCACGTCCGCCAGTTCGGTTCCGAACCTGACTTCATCAAATACAACAAAATCTTTCGTCCCCACAGTAGAGGTTGAATCGCGCTGTAAAGCGACCAATTCTAAATCGGAGCGTCTCGCCCAGGTTTCAATGCGGGTCGCAGCCAGACCTTCGGTCATCGCAGCGGCTCCGTTCGCTGCATACCAGGCAGTAAGAGTCTCCTCTCCGTCAGCGCTGACTTGCAGCTTTAGAATAACCTGATAGATTTTTTCAGCGCTGGCTCCATCAAGCGTCAACAAATCAAAGGCTTTCCCTCCGGCAAAAACAGCCAGTGACGTCACCCCGCCGTTTTTACGGACGCCATAGTGCATTCCGATCTTGACCGTGGAGTCTCTACTCATGCTCTTCATCAAGCCTGCCAGCCGGGCTTCTCCCTCAACCAGCGTTGCTCCTTTGGCAGTCACCAATCCACTGAGAAAATAGACACCTGAATCCGGCGGAACAGCCTCCAGCTGGCGGCAGGAAAGTTCATCGTAAGTGAAATCGCCCCGCCAGATGATGACTCCGCCGGTCTGAGCGGCACCTGTCAGTGCGGAATGGGTTAAGCTCGTTTCCGCCCTGCTCATGATAGAAATTCCCGCACACAGTCCATTCCACGGCTTGCTTTCACGAAACCCGAAATTACCCGTTACCGTACTGTTCGGTCCCACCGTTGAAATAGAGGCCCCGGGTTGATAAACATTCGCACCAACCGCACTGAAACTTTCACTGGCAATTAATTTTGCCTGCACCGACCCCGTAACTGCAACCAACCCTGCCAGAACAATGATCTGTTTCTTCATTTTGTCTCCTTTAGTTTGTGTTCAACCCTATTCCGCATCTCCATGCCTATCCCTTTATCGCATCAAAGGTCACTGCCGCACACGCCTTCCGTTCCTTACGCCGCCCCTGCATTTTGAAACCCTCTTGGCCCGCTGAACGGGTCAATCCATCAACCGGAACAGATAGGTATTATCTTTGCTCAATCTCAGCGTGTGATGATCGCTTTTCGGAGTTTTGATGTCCCCATCGGGATACCTCACCAGAATTTTTTCGTTTTTGAGCTGCAGATCGACCGCTCCTGACTCCAGCGGGTGGATCATGATAAATTTTGAGTTGGCCTCCACCACGTTGTCCGGCGGCGCAAGCCGCCATGCACCAGCCATAGAAGCCAGCTCGCTGATCACATTCCGATCCAGCAGATAGGCGCCGACAAACGCAGTCTTATAGCGCCCATGATCACGGACCGCCGCCGCAACTTTGCTGCTGCCGGGGTAAAAAGCGAGTGCTTCGGCTTGTGCGTCAACCACCTGCAGTCCGGCCTCCTGATCCATCGTCAGCCCGGTGTCGTAATACGGCAGTTGCCCCGCTGCCCGCCCATGCTGCACCCGTCGTTTTTCCGGGTCGGCGAGCGGAGCCGTCAGCCACTTTTTCAGGTTATCATATCCGGCAGACAGCCGGACGCCGTTTGGAGCCTCCTGTTCCATTCTGGCAAGATTGATTCCGATTGTTTCGGAAACTCTTTTCATATCGGTATAACTTTGCAGATATCCCGCACTCTGCATAAAAACCAGTGTCGTCCCCTCCTCCTTCAAGCGCTGGATGCCTTTGCAAATCGGATCGTCAAACTGCAGCTGATTCACAAACACAACCATTTTAAATTTAGGAAGACGTCCTTCACGAAGATCTTTTGCATAATACATCCGGTACGGTACTCCGGATGCGGCAAACTCCCCCGCAGCGGCGGTATTCCAGAGAGATTCCATCAGAGAAACGTCTTGCGCAACGTGAACAGAGCGTTCATCGAAAATGACAGCCACTTCCGCAGACTCTCCCTGCGGCGAGGTGCCAGACATCTCAGGAGCCATCTGGTATATCGACCGCATCAGGGATCTGATGCCGAGATCGTGATATTGATATGGCTTGGCATGGCCATGAAGCATCGGGCCGGCATTATTCGCCCAAAGACGCGACATGTCGCGAAGCCACATTGTCTGAAGCTCGTCAATATTTTTGGCATGACCGCGCGTATCCGGTACATATTTGACCCCTGTTCCGACCGTTGATACGATCGGCTCAACCAGCCAGGTGGGGTGATCCGTATCCGCAATGAATACCTTCCCGTTCAATGCGTAAGACGACAGGATCGAACTGATTCCCCCGAGTTGGCCTGGATTTCTTTTCCCGTATGAGACCTGCGTGACAAAATAATCAATGTCTTTACAGTCCATCATTTTGTCCAGCGAGTTTGAGTCTCTGCGCGCCCCGGTAGGCCCCACGCCCATCATCCCTACTAACCGCGGAACTGTGGAGGCTTCGGTGACTACTGAGGCATAGTGGCACAGCAGATCTGCGCGCCCGTCAGCCAAAAATGTCTTCCAGTCTATCGCAACCTGTTCAGTGCGCGGATCACTGAAACGCTTACCTGCCACGAGCAGTTTGGACGGAGCAGGTTGCACTTCCGCAAAATCATGATAGGAAGTTCCCCACGCTGAATTGAGTTTTTCAATGGTTGAATACCGGGCTTCAGCCCATTTTTTCCAAGCCCTCCGCGCCGGCTCGGAATAATCCCCCCACAGATCGGCAGATGTGCTTAATACATGGTTCGGCGGATGCCAGAAATAGAGCTGGTTATCCTGTCCGCCGCCAATCGCGTAACCGACCACACGTCGGCCGGGAACACTCGCTTCAACGGTCTGCACAAAAGCTCGCAGCATCTCTGCTGAGTCGTTCTTCCAGACATCGGAAAAGAACGACCAGGCCTGCCGTTCCACTTTGCTTCGATCAGGAACCGGATCGCCGTAATGTAAAAAGTGAGAGGATACCACGGCAGGCTCCCCCTTTTCGTTACGCATGACCTCGTCGGGGTGCGCCTGATCCCACCCTCTGTAGGGCTCAATGCGGATATGCACAATAATATACGCATCGGGATCCGTCTTCAAAACATCCCACAAAAGATTGGCAACGGGAGCCGGATTGTATTTGTTTTCCCCAATCCAAAAAAAGTTCTTGATAAACCCTGTGTCGATTCTAACCACGTGAGTCTTAATTCCCGTGCCGAGATAATCTTCGTTGAAATTCAAATTCACACTATTCCACGCCATAAATGAAGGAGCATCTTTCCCGTCCAAAACAAACTGCGGCGCTCCGTTTTCGTGAATAACCAACCGTCCGGTTGCCGGAGGAAACGATTTAATGTGATCCTTGAGCGGTTCATTGATCGGCAAATCCCACGCCACCGGCGGATTGGTCCAGTAAGGATGCGGGGTAAATTCCGCCGCATCCGCCGGATTGATCAGGAAAAATAAAAACGCCGCCGCCATCAAGCTCTTTAAAATATTCACAAATACACTCCCTTTTCGTGCGCGAAAGAAGCCGCCACAACTGACGTTACATCATTGC
>JBILEA010000065.1:0-12055 GCA_044352355.1 Pontiellaceae bacterium | reverse complement strand
AGTTGATTTCGCCGGAACCGAAGTAGCGTTTGATCGGCTTGATGAGCTGGGAGAGCGTTTTGCCGGTTTTGCTGATGAGGTTGGCGACGCAAATGGCGGCCAGCGCGGAGCTTTCGGTGTAATAGTTATCGCGGAAGTAATAGTGCCCGGAAAGTTCGCCCGCAAAAACGGCATCCGCCTCGCGCATCTGCGCTTTGATGAAGGCGTGACCGACGCGGCTCATCATGGGGCGTCCGCCCGCTTCTTCGATGACTTCTTTGACGGCCCAGCTGCTGCGCAGGTCGTAAAAAATGGCCGAGCCGGGGAATTTTTCGAGCATGGACTGGGCGACCAGCGCAGTGATCATATCCATGGTAACGTTATCGCCATTTTCGTCGAGGAAGCCTGCGCGGTCGGCGTCGCCATCGAAGGCGATACCGAAGTCATACTTGCCCGCTTTGAGTTTGGCGGAAATGTCGTGGAGCGTATGCGTATCCAGCGGATTGGCTTCGTGGTTCGGGAACGTGCCGTCGAGTATGTCGTACATCGGAGTGATGTTGAACATTTCTTTGGTGAAGACACCGCCTTCAGAAATTCCCATGCCGTTGGCGTAGTCGATGACGACGTTGAGCGGCTTCTTGATTTTGGCGAAGGTGCGGATGTGGGCAAAGTATTCCGGTTTAATGTCGTATGTTGTCACGTTACCGGGCTTTGCCGCCGGAGCATCAAAGGACTGCTCGTTAACGATGCATTCGATATCGGCGATACCGGTGGCACCACTGATCGGAATCGCTTTTTCGCGGCAGATTTTCATGCCGTTCCATTCGCCGGGATTATGCGAGGCGGTGATGATGGCTGATCCGTCGGCACCGAGCCTGCCGTTGGCGTGGTACGACATCGGCGTGGAAGAAAGCCCGATGTTAATCACATCAACGCCCTGCATCGTCAGCCCTTTGGCCATTGCATTAAACAAGGGGATTGAATGCGGACGCATGTCGTGTCCGATAACAAACGTTTTCGGCTTCAAGAAGGTGGCGACCGCGCGCCCGATCTTGAAAGCGATGTCGTCGGTCAAATCCGTTCCGTAGATTCCGCGAATGTCGTATGCTTTAAAAATGCCTGCCATAATTCTCTCCTGTTAAAAATGAAGGTCCTTTTTAATTAGATTGCGCGGAGGGTTCAACAAATCCCTGCATATAAAATTTAAGAACAGGATCCTCAGAATCGAACGAAGGCAGATAAATGATCTTCTTCTGTTCCCCGGAACGGCGGACGGCCGTAAAAACAGCGGTCAATTCGGCGGTTTCGCCCGGGCCGATCATCCGCTTACTCAACCGGACTTGAGTGCAACCACAGGTCGCACGCGGCATTCCGGCAACAAACGTGGTATCTCCATCGTTACGAATAATAAACACATTTGTAATCACCACAGACTGATCCACGCGACCGAATTCATACACCGGCGCATCGCATACCAGCTTCGGCTCGTTTGCGGCGTTTCCAATGTTTGGAAAAAACAGCAAAGCCCCCGCCAGTATGAAAATTCTATTAGCCACAAAAAACACAAAAGTTACTCCTGAAGGCTCTGAAGGTATTTTTTAACCTGAAGTTTTGCCGAACCAAAATTGATCAGCAGACTGGTTTCTCGAACTATGTCACACAGTTCATTTATGTTTCCCCATTCCATTTTCTTTTTCCTTTTTTTGCTAGTTTTTGTGTTTTTTGTGGCAATTAAAAACAAGTTTACTGCGAGTTTCCTAGCTTCAGACCGAACAGGTCGAAGCCGCGCGGCAAGACAACGCGGCCCTGCGGCGTCCGCTTGATGAAACCTTCCTGAATCAAATACGGCTCGTAAACTTCTTCAATGGTATCGGCTTCTTCACCAACCGAAACGGAGAGAGAACTGAGCCCGACCGGCCCGCCGCCAAATTTTTCAATGATCGTTTGTAGAATCCGCTTATCCATTTCGTCGAGACCGCTTTCGTCGATTTCGAGCAAAGCCAGCGCTTTGGCGGCGACTTCGGCGGTGATGACGTTACCGGCCTTGATCTGCGCATAGTCGCGGGCGCGGCGCAACAGGTTGTTGGCAATACGCGGCGTACCGCGCGACCGGCGGGCGATTTCCAGCGCGCCGCCCGGTTCAATGTCGACATTCAGAATGCGGGCCGAGCGTTCGATAATGGTTTTAAGCGTCGCAGCATCGTAGTAGTCGAGCCGGTTGACGAGACCGAAGCGGGAACGCATCGGCGCGGAAAGCAGTCCGCTGCGGGTCGTTGCGCCGATCAGCGTGAACGGCTGAATGTTCAGCCGCACCGAGCGGGCGTTCGGCCCCTGATCGATCACGATATCGATGACGAAATCCTCCATTGCGGAATAGAGATATTCCTCGACCGACTTTTGCATCCGGTGAATTTCGTCGATGAACAGGAAATCGCCGCGTTCCAGACTGGTGAGCAGTCCAGCCAGATCGCCGGGCTTATCAATCACCGGGCCGGAGGTGCATTTAATATTGGCGCCCATCGCTTCGGCAATGATGTAAGCCAGCGTGGTTTTGCCGAGACCGGGCGGGCCGGACAGCAGTGCGTGGTCAAGTACGTCGTTGCGCGCTTTGGCGGCCTGCACAAACAACTCCAGCCGCTCTTTGATTTTTTCCTGACCGGTAAAGTCGGCAAACCGCGACGGGCGCAACTTGATGTCGAAATCCTTATCGGGGCGGTTCAGCGTTGTAACGGTGTGTTCCATAGAGAAGCTCCTGAGGGATCTGGCACAGAGGGACAAAGTTAGGGTTTCAGTTTTGAAATCAGACTGCTGAGCATTCGTTCGATTTCCCGGCTCTGCCCGTAAAGTTCTTCAAATCGCTCTTGGTCTAGATAGTCCAGATTACGTGCAATCTCAAGCTGCGTTTGTAATTCAAACACCGAGCCCATTGAAATCTGAAGAAACCGACGGTAGTCACCGGTAGAGCGCCGACCATATCCTTCCGCAATATTACTTGGAATAGAGACCGCGCAACGCTGCAACTGCGGAATCAATCCGTACACTTCAGACTTTGGAAACTGCCCGGCGCAACGATACACCGCCGTAACAAGACCCATCGCCTTTTGCCAGACTATCAGATCCCGATATGTTCTTATCTCTCCCACCTTGTTCCTCCATTCCTCTCTGTGCCTCTTCGGTCTGCCCCTCTGTGCCTATGCGCCTCTGTATCTCTGCCCCTTATTTCAGCTTATGTTTGGGAGAAGACGGCGGCAGGAAGTTTTCGCCGGTCACCACGCTCCGGCCGGTTTTCTGCTCCAGCGCAAGACGCGCATTTTTGGCGATCTTTCCAGTAATCCGTCAGCTTATTGCGGGTTTCCTGCCCCGTCATCCGCTGCTGAATCCACTTCTCGCTCCGGCCGTGCTGCTTCCAGAATTCCCGGGCCCGATCCAGCGACCGCGCCGGGTCGCCCATATCCTGAATCCGCTCATAGCCAACCTTGGCCAGCCACTGTTTAAAGGGTTCTGCTTTGGGCGAAGGAATGGACTGAATAATCCGGAAAAGCCCCTGAACATCCGCGCAATCCGTGGCATATCTCTTTCCGTCAGAAGAGATAAGCTTCAGTTGTCGACAAATTGTCGACAACTCAAATCCGTCTTCAGTCTGGACTCTGGTTTTCATCTTGAACCAATAATCCCGTGAATTCGCGCTACCCGTTAACGCGGCAACCACATCCACCACGGAGAAAAACCAGGTTTCCGACTTCTCGTCATAAACCCGCCGGATTTGTTGATCCTCAAAAGCAACCAGTGATTTTTCGGTTTTCATGCCCATTTCCTATCTCCCCGTCAGAGCCATCCGAACCAAATCCTCCACCGATGTTGCCGCTTCCAGCTTGAGCGCCTTGACCATCTTACGGGCGTCGTCCTGTTTGTAGCCGAGAGAGATGAGGGCTAGCGCGGCGTCGCGCAGGCGGCTGTCGCCGGGCAGATCGTCAGCGCCAGCCAGCGTTTCGAGTGCTTCTCCAGCGGAAAACTTATCGCGCAGTTCGACGATGATTCGTTCGGCGGTTTTTTTGCCGATACCGGAGATAGAGGAAAGCCGTTTGACATCGCTTTCAATCAGCGCGGTTTTGAGTTCGCGAACCGAAAGACCGGAAAGTGCGCTGACGGCCGTTTTCGGGCCGACGCCGCTGACGCCGAGCAGAAGCGTGAACATCCGGCGTTCTTCTTCCGTGGCAAAGCCAAACAGCACCTGAGAGACTTCGGTGATGTGATGATAGATCAAGATGCGGGTTTTTGCCCCTTCAGGCGGCAGCCGGTCAAAACTGCTGAGCGGAACCAGCGCTTCATAACCGACCCCGCCGACGTTCACCACAGCGCGTCCAGGCTGTTTTTCTTCGAGAATTCCTTCAAGGAAAGTAATCATGCCGCCGAATGTAGCAGAGAGCGGCGGGAAATATGAACTATGAAATATGAAAGATGAAAAAGGGTTTGGACACTCCGTTAAACAGAAAAGCCCCGCAGAAACAGGTTCTGCGAGGGTGTTCAATCCGGAGTCCGGAAATGATTACTTCTTGCCGGCGGCGGTAGCAGCTTCGCGGGCACGCACTTTGAGGCGTTTGTTGCGAAGTACACGGCGGCGCTGTTTGGTTCGTTCTTTAAGTTGTTGTCCCATAGTGGGGAGAGCTTTTAACCGAAGGAGCCCGCGCCGTCAATTTGCTTTTGCTAAAAACTGGATTTTACCGGTTCACATCTTAGAATGCCCCGCATGAGTCATCACAGAAACAGCCGTAAACCATGGATTATCACCGCCCTGCTGGCCATTGCCCTGCTAGGCTCAATGCTCTCCCACTGCAAAAAAATAGAAAAAGATTATCCGCGCGACGAATCTCCGGAACTCGACGAAACCTGGTCGTTCGGTAGCGGCGATGTCAAAGTGGTGCGCATCCCGCTCGACGGCGTCATTATGCGAGCCGAAGAGGAAGGTTTCTTCACCGCCCGTTCCGACATGGTTGAAAGCATTCTCACTCAGGTACGCGTCGCCGAGCAGGATCCGGACATGCGCGCCATACTTCTGGAAGTCAACTCGCCCGGCGGAGGAGTTACGCCCAGCGACGAAATCTATAACGCACTTCGCGGCTTCCGTGCCAGCCGCCCAGACCGCCGCGTCGTCGTCTTCATCCGTGACCTCGGAGCCTCCGGCGCCTACTACGCCGCCATGGCCGGCGACTTCATCATTGCCGAGCCGACCGCCGTCGTCGGCTCCATTGGTGTCATCATGCAAACCATGAATTTTCAGGGACTCTCTGAAAAAATAGGCATCACCGATGTCACCATCAAATCCGGCGCCAACAAAGACATGCTCAACCCTTTCCAGCCAGTTAACACCAATCAGGTTGCCCTGCTACAAAAACTGATCGACGAAATGCAAGCGCGCTTCAGCAACATCGTAATGGAAGGACGCAAACTTGACCCTGCGGCCTCAGTCAGCCTGCTCGACGGACGCATTTTTTCCGCCAATGAAGCACTCGACAAAGGGTTGATCGACCAAATCGGCTACTGGAACGATGCGCTGGCCCGCACCGCGCAATTGCTCGATACGGGCGCATTGCGTGTCGTACGCTACGAGCCGCAACGGACGTTTTTCGAACAGCTCATCGAAGGAAAAAGCCCGGTCGTGCTGCCGAATCTGAAATTGCGTTCACCGCAGTTTTTGTACCTTTGGAAACCATAGAGAATGGAATGATGGAATAACGGATTGATGGATTATTGGAGGACATAAATCATGAAAAAATTTGTTTTTGTTGCGTTACTCGCTATGGCTCTGACCGGATGTGAAAGCATGCCCTATCAGTTACAAACCCGATCGGATCGTGCCTCTATGACCGAAGATCAGTTTATTACTCAAGAAAAAATACAACGCATGGCCGGACGGATCGAAACCTTTGAAATGGAAATCAACCGGATCAGCCGCGACCTCGAAACGTTGAAAAGCCAGCTCGACAGCCGTTGCGTATCGATTGAACGCAAAAGCGAAGCCGACAAACGCGAAATGGTTGCCCGCTTAAGTGCTGAACTGGATAAGCTGATAAAACAAACTTCAGCGCCGGCACCCGTAGCGGCCGCAAAAGTAGCCTCCAGCGGCTACGGTATCGAACATGTCGTTCGTTCCGGCGAAACACTCTACACCATCGCCAGAGCCTATAATGTCAGCGCGAAAACCATTCTGGATGCGAATAAAATTCAGGATGCCGGACGCCTATCCGTCGGCCAGAAACTTTTCATCCCAGATGTGAAATAGGGCGTCCATTTTAGCTGTCTTAAAGCGCATAAATTATGACGAACGAATAAAATCAGCCAGCGCGACAGCAGGGTGATGGTAACGATGCTGTTTTACAGAACGCCCGCACTGTATCGCTTTCTGCGGACACCAATGGAAGCAGGCATAGCACTGCTCGCAATGGCCAAACCACTTCGGTTTTCCATCCAGCATTTCAATATTCCTGACCGGACAAACCTTAGCGCAAATGCCGCATCCGTTACATCGGCCGTCGGCCTTGAAAAACCGGTCGCCATATTTCACCACCCGGCGGAAAAAGGGATATGCTGCTTTACCCAAAAGCCGCCAGAGAATCATCGAAGAGTCATACCGCCCGCGAGGCGACTGTTGAATTTCGGCGGCGATCTTCCTGAGTTGTTCCGCCGCCGATTGATTGATCTGTTGCTGTTTCTCCGGCGAAGGCGCCCCGCCAAGCGGCGGAAAATTTTCAGGCATCTTCACGCCCCAGCCGGCGGCGAGATCGAGTGCGCGCTTCTGTAGCATCCGCCTGAGAATCGCCAGCGTTCCACCCTGCCCGCCCGCATAGGTGACCACTGCAAAAATATACGAATCCGGTGAAGCATTGAGCTTCTCCACAAACCGCGCAACCAGCGCGGGCGGCCCGAACGAATAAACCGGAAAAACCAGCCCGATCCGCTCAACAGTCGATGGCGGATTTTCCAACGCCTTCGCCATCGGAACCAGTTCCGCACCGCACGATTCCGCCAGCACCTTGGCCGCCGCCAGCGAATTCCCCGTTCCCGAGAACCAATAGATAATAGTTTTCAATCACAACCTCCCTGACGGGAAGGTTGTCCAGCAAACACAACATCATCCCGACATACATTGTAGGGCAAGCTTCTCCGGTATTCTGGAGAGCTTACGTCTTTTATAATTTATCACTTCATCAGTTTTTTAATGGCGGCATCAATCGTCTTACGTTCTTCACGGACGGTTTCAGTAACGGCAGATGCGCGATCCTTGAGCAGCTCCCAATCGATACCAAGCGGCGCGCCGAGATGTGTCTTCTGCATAATCGCTTTGACCGGATCGATGTTTTCCAGCTCGCCGAGATTTTCTTTGACGTGGTGGTAGGCATCGCGGAACGGCATCCCCTGCCCGACCAGTTCGAGCGCGCGGTCAGTGGCAAAAACATCCGGCGTAAAACCCGCCAGCAGCTTGTCTTTATTCACCCGGATCGACTGAATAAACGGCGACAGCACCCGCAGACAGGCTCGGGTCATGGCGATCCCTTCCATGAACGGCTCCTTGGCATCCTGCAAGTCGCGGTTGTAACCACTGGGAGATCCTTTGATCAAATCGAAGACGGCAATTTCGCAGGCTTTCACGCGGGTGGCGCGGGCACGCACCAGTTCGATCACATCCGGATTTTTCTTCTGCGGCATAATGCTGCTGCCGGTAGTCAACTCGTCGGGAAGCGTGAAGTAGCCAAACTCCGGCATGGTGAAGAGCATCAGATCCTGCGCCATGCGCGAAAGTGACAGCATCGCCTGACTCATGGCGCCAAGCACGATGGATTCCAGCTTGCCGCGTCCGTTATTGGCGTAAAGCACCGTGTGGGTCGAACGGCTGAATCCAAGCAGGTCGGCGGTCAGTTCGCGGTCAATCGGCAGTGGTACGCCGTAGCTGGCGGCGGAACCTAGCGGACATTGATCATTTAATCCATAGGCATTCACCAGTAGTGCGCAATCATCAAGCAGACTTTCAGCGTGCGCGGCGGCCCATAGACCGACGGATGACGGCATACCCGGCTGCATATGGGTTCTTCCGACCATCGGAACTTTTTCATTTTTCTTCGCGAAGGCCAGCAGTGCGGAAATCAGTGCAGCGGTCTCGTCGAGCGTGCCGAGAATTTCTTCGCGGGCGTAAAGGCGCAGGTCGACCGCCACCTGATCGTTGCGGCTGCGGCAGGTATGAACCTTTTTGCCGAGATCGCCCAGCTTTTCGGTCAGCGTCCGCTCGACCGCCAGATGGACATCCTGATCGGCGAGGTGGATTTTAAATTTACCGGCTTCGGCCAACGCAATAATCGCCTTCAGCTCCTTGATCACCTTCTTGCGCTCGGCTTCGGTGATAATCGCTGGCTTCACCTTCATCTTCGACAGCATCGTCACATGCGCGGCAGTGCCGATGCAGTCCGCGGCGATTAGATTCATGTCCAGCTCAACATCGCGCCCCGCCGTAAACGCCAGCACATCCTGATTAATCGTCCCAACCGTCGTCTTTTGTGTTTTCATAAATCTGCTTCCTTCAAACCGGGCAGAGAATACCTTACAAAATCATTAATCGACAAAATCATTCCTTAACAAACGCACTCAGAGATCTGCGGATAAAACTGAATCAGGGGGTCAAATTAGGGTCAGAATACCAGCTAATCAGGGGGCACCCCCTATAATTTAATTTTTTTGATGCGTTGAAATTTTTCAAAGCCCCATCCGTTCCGCACACAGGTGTTTTTACGTAACTCCCAGCGCCTTCATTCCAAAAAGAAGTCCGCCTACCCGAGGGGTCTCGGATGGCGGACTTTTTGCGCTATTTAGGTTTAATTTAACCCTGAATGGCAGCCTGCGCGGCGGCCAAACGGGCGATCGGTACACGGAACGGTGAGCAACTGACGTAGTTAAGGCCTGCTTTGCAGCAGAACTTCACGCTGGCCGGGTCGCCGCCATGCTCGCCGCAGATACCGCACTTGAGATCCGGACGGGTCGAGCGGCCTTTTTCAACACCCATCTTGATCAGCTGGCCTACGCCGCGCTGGTCAAGGTGCTGGAACGGATCGCACGGCAACAACTTCTCTTGCAGATAATCCGGAAGGAAGGAGCCGATATCGTCGCGGCTGAATCCGAAGGTCATCTGCGTCAGATCGTTCGTACCAAAGCTGAAGAATTCAGCTGATTCCGCCAGTTCGTCAGCGGTCAGTGCGGCGCGCGGAATTTCGATCATCGTGCCGACCATATATTTCAGCTTCACGCCTTCTTTCTTGATCACGTCTTCGGCCGTTTCGCGGACGATCTTCACGAGGAAGTCGAGTTCCGCTTTGGCACCAACGAGCGGGATCATGATTTCAGGCAGCACTTTGACTTTTTTCTTCGCCTTGCCGACTTTGCAGGCGGCGGCAATGATCGCAGTGGTCTGCATAACACACAGTTCAGGATAGGTCACCGAAAGGCGGCATCCGCGATGTCCAAGCATCGGGTTGAACTCATGCAACTGTCTGACACGATCAGCAACCTGTTTTGCCGGAACATTCAACCGTTTTGCCATCTCATCCTGATCTTTGGCGGTGTGCGGAACGAATTCATGCAGCGGCGGATCAAGCAGGCGAACGGTGACCGGCAGGCCGTCCATTGCTTTAAAGATGCCTTCGAAATCCTTTTGCTGCAACTTGAGCAGTTTGGCCAGAGCCTTTTTGCGACCCGCTTCGGTGTCCGCAATGATGAACTCACGAATGGCCCAAATACGATCCCCTTCGAAGAACATGTGCTCGGTACGGCAAAGGCCGATACCTTCCGCACCGAATGCACGGGCATTCTGCGCATCTTTAGGTGTATCCGCATTGGTGCGCACGTTAACGGCACGGAATGCGTCGGACCACTGGGAAACCTGTTCGTACATTTTGTAGATCGGGTGCTTCTTGGCAGTCTGGTTATTATCCACTACACCGGAAACCACCGGACTCGACTGTGTCGGAATCTGGCCTTCGTAGACCATGCCTGTTGAACCGTTCAGGCTGATAAAATCACCCGCTTTGTAGGCTTTTTTACCCACGGTGACGGTGCGCTTCTTATAGTCGATCTGAAGTGCGCCTGCACCGCAAATACAGCACTTGCCCCAGCCGCGCGCAACAACCGCCGCGTGGGAGGTCATACCGCCGGTGGAAGTGAGTACGCCTTGCGCCGCCCACATACCGCCGACATCTTCCGGACTGGTTTCGTGACGGACAAGAATCACCTTAGCGGCCGGGTCTTTGGCGACAGCCGCTTCGGCTTCCTTCGCGTCAAAAACAATCTTACCAACGGCTGCGCCGGGTCCTGCAGGCATCGCGGTGGTAATAAGTTTGGCTTTCTTCTCTGCCTCGATATCAAAGATCGGGAAAAGCAACTGTTCGAGGTCTTCACCCGAAACGGTCATCAGCGCTTCTTTTTGTGTCAAAATTTTCGGCAGAGCTTTGCCGGTGTAAACATCTTTACCGGTTGTCATTTCAACGGCCCAGCGAACGCCGGCCAATCCGGTGCGTTTTGCATTACGGGTTTGAAGCATCCAGAGTTTGCCTTCCTGCACGGTAAATTCCACGTCCTGCGGATATTTGTAGTGCTTCTCAAGACGATCCATGATCTTGAGGAGGTCGGTATGCGCCTTTTTCCAAATGGCCGATTTTTCGTTCGGCATATCATCAATATTCTTCGGCGTACGGATACCGGCAACCACGTCTTCGCCCTGGGCATTGACAAGATATTCACCCATCGGCTTGGAGTCGCCTGTTCCGCCGTCGCGGGTAAACGCCACGCCAGTACCGGATTCTTCGCCCATGTTACCAAACACCATCGCCTGAACATTAACCGCCGTGCCGAGCAGGCCGGTCACCTTGTTAATCTGGCGGTATTTTTCAGCGCGCTCAGAATTCCACGAGCCAAATACAGCCTGAATGGCAAGATTAAGCTGTTCCATCGGATCCTGAGGAAACGGCTTTTTGACATGCGTCTGGTAGACCTTCTTATAGATGTCGACCAGTTCCTTGAGCTGTCCTGCCGTCAGGTCGGTATCTTCTTTGGCTTTATATTTTTTCTTCAGTTTTTCGATTTCGACTTCAAAGTGATGGTGTTCGAGGTTGGTATAGGGGCCCATCACGACATCACCGAACATATCAATAAAGCGACGGTAGCAATCCCACGCGGTACGCTCGTTGCCGGTCTGCTTGATGAAACCAAGAACCGACTTGTCGTTCAAACCGAGATTAAGAACGGTGTCCATCATGCCGGGCATTGAGATCGCCGCGCCGGAACGAACGGAAACAAGCAATGGATCATTCGCATCGCCCAGCTTTTTACCAATTAGCTTTTCGAGCTTGCCCAGCGTCTTCTTAAGCTGTGCTTCCATATCATCAGGATACCGTCCGCCGCTCTTGCTGTAGCAGGCGCAAGCTTCGGTAGAAATCGTGACACCGGGGGGAACAGGGAGCCCCGCATTTGCCATTTCCGCAAGGTTGGCACCCTTACCGCCGAGAATGGCCTTCATGGTCTTATCGCCTTCGGTATGTTCCTTACCGAATCCATAGAAATACACATACTGCTTGTTCGCCATTTAGAATCTCCTGTTGTTCGTTTGCTTACATCTACCGGATTGCAAAATCCTTCTTTTTCAAAAAAAGACGCGCCATGCTAGCAGAGCATGCGGGGGTGTCAAGGCAGGTTTCAGGCACAAAACCTACTCGGCAGGACGTTCAACGTGACCGACCTTGTCCATTGCAGCGATCTCCTGAATATCCGAAACTCCATCCCCATCGCTATCCGCCTTCGGATGAACGTATTCGTATGCACCGATATCAACGCGCGAATGCCGGTTATTATTCCCGTCCAGCAGACGGGGATTCCCGATCAGATCCTCGGCCTGCAAAACACAATTCGTCCCCGCATCAATCATTGGCGAGTCGTAAGTCAGTGAAAAAACGCCCTGATCTGTATTCTTAAAGCCCGGCTCCGCACCGATATTTCCCGGTCCGCGCGCCTTAGGCATACTGCAGCAGTAACTCATATCCAC
>JBILEA010000292.1:0-3505 GCA_044352355.1 Pontiellaceae bacterium | reverse complement strand
ATCCGGAGCTTAAGAGTCAACCGGTTCTGCCTCACCCGCTTTTCCGCGACTTTGTCGCCGCCGCTATACAGAATAGTTTATGAAACGCCTTTTCGCCACCGTACGCGACCTGACCAATCCGGCCAATACATCAGACCCGCTTGTTTTAAGCCGCAGAACGCAACGACTTTCCATATGGGAAGGCTCCTTGTGGGCTGTGCTGTGGGGCTTTGGGGAAACTTACATCGCCCCGTTTGCACTATTCTTGGGTGCTGGAAATCTTGCCATGGCCTTTGTCGGCACCGGCCCGGTTCTGATCGCCGCACTGGCACAGCTTACGGGCTCGGCGCTGCTCGACCGGGTCGGGCGGCGAATGCCCATTATTCTGGCCGGATTTATGGTGCAGGCGGCGGCCTACATTCCGCTCTTCATCCTGCCCGTCCTGCTACCGTCAGGTGGCATAACGGGGTTACTGGCCGTCGTGACCATTATTTTTTTCTCTTCCGGGCTGGCTGTTCCTTCCTGGATGAGTCTAATGGGCGAGGTAGTGGACCCAGCAGACCGGGGGAATTATTTTTCGAACCGAACCCGTATTGTCCTGTACACCATGCTGACCGCCATGTTGCTGGCCGGAGTTGTCATCAACCTATGGAAAAATGCCGGGCATCCGGTCGTTGGCTTCGGCTTTTTATTCGGCATCGCCGCCCTGATCCGGTTTGCCAGCATCTTCTTTATGCGGCGGCATTATGACGCACCGCTGCAACCCGACCGGAACAAGGCCTATTTCTCGTTTTTCGATTTTGTGAAAGCCACACCAAAATCTAATTTTGCAAAATTCACCTTCACGGTTGCGCTGATGAACGGAACAACGCAGATCGCCTCACCGTTTTTCACCGTACACATGCTTAGAGACCTGCACTGGTCCTATCTGCAGTTCACCGTCAACATGGTCGCCTTCCTGCTGTCGCAGACCCTTTTCGTCCGCTGGTGGGGCACCCTCAGCGACCGGCATGGCAACCGGGCCGTATTGAAGGCCACCAGCTGGCTTCTGCCCGTACTGCCGCTGTTCTGGATTTTTTCAGAAAACTATCTAGTGCTTCTGTTCGCGCAAGTGGTTTCCGGTGCAACCTGGTCAGGGTTCAATCTGGCAGCATCCAACTTTATCTACGACGCCGTCACCCCGGCCAAGAGGGCCCGCGCATTCAGCTACTACAATGTGATCAACGGCCTTTTTTCGGTGGCAGGCGCCATGCTGATCGGCGCATTTATCGCAGAACACGCTCCGGCGGCATTCAAGCTGGGCCCTGTGCAAATAACGCTGATCTCCTCTCTGCCGATCGTATTTGCGGTCTCCAGCATAGCCCGGGCGCTGGCCGCATGGATCATGCTGCCGCAATTCCGCGAAGTGCGCGCCGCCGAACCGATCTCCACGATGCGAATCCTATGGCGTTTAGGCGTTGGGCAACCGCTGTTTGGACAGGCCAGTGAGTTTATCAAACGCTATTCGCCATCAAACAATGTTACTGACGAGTAACGTCGATTTATCCTTTAGTTACGCGACCTCTATTCAGAATGTTCAGCACTTTATAAACCTGAATAGCCGGTTTCCGAAGACGGACAAGCGCCCGGTCGCGCAAAGGCTCGAACAAAGTCAGCGGGAAGAAAAACAGGTAACAAGACAAGCTGCCGGCCATGATGTCGGAAAACCAATGACCTCCCCCGACCAGACGAGGCAATGCAAAAATAACCATACCGATGGCGGCAACCACACCATACCATGAGCGTAAACGGTAAATGATATAGGACCCGATAAACATCAACACCGTAGCATGATCACCGGGAAAACTGTTGTTTGATGCAACTTTAACTTTCCAGGTAATTCGTTCTGCCAGATCTGAAAGCATAACCGCCTGCTTACGCAATTCATCTGTTTTTCCAGGAGACAGACGGTGAAACTGAATGCTCAGCTCAGAAATACCCGAAACAAGCAGCAGCGCGATCGTCATGTAGAGACCGAATTGGACCAGCGAAATGCGCTCTTCCTCCCGGGGATTCCGGAGATAATAGATTATAAAAAGAAGGACCATCCAGGATAAGGCCGCCAGATCAAACGCCCGGTGATTGGCAACACCCCATACCGTTTGCATGGCAGCGCTATCTCTCATAGTCCTGTTAAGCGTAAGAAACACGCTGCTATCCACGGTCTTCCACAAAGAGTCCTGTTGAGTATAACGAAGAAACCACACGCCGTCTTCATCGTGATAACTTTCCTGGCACCGCAGCCAGCTGGAAAATACTGTTACAGCCAGCCCCATGGACAGAATAATTAAAAAAACAGCCCTGATTATTTTGTATTTTCTCAAGTTAGACTCCCGATTTTTTTGACAGGGAGAGTAACTTTTTCATTCTGAAAGACAATCCTGTTTCGACAGTCCTCTTTAACTTTGGAGTCCGAATCAACGCACGCAACTGCATTAGCTGCTTGCAGAGACCCCCAACGAAAAATACTTGGCTTAAACTTTTGCCACAGGGAGTTTCACTCCGCGCGGCAAAGGAGCCCTTTGAGATAGGCTCCTTCAGGGAAGTTCAGGGCAATAGGATGATCCGGCGACTGATTCAGAACCGCCAGAATCTGAGCGTTACGTCCGGCATCAAGCGCGGAGTCGGCGACAATCTTCTGAAACAACGGCATCTCCATCAGTCCGGAACAGGAAAACGTAAAAAGCAATCCGCCGGGGCGCAGGAGCTTAAACGCCAGCAGATTGATGTCTTTATAGCCGCGCGCACCGCCATCGAGCTGACTACGCGATTCAATAAACTTCGGCGGATCGAGCACGATCAAGTCAAAGTTCCGCCGCGAGTCGCGGAAGCGGCGCAGCTCCTTAAAGACGTCACCGCACATATATTCAGAGGCCGCCGGATCGAGCCCGTTCAGCCCGGCGTTCTGCCGCGCAATTTCGAGCGCGGGTTCCGAACTGTCCATTTGCAGAACATGTTTCGCACCGCCAAGCAACGCGGCGACGCCGAAGCCGCCGGTGTAGGAAAAACAATTAAGCACGTCACGGCCTTCCGCCCATTGGCGCACCGCCAAGCGGCTGTCGCGCTGATCGAGGTAGTAACCGGTCTTGTGCCCGCCCTTAATGTCCACCAGCAGGCGCATACCGTTTTCGTTGATCTCAACGTGCTCCGGCGGTTCCTGCCCGGCAAGAACGCCGCAACGCGACGGCAGACCTTCCTTTTCGCGCACAGAAACATCGGAGCGCTCATAGATGGAAAGTCCGGGGAAAAGTTCCTGTAACAGTTCGACAATGGTGTTTTTCCAATATTCGGAACCGGCAGAAAGAAACTGGCAGACGATCCAGTCCGCGTAACGGTCAATAATCAGGCCGGGCAGTCCATCGGACTCGGCGGCGACCAGCCGAATCGCGTTGGAATCAATATTACGGCGGGCGGCGATCGCGTTTTTCAGCTTCGTACGGAAAAAATCAGCATCAATGACCGCCGCCGGGTCAAAACTCCAGACGCG
>JBILEA010000064.1:0-12122 GCA_044352355.1 Pontiellaceae bacterium | reverse complement strand
ACCGCAGCCGGAGTACCCGCATTGGTTTCACCGGCTTCAAACGTCTCGCTGAACGGCAAGGCATAACCGATATCGAACTCGGAAACCTTGGTGTCAACGCTCCGCCGAGCGGGTGATGAACAGCGGAAGAAGGCGGATCCATTGGAAGTATCAGAATCCGCAGCGGCCGACAGGGTGACAGTCATCCAGTTGGTTCCGTTGGCCGGTGTAAAAATGAGGGTTGAACTGCCGGCGACATTCAAATCCGTATCTCCGGACACTCTTGCAACCGTGACGGTTTCGTTGACGACAGGCGCGGGGAAAAGCCGGATGCTGTAAGTGCCTGTTCCACCTTCAGGAATGACGGGCACGCCGACACTTGTGAAAATATTATTCGTCTCACCCATCATCCCGGCAATATAAGTCTCCAGCGCCTGGGCTTCGCACTGATATCCATCTTCGTTCGGATGAAGCCGTCCGTCTCGGAATAAATTGGTGTTCAGATTGGAAGTGCCCGGCAGAAGAAAGGTGTCGCGGATATCCGCAATGACCACGCGGTTGGTTTCCGGCCAAAGCGCCATTTGATCAAAAACCGGCTGAAACAGCTCGGTATTGGGAGCAACCTCTCTCGGAAAAATCCCCAGCGCCAGCACCTTGGTATCCATCGTGTGCGCCAGCACATAATCAATCACCAGCCGTATGCCTGCCACCCGATTGGTTAAATCCTCGCGGTTGTTGGTGCCGATCATAAGAACAACCACCTTCGGATTGATGTTATTCGCAAAAACACCATTCTGAATCCGCCAGAGCAACCCCTCGATCTTATCGCCGGAAATTCCGATATTATAGGCATTCCGGTCGGAGTAATAACTGCTCCAGATATTGGCGCCGTAATCATTTAAACTGTTCCAGTAGTCTGTAATGGAATCGCCCATGAAAAGAATTTCCGGCTTCAGCGTGGCCAGATCATTGGTGTCCTGAGCATGTTTTCCATACCAGAAATTGGTTCGGGCCGGATCTGGTTCCGGCATAGGAATCGTGGCATCCGCCCGGCAGAACGGAGCGGCTCCGGCTATGACGAAGATAAACAATCCGGCAGAAAAAAAACGGCGCAGGTTTCTGATTATTCCGGCAGCTTTCATAAAGACACTTTCATTGACTGAAAATTACCGAACGATAAACAGACTGGCGCGAGCTGTTTCGGGGCCGACTTCAAGCGAGACATTCGAGATGGTGTAGTTGTCCCCGATATCATTCGCCGTTCCGCTGGATGCGCCGGAGGCGATAAAGACAGTGTCCAGCGTGTGATCCGTCGTGAAAACAGAGGAACTGATATAGGTCTGGCCGCCCCATTGGACTTTAACTTCGTAATTATTTCCGGACACACGTTTAAGCGTCGTCACAATCGTCACAACATGATCAGCGTTCAGATAGGCGGTGCTTGCCGGGACCGGTCCGCCGGTTGTCGTCCCCCAGCTGCCCGCCAGCGTGCCCACCGTAAAGGGGTACCCGGCTGATGAATCAAACCTATCCTGTTTAAATGTATAGAGCGGCGTACCGACATCCACCAGAACCGCCACGACCTGAGCGCCAAAATCAAACCCCCACCGGAAAGCTGAAGTTGAAGCTCCGGAATCTTTTATCTGTGTAGAGTCAAACGTAAACGTGAAAACTGCCGATTCACCCTCTGCGATGGTTCTTGGACTGGCAAGCGCCGCCGTGTTGATCACCCGGCTGTCAGCGGGCGCATTGGTGTAGATCCGTGTAAAACCGTTAGCCGTCGCGCCGGATAATGAACTGATCGCCGCACCGGCCTCCGTACTGAATGGATTCAGTGCAACCGACTCCGCCTGAAGTGCTCCGGCCAGCATGGCAGGAATAAGCCTGATTGATATTTGTAAAAGTTTTCGCATTCTTTTGCTCTTCTTTAATTTCCTGCTTGGTCAACCTGAACAACAGGATCGCAGGGAAGGGCCGACTCATCGGCCCTTCCCCATTGAAACAACCGGCTTTACTTACGCATACGGCGAAGCAGCAGAACTGCGGCTGCACCGAGCCCCAGCATCCCGATCGTCGCCGGTTCAGGAATCAGATTTACGCTGGCTCCAGAGATCGTGTAGTTGTCGCCCGTATCAAAATAAGAACCTGACAAAGCACCGGAACTGATCCATACCTGATCAATTGTGCCATCGGTAGAATACCCGGTAATGGCCGTGCTGTAAGTCTGCCCGCCCCACAGTAAGGAGAGCGTCCAAGCCGTATCAGCAGTCCGGGTCAATGTGGTTTTAAGCGTCGGGGTATTGCCCGCAGCCAGATAAGCCGATGAGGCGGGAAGCGTCGCGCCGGTCGCCACGCTGAAATTTGTGACGCTCGTCCCAGCACCAAAAGGATAGGTGTCCCCATAGCTCATGTTTATGAAACTGAACGCGGGTTGCGTATCAACCATCACCTTGAATAACCCCGTCCCGGTATCAAACCCAAAGGCAAAGGCCGAACCTGAAGAGCTGACGTTTTTGATTTGAGTCGAAGCCCAGTCAAACGAAAACTCCAGCGATTCTCCGACAGCCAAAGCTTGAGAGCCTCCGTTCAGGGTTGAATACGCATACCACCGGCTAT
The DNA here is from genome assembly GCA_044352355.1 of Pontiellaceae bacterium. GTDB lineage: Bacteria > Verrucomicrobiota > Kiritimatiellia > Kiritimatiellales > Tichowtungiaceae > Tichowtungia. Next base: position 9,527 of record JBILEA010000064.1, on the reverse strand, counting down.
CCACCGGAGCATTCGTGTAGGTGGTTGTAAATCCGCTGGAACTCGCGGAAGTGAAGTTTGGCTTTGCGGTAGTCGAGGTCTCTGTTTTTACAAAGGTTCCCTTTGACACCACACTCGCCTGAGTTATTCCCGCCAGTACCAGCACTCCTGCTGCTGCTTTCATCATCTTGTTCATCTTACTCTTCCTCCTTGTTACATTCGGGTTCCGATACGATCCCCGTGACCGTATTCTCCCGAAAAAATCATTAACCCACGATCACCACGGCTTCATTGGCCGGAATCACAATAAACGAAACATCTGAAATCGTATAATTGTCGCCGACCTTAAAAAAGGGTTGTTGTTTTGCGGGGTCACCGGAGCGGATAAAGATCGAGTCAATCGTATGGTCTCCGGCAAAGTCAAAGGAACTATTATAGGTCTGTCCGCCCCATTCTACCGTCATTTCGTACTTTTCTCCTCTGGCACGCTTCAACGTGGTCACGATCGTTGCGCGATTTCCGGCCTTGAGAAGCGCGGAACTGTCCGGCAACGTTTGCGCCGAGGCTTTCCAGCTTTGTGAGGCCGCTCCCAGCGTGAATGGATACCCGTTGTCGCCAGCATAACGATGCTGATGAAACGTATACTTCAGATCTCCAGTTCCCGCCGTACACAAAACAACCGCAGTCCCGAAATCAAACCCCCAACCAAAACCTCCTGCGGAATCGCTGATCCGAGTCGAAGTAACTGTAAAGGTGAATACGGCTGAATCGCCTTGGCTCAATTTAACTTTTCCGGCATCGGCTTCGGTAATCGCCCGGCAATCGGCTTGCGCCTTATTGTAAACGAGACTGAATCCTCCGGAGGAGGCTCTTTCGATAACCGCTCCGCCGTTTTCATTTTTGTTTTCGGCTGATTTGAATACGCCGATCTGCCCATGAGCCGCCACAGCAAAAAGTACCGTCATCAAGCCTGCACCCAGTTTTACTTCTCTCATTCTGTAACTCCCCGATTAATTCTAAGTCGTTCAATTAGAGCCAGACTGCGTCCGCGATTGATAAGGTACGTCCCAGCCCATTTTCCGTACATGCAGAATTCCACCTTAATTTTGCACTTTCAGGTCATTCTAAATTGTAACTAAAAAATGGCCTGCTGAAGCCGTTTATTTGTTTTTTTAGTATTATCTTTTGAAAAAGTTATGTTTCCCGTCTCAAACTCAGTAAATAAAAGACCAAACAGATAGACAAAACGACTATTTTTGCATTATCTAACCCTCATGAACACCAAATTACCAATAGAGGGCATCCTCCAGTTTCATCGGACGCCGTTTTTTATCCGCAATGACGCCAACTGGAAGTGGGATGTCACCGTCTCAGGACACTACAAACTCTGGATGGTCATCGACGGGCACGGAAAATTCATCTGTAATGGAACCACTTATGATGCGGTCAGGGGCCAGTGCCACATTTTCTGCCCGGGCGACAAAATACTCGCCGATTATTTAACCGCCGGACCGTTGACAACCTTTTCCATTCACTTCATACCAAAACCGTGTGTGCCCGCTGCGAAGCTGGCCATGCACGGCATTCAACTGCGGGATCCGCAACTGATCTTCGACATGGCCCGGATCGTGGTGGAAGCTGCCAACCGGAACACCCCGGGTGACCGTCAACTTTGTCTCACCATGTCCTATGCCGTTTTGTCGCTGGCCTGGAGCGACCAGTTTCGCCCGGCGCCCCAATCTGCGACGGAACGAATCTACCGCCTGACCGAAGACATCCGGGATCATCCGGGCATCGAACGATCCAATGCCGACATGGCCAAAGAATGCGGACTCTCCATATCGCAATTCGGCAGAACCTTTAAGGCTGTTACCCATATGTCTCCGAACGCCTTTGTGCTGCGCTGTCGTATTGAACAGGCCTCCTTTATGCTTCAGGAAAGCTCTTTGACCATCGGTGAGATCGCAGAAACACTCGGCTATCAGGATATTTTCTATTTCAGCCGTCAGTTTAAAAAACTGACCGGACATTCTCCTTCCGCGCACCGAGCGGCCGTCTAAAAAATTCAAATCTCAGCTCGACTTCAACCTCATCGGTCTTGTACTAAAATTTCACTTTTTATCCAGCAGTTCTTTGATGGTCGGCTCCATCGCTTCCGCCCATATCTGATAACCCTCCGCATTCGGATGCAGAAAGTCGGGCATGTATTTACGGAGAACCTTGCCCTCATTGAGAAATGCAGGGCCTATATCCAAATAGTGAATCGTCGCACCATCGGCAATTTTCGAGACGATCTCATTGACCTGCTGATTGGCAGCCCACAAGTCATTCATTCCGGACTCTAAAACATCCGGTGAACCTCGATCCTCATAACAACCGCGCGGAAAAATCGCCAGAATCAATATTTTGGTATTCGGCAGCCGAGTGCGCAACTGTTGGACAATCGCCTTGATTCCGTCCGCAGTTTCCTCTGCCCGATTCCGGTTGTTCGTTCCGATCATCAGCACCGCCAGCTTCGGGCTGATCCCATCGATTTCTCCCTGCTCGATCTGCCAGAGAACACTGCCTGTCTTCCCTCCGCTGAACCCCATATTCACCGCATGCCGCGGTGCATAATAGCGATCCCACACTTCTTTTCCCTTGGTTTCCCAGCTGTGTGTAATCGAATCGCCGATGAAAATCATATCCACATTCCCCTCCGCCACGCGTTTTAAAATTCGCTCATGTCGAGGCATCCACCAATCTGTATCGGTCCGCGGAAGCGGTATCACGGCAGAATGAGTTTTGCCTTGCAGTCCATACAGATCGAGAGGGTCTGCAAAACCGGTGGACAAACACGTTGCGCCAATTAACAAAAGCAGCAACGAGTGCATTTTACGTTTCATCAGAAGTCCTTTCTCTGTTCATAAGCCCGGCTTTTGCTTTGCGGACGCTCCGCAGGTAAACGCTATACAGTCCGGTGCCGATTCCAAAAATTGTTCCGCCGACTGCCAGGTAACAGATGCGGCCTCCCAGTGTATTCGGGATCAAAATTCCCAGCAAAACAAAGCCGCCGAATACCATCGAAAGCATCCCCAGAACACGATATTGCATCGCGCCATGCTCCTCCGTCGCCGCCAGGTCTTCGTCATGAACAATCGGAGTGCGCATATCTTTGAACAGGCCATCCACCGCGTTTTTATGCTCTTCAGTGCTGCGCTTGTAGAATAGAGAGGAAAGGAAAAACACGCTGACCACCGCGATGATCATGAGCAAAGTCATGGTGCACCATTCGATACTGATCCGCTCCGGCTTATTCAGCGTTTCATACCCGATCAACCGTCCGACCCATGCCGGATCAATACAGTATTTGGACAGGATCGCCGCCGCCATGCCGGCCGTCGTTGCAGCCCAGCAGCTCCACGGTGGTGTATGCTTGAACACCACAGCCATGCTCATCGCCACACTCAGCGGACAGGTTACCGCACTGAAAACAATCATAGCCAGGTCGAACAGGTTCAACTCCGGAAGAGAGAAGACAATCAGAGCAACAGCGATCATCAAGATGCCAAAAACAACCGTCAGAATTCTTCCCAGACGCAGCTGCTGGTGGTCGGTTATGCCCGGATTGATTTTTATCAGCCAGAAGTTGCGCACAAAAATTCCGGCGGCCGTATTCATACCGGCATTCAGCGTGGTCACCGCAGCTGAAAAAATAGCGCAGATCAGCAGCCCCATCATACCGACCGGCAAAACCTTGTAACCCAGCGCCACAATACAGCCGGTTTCAGGCTCCGCCAGCTGCGGGAACATCTGCGCCAGACCGGTTGAAGTGAAAAACTTCGCGGACATCGAAGCGGGTAGAAACGCCACCACGGTTTCAATCACCCACAGAATCATCACCAGAATCACCATTTTTTTTGCCTGTTTACCGTCTTTAACAAACAGATAGGGCGCACCTTCACTGAGCAGATCGAACCGGCGGATACTGCCGTTAATGATCATCATCACCAGCCAGAACCAAACCACATCCATGCGCTGGGCTCCCATATCCCATTTCACATGGTGGGCCGGAAGGTTCTGAAACAAATGAGTCATTCCGCCGATTTCCGGCTGACATGCCGCCAGAAGGAAGAGTGCGATGACTACAGTAAAAATAAGCAGGCCTTGAACAAAGTTACTCGCCACCACCGACCACGCTCCGCCGGTTACGGCCAGAAAAATAACAATGAACCCGGTAATCAGGGCCGTTGCCATCAGATTAACTCCCAGTGCCGCCGAAATAAAGGTGGAAACCGTTACCAGACCGAACCCGCCATACCATATCCCTGTCGGCACAGCGATCCAGGTTACGAAACGCTCCGCTCCGGAACCGAAGCGACGCTGAATCCCCTCGACCGCCGTCACCACGCGCATCTGACGAAAGCGCGGTGCAAAATACAAAAGCAGGGCCTGCGCCGGGATGGTCAGCATAAAAGCGACAGGAAGCAGCAAACCGTCCTTGTACACCTTGGCCGCCATGCCGGTGAAGGTCATTGCGGAAAAGCCTGCCACTACTGCAGAAACCCCGGTCAGCCACCAGAGCATCTGCCCGCCGCCGCGGAAATAGTCGCTGCCGCCTTTGCTGGTCCGCCGGAATATCGCTCCGATGAGCAGCATGAACAAAAGATAAAAAACGATCATCGCCCAATCGAAACCAGTTAATCCGTATTCCATAACAGCAAACTCCTTTTACTGATTTACACGCAGCAACCGGGTCAGGATAACGAAGCGACTTTGGCGGAAACCATTTCCCGCGTCCACGCTCCGCCGGCAATTGCAATTCGATAGTTTAAATTGATTATCCCAAGGGCAGGAAGAACCATCGGCTGATCGGCAGTCATTGGAAAAGCTGCCTGAGTATATCCCCATCGCACAAACCATTGGTTGGGATAGCCGGGATTTCCCGGCTGATCCATGAGTATGACTGTGCTTTTTGCGCCAGTTGCCGGATCGTGTCCCGCCATTGCCATCCAAGGTGCTGAGGCGCCATGAATGGCGTCCACACCCTCCAGCCCGTCCGCAGCCATCAGACGCGGCGCGAATTCATCCGTGATCTCTGCAAACCGGTCAGCAGCCCGGAACGCAAAGCCGGTGTAAAACGATCCAGCCAGCCCGCCGATGGATTGAAAATTTCCCAGCGTCAGGCTGCGCCCGCTCACATTCGTGATCCTAAACTCCGCATCCAGAACATAAGACCCCTCCTGCCGGTTCACCTGCGAAACGGTAAATTGGCGGGTATCTGTCAGCAAATGTTCCCCGGCGATAGTCAGCCAGCGAACGGTTTCTTTCATCACGGCCCGCTCATTCGAAGCCTCCAGTACATCCCAGCCAGCATGCTCCTGCCGACCGTTATTGTTCAAGTCCAGATACTCTCCGGACTCCTTCTGATAGGTTCTTCCACCCCAGAAATTATGCTGATCAACTTGCGATAAAGTCATACAAAGACCGTGATGATGCAGATGATCTTCCGGACGGAAGGCCGTCACCACAGTGCCCGCCAGTGTCCGGATCGGATGAAAATAGGGTTTGGGAGATTCCTTCGCCGGAACTTCCGGACGGTAGACATACTCCAGCAGAACGGACTCGCCGTCCGTACACACCACCTTGGAATCATTTTTCTGAACCAGCTTCATAAAACCCCTCTCATTGATTAATTCGTTAAACCGCAGGAACCAGCTCAGACGGCATCACCTCTTGATCATAGCTGGTGTGGAACAGGTTCTCCAGACCGGGAACCCAGCGCTGAATCGCGCCGTTGGGCTGAACGGTCTGCACAATCTGACTGTCGCGAAACGTCTTGATCGGAAACCGCTGGGCTGCAAGTACTGCCTCCAGATGCGGCGTGGCACCCTTTGCATTGCACAGCGAGCCGCCGCCAGACCGGACGGCATCTGCTAACTGCCATATCTTATCCTCAGCATGGTCCCATGGATTGCCGAGATTTTCAACCCGCCCGTCACGATAGCGCACCACAATGCCGGTGTTAAAACGCATCCCGTCGGGATCTGTCAGCCCTTCATTGGAATTATAGTCAGCAAAATAAACGGAAGCCTTTTCAAACCGGTAACAGAACATTGGTCCGACAAACTTCAACGCCGCATGCGTGGCATAAAACAGCACAGGAACGCCATCATTGACCTTCATGCGCAAGGCGGCTGTGTCATAATTTTGAATGGGATAAGCACGGTACAGCTCAGCCTCCATGTGTCTGACCTCCGCACTGGTATCAACCGTCGCTCCCAGCACATAAAGCGCGTTCTGCAAATAATGTGCCGCCGCATTCATCACCGGACTGTCCAAAACCAAGGCTCCATTCTCATCGTTAACGGCTCCCGCCCAAGAGTTGCGCTTGTAATAGGCATCCGTGCGCGGCCAATGCACCAGCGTTTTCAGACAGAGCGGGCGCCCGAGATCTCCGGAAAGCACCCTTTGTTTCAATACCTGAATTGCCAGATTAAAACACCACTGGTATCCAATGCTGAGAATTAATCCGGCCTTATCCGCCGCAGCTTGCATGGCGAATGCGTCCTCGATCGTGGCCGCTACCGGTTTTTCACACAGCACATGCGAACCCTTCGAAAGACAAAACTCCGTCTGCTCCCGATGACTGGCGATCGATGTGGAAAGGATGACAAAATCAGGCTTCACACCCGAATTATACATCGCATCCAGAGATTTAAAGATCTGCACTCCCGCAGTCTCCAGCTCAGATTTCATCTTGGGTTCCGACCGATTTACCGCCGCAACAAACCTGACCTGATGTGCCGATGCCCCGGCCAGCAATTCCTTCACATAATAAAGTCCATAACCGTTCGCTCCACAAAGCGCCACTGATATCTGTGTCCTCATCCATGCCTCCCTGACATTATCAAGATTAACCTCATCGCCCCGGAGCATACCCCGGAATCCATACGAATATTTGTACTGCTACCGGCGGAAAATAAACATGGACAAACACGGATCATGTTTGTGTTTTTAGGTCATAACAAGAATACGTCTTTACTGTCGCCGATGCTCTTAATACAAAATAATCTAGTAAAAATACAATTTTTATGCGCATCGCGCCTCAAGGCATCATATTAGATTATTTTTAATTGTACTTTTAGGTCAGTGTAATCGATATGTTGTTTCTGCGTGAAAGAAACATCGCTTCACCTCCTAACAAAGGATCCCAATATGAAAAATCTATCTCTCGAACTCGAAAGAATGCCTCACAGCGAAAAAGCCACAGCCCGTATTGATGCATGGCTTAATCAATCCATTATAGATCGTCCACCCGTTCGGTTCGGGCACCACAATGAAACCTATGATGCTACCAACACCGATCAAACCCGGTGGGAATCTCTCCGCGAGCGCTGGTTTGATGCAGAGTTTCAAGTTGACTCCTTCTTGAAAAGCATCGAAAGCCGCACATTCAGAGCAGAAACATTTCCGTTTTACTGGCCCAATCTAGGTCCAGAAATCTACGCCGCTTTTTTTGGAATCGATCTGGAGTTTGGCGCAGTCACCTCTTGGGCAAAACCTGTGATTGAAGATATCGAAGACCCCGCGCAACGGGATATCCCTTGCTTCACCCCGGACAATCCTTACTACCGGAAGTTGCTGGAAATGACACAGCTTGCACTGGAAAAGTGTACCGGAAAGGCCTTCGTCGGCGTTTCCAGCTGGTCGCCAGGAATCGACTGTGTTGCTGGCTGGCGAGAGCCTCAGGAACTCTGCATGGATCTGCTGACGACACCCGACGAAGTACACGCCCTGCTCCATAAACAGATCGAGCCGCTTAGCCGGATCATGGATCCGTTTTATGAAGCGATCGAAGCCTGCGGGCACCCCTCCATTGCATGGATGGGTATTCCGGCCATGGGGCGCTGCCACATCTCACAAACCGACTTTGCCAACATGATCTCACCAGATCAGTTCCGCACCTTCTGCTTGCCGTACCTCCGGCAGGAACTCAGAAAATTTGAATACAATCTTTTTCACATGGACGGCAAAGGGGTTGCCAACCATGTAGAGGATCTGATTGCTGAACCGAAAATCAACGCCATCCAATGGGCGCAAGGGGTCGGCGATGACGAGCCGATTTTACAATGGATTCCGCTGATCAAAAAAATTCAGGCCGCCGGGAAATCGGTTGTCGTAGACCTCAAACCTGCCGAACTGGAAGAATTCATCAGCCGGATGAAACCGGAAGGGATCTTCCTCTGGATCGCGGCAGAGGAAGGAGACCAAGACGACATTATCCGCCGGATCGAAAAGTGGTAACCGCCGGTCGAAAGTGCGGCGGGTGGAGGCCAAAGGCAACGCCGGTCGCTCGCCAAAGCCCGACCAGCCGTTAGGGTGATGTTAACGCTATCACCTGTTCGATACGGGATAGGGATTTATTTCGGACAAGAGAAGCTTCCCATCAAACAGCCGATGCTGAGCAGTGCGTAGAAGGTGTACTCGACGTCTTCAATTTCATCAGCGGCGTGGCCGGCAAAGCCGCCGCTGTCGCGCCAGAGCGATTCAACAAATTCCAGACACGGGCGGCGAACCGGATCGAGATCGGCACGACACGTCCGCAACGCAAAAAGCGCCGTAGCGGTAGAAAGCAGATCGGCGGTATTCAACTGATCCGTTGCGGCAAAACCGCCGGAACGGCAGGCGCGGTTGAGTAAAACCTTGATCGCCGCCTGATCCGGTGCACGACTGACGATAACCGCCGCCGCGAGAACAGGCGTCGGATCGGTCAAGGAAACCGGTCGTGGAGCGGCGGGTAACCGGGCGACGCCGAGACGATCGCCAGCCAATTGTTTTAAAAATAAATCATAGGCCGATTCGGCCCGGCAGTGTTCCAAGGTCTGGAAAAAATGCCTGCGGGTTTTTCCAGACATTGGAAACGCGGATCGCAACTGAATCAGGCAGACCAGGTGAACCAGATCAAGTTCTTCGCCGGTGCCGATGCGGCGGACGTAATTCCAAAGGCGGAATACGGGAACCGGCCTTCCAAGCGCCTTCAGACCGGCGGCGGCGAAAAATGTGTAATAGAGATCGCTCTCCGCACCTTTTCCACGGAACCCGCCGTCGGAATTCTGGCGGCTGAGAATGAAGCGGGCGATTTCATCGCGCGAATCATTTTCTAAAAACCGGCGGGAGCATCTGGCTGTACGGATCAGGAGTTCGGCGATGGATTCCACAGGCTCATCCTCCGCTCAGCATTTTGGCGGCGATGCGCCGCAGCAGACTTTTAAGCAGGGCACTTTTCAGCGGGTTGAGCGCACGCACCGCTTCGTTTTTATAATGTTCGATCAGTTGCGCGGCTTTTTCGACAACCATAAGCTCTTCGAAGGGCGCGTGCGTCCCGGAACCGGCATCGTTGGCGAGCGCAAGCAGCAGTGAGGCGCGCAGATCGCGGGCTTCCCCTGATTTGTATTCTTCCAGATCGTCGCGAATCTGGTAGGCGATACCCAGCGATTCGCTGAACGACTGTAGCGTTTCAAGCAGTTCACGATCCGCACCGGCGGCGACCGCTCCCAGCAGCAGCG
>JBILEA010000063.1:0-12124 GCA_044352355.1 Pontiellaceae bacterium | reverse complement strand
CCAGTTACACCTATGAGGATTTTCTTCATGAATTATGAGCTATGAATTATGAACTATGAAAATGGAACATACCTTTTTCATCTTTCATATTTCACATTTCATCCTTTCTCCTACACCACCATCATTTCTTTTTCTTTGGCGGCGAGCATGTCATCCATCTTTTTGATGCGGGCATCGGTCAGCTTCTGGACTTCTTCGAGGCTGCTGTCGCGGTCATCTTCGGTGATGGTTCCGTCTTTTTGGAGTGTTTTGAGCTGTTCGTTGGCTTCGCGGCGGACATTACGAACGGCGATGCGCTGTTCTTCGGTGGCACGCGAGGCGACTTTAGCCATGTCTTTACGGCGCTGTTCGCTCATTTCGGGGATCGGCACGCGGATGAGGCGACCATCGTTCATCGGGGAAATGCCGATATTTGCGGCATTGATGGCCTTTTCGATGGCGCTGAGCGACGAGGGGTCAAACGGGCTGATGACCAGCAGGCGCGGCTCGGGAGTTGAAATGTTGGCGATGTCGCGCAGGCGGGTGGCGGTACCGTAGTATTCAACAGTGATGTTTTCCACCAGGCTGGGACTCGCCTTGCCGGTGCGCAATCCGCTCAGATCGTGATGAAGGAACTCAACGCACTTGTCCATTCTCTCTTCGGCGGCCAACAGTACTTCGATGCTCGATTCCATAATCCTCTCCTTGAACTTAGTGACAGACCAATGTTCCGGCGTTTTCGCCGCGGAAGGCACGCAGGATTTCGCCTTCCTTGAAAAAGTCAAAAACAACAATCGGAATATTATTTTCCATGCAAAGGGAGAAGGCTGCGGCATCCATCACTTTGAGCTGTTTGCTCAGCGCTTCGCCGTAAGAGATTTTTTCGTAGCGGGTGGCGGTTTTGTCTTTCACCGGGTCGGCGGTGTAGATGCCGTCCACCTTGGTGGCTTTCATCAGGACGTCGGCTCCGATTTCGGATGCGCGCAGCGCAGCGGCGCTGTCGGTGGTGAAGTAGGGATTACCGGTGCCTGCGCCGAAAATGACGACGCGGCCTTTTTCGAGGTGGCGCATCGCTTTACGGCGGATAAACGGTTCGGCGACGGATGGCATACTGATAGCGGTCATGACACGCGTCTGGATGTCCACATTTTCGAGAGCTGATTGGAGAGCCAGCGAGTTGATCACGGTGGCCAGCATGCCCATGTGGTCGCCGGTAGTTCTATCCGTTCCGCCCGCTTCACCTGCGAGACCGCGGAAGATATTGCCGCCGCCGACGACTACGGCGATTTCTGCACCGGCTTCGATGAGTTGTTTAAACTGCCGTCCGATAGAAGCGAGTACGGCGGGATCAATGCTGAGTCCTTTTTCTCTGTTCTGGAGTGCTTCGCCGCTGAGTTTGAGCAAAATGCGTTTGTATTTCATAGAATTCCTCTCGAATGCTGTGGCACCATAAAAAATCCCCGGCCAAGTGTAAATTTCCAATGTTTGGAAAATCATTTTTTAAGGCGGGTTTTTAGATCAATAGCCGGTTGGTAGTTGGGTTGCTGTTTGAGTACGATTTCAAGTTCACGCAGGGCCCGGTCGTTGTGTCCCAGCCGGTATTCCGCCAGTGCGCTATTGTACCGTGCACCGACAAAGGTCGGGTTGAGCTGTACCGCCCGGGAAAAGGCATCTGATGCCAGCTCTATTCGGTTTGCAGCATAGTAGGATAAGCCGAGGTTGTAGAAGGCTTGTTCGTAGGTGTTATCCGCTTCGACGGCTTTGATGTACCAGCGGATGGCGTTGTCGAAGTCGTTTTTCTTCTGGTAAGCCAGTGCCTTTTCGAAATTTTTACCGGCATTAATGCGATTTGGATTCTGCGGCGGGGTAAAGGCCAGCTTTTCGCCGCTGCTTTCTTCGGCGATGGACTGCAATTGGGCGCGGGCTTGTGTGGCGAAGAGGTCTGTTGCCGGAGTTTTGCTGAGGTAAAGTTCAAAGTAGCGCTTCGCTTCGACTGGGTTTTTTTGCCAGTAGCGGTGGATGGACGCCATGTTAAAAAACGCCGGGGTGTAGTCTGGAAACTGTTTTACAACGGCTTGCAGTCTTTTTAGTGCTGTCTCAGCACCCGCGGTGTGTAGTTCGGCAATCGCCAGTGCCGTCTGCAGACATGGATCTTTCGGGGTGCGTCCGAGCGCACGATTAAGATGGTGTGCGGCATCGTTCCAGCGTTGATTTTTTACGTAGATTACGCCGGCGAAAGCAAGTGGACGCGGATCGTCGGATTGAATCAGAGAGGCCTCACGGAAGGCGCGTTCGGCGGCCGAAAAATCGTTTTGCGAGCTCAGTGCAACGCCGAGGTTGCAAAGTACATCGTATTGTCCGGCATCCATGCGGATACTTTCATTAAAGGCCGCAACGGCATCTTTTGTGTTGCCCATTTCCCAAAGAAGCATGCCGAGCTGATTATAGGCCTCTGTATTTTCAGCACTTCCTGTGCGGCTACGGATTGATTTTTCGAGCAGGGCGCGGGCACGAGCGAGGTTGCCGTCGCTCCACTCAGCCAGTGCTTTGCGATAGAGTTTTTCGCCCGGTTTACGTTCGCAGCCGAAAAACACGGCGCTTGCCACCAGTGTGATTAGAATCCAATGGAGCCAGTTTTTATTCATGCCAGTCCCTTTAACCAGACCGTTCGTGTGCGAGGTCTGTCGAATTCACAAAAATAAATGCTTTGCCAGGTGCCGAGCAGAAGGTTCCCACCCCCCTTGTTTGTAGCGAACCACTGTACATCAGAGGCGATATCAATGAAATCGGTGCGGGATTTTGACTGGACGGTGATCTCGTTCATGCTTAGCCTGCACTTTAATCATCCGGCTATTTGTTGCCAGTTAAATTGTATAAAAACAGGAACCAGATTATGGAAATGCTCTATCCTCTTCGTTTTAAACCCGTTTATAAAGATTATATCTGGGGAGGGCATCGTATCCCGGAGCTGTATCAACGCGACGAACCGGCGGGTGTTTATGCTGAATCATGGGAAATTTCCACCCATCCGGACGGGACAACCGCCATTGCCAACGGCCCGTTGGCTGGGAAAACCCTGCGAGATCTCCTTCCTGAGCACAAAACAGCCTTGCTTGGCCCGAACGTCAAAGGGGGCGATTTTCCTCTGCTCATCAAGTTGATTGATGCCCGTGACGTCCTCAGCGTGCAGGTTCATCCGAACGATGGTAATGCGGCCGCCGTTGGCGGAGAAGCAAAGACTGAAATGTGGTATTTTCTTGAAGGCGATGGTTCCGCGCAAATTTACTGCGGTCTGAAACCAGGTGTTGGCAAAGCAGAATTTCTTAAGGCGATGGAAGAGAAAACCTTTGCGCGTATTCTGCAATCCATTCCGGCCAGGAAGGGCCAAGCTGTCTTTGTGCCTGGCGGACGCGTTCATGCGATTGATAAGGGCTGTTTGATCCTTGAAATTCAGCAGAATTCAAACACGACCTATCGCATCTATGACTGGGAGCGGGTTGGTGTGGATGGCAAGCCGCGAGAAATGCACATTGATAAAGCGCTGAAGGTCATCGATTGGGAAAACAACGGTGATCCGCGCTGTAAAATCAGCGGAACAACGATTCAGAATTGTGAATATTTTCGGCTCGATCGGTTTGCTCTGAACGCGTTAAAAGATTTTCCGATGACCGGAACATCCTTCCATGCGCTGTTTATTGCAGAAGGATCTGGAAAAATCGTATGGGATGGCGGGGAAGAAAAGCTGTTTGCCGGTCAGTCGTGGTTGGTGCCCGCCTTGCTTGGGAATTACACCATTTGCCCTGACCGGTCTGTACTGACATTATTAAGCATTACGATCCCGTAAACGCTGGAACCTAAAAAAAGAGCCACGTTCGTGGCTCTTTTTCGTATCCGCATCAGCAAAGATTACTTCTTCTCGTTTTTCCGTTTAATTACGAAGAACAGGATTCCTGCGATCGCAACAATACCGGCACCGATGACCCCCCAAGGCAAACCCTGTTTTTTCTCGGCAACTGCGGGTTCCTGAGCGGTTTCCGTTGCAACCTTTGAATCGGCATCATTAGCCACGGATGCTTTCATGCCGGTTTCTGTTTCCGGAGTTGCAGGTTCTATCGCCGGAACGGCTTCCAGTGTAATAGTAACTTGTTTGTCGGCACCGGTCAGCGTGGCGGTCTTGGTGATAAAGCCTTCTTTGCGCAGTTCAACAACCGTATCTTTTTCAATCAGTTTCTCGACCGGAGCAATACCAACAGATTTTCCGGCAATCATCACTTCGGCACCGGCGGGGTGGCTGTTGATTGTGACATATGGCATGGCTTTGAGTGCAATGTTTACCTGCGCAGCGGATTCAGGCGTGAGTGTCACGCTTTGCGTATAATAACGGGTGGCGCTAACTTCTAAAACCGTTTGTTCGCCAACCGACAACTTAGCCGAATCTTTTCCAATCAGTCCGCCTGCACGGGATATCTGTGCGCCGGCGGGAGTCGCTGTAACCGTTATGACAGGGAAAGCCCGCAGTTCAATTGATACTTCATAGGGTGGCGCGCCCGTTAGTGTGCCGGATTTGGTAAAGTATCCCGGTTTGCGTAATTCGAACGTGCGGGGCGTTGAGATTTCTTCGCGGACCGGGGCGACACCGATGAGCTTTCCGTTTTCATAAACTTCGACTCCGGCCGGGACTGCGGAAATGGTGACAATGGGGCGACGCTCAAGCTTGACGACGATCGGATCGGGAGCGCTCAGTCCGACCGTGATGTTCTGGTCGTAGTAGTCTGCTTTCTTCAGTGTGTAGGAGCGCTCTTTGTCATAAATGGAGACCTTCATTGGCGTACGGCCGATAGAGGTTTCAGCGCCTGCTTCGTAAATATCGGCATCGGGCTTGCTGTAAATCAGCACCGGTACTGGGCGAAGCTTCAGATCAACTTCGCGTGGCGAGTCAAAGTCGAGTTTAACGGGTTCATCGAAGTAACGATCTTTGCGGACTACGAAGTTTTTATCACCAATAAACACGCTTGTATCGAAGGGTGTGGTCCCTAGTTGGGTTTTCCCGTCGGTGCTATATACAGTCGCTTCTGGCGGGAAAGTTTTTATGGTAACCGGAGCGCAACTGCAAATGGCTAGGATGATACTTAAACAACAAAACTGAATCACTGACATTTTATTCATAGTGGACTCCTTGTTTGGGTTTCAACACGTACGGTTATACCGCACTGAATGGTTTTAAGTCAAACGGGCGGGGCTCTTATTTTAGGCGAAAAGCGAAATATCGACTAAAAACTCCGCTGTTAACGGTAAGCGCCGTCGCCATGAATATTCCGCCGATCAACAGGTGTGGCCAACTGGTTTCTTCGCCAAACAAAAGTACTGAAACAAGGATGCCGAGCGGGATCTTTAGATTATTAAAAACGGCCAACGTTCCTGTGCCGACTTGTCTCGCGCCGATATTCCAGAGAAGAAAGCTAAGTCCGGAGGCTATGGCGCCAAGGTAAAGGAGAATTCCCGCCTGTTTTGGAGTGATAACCAGTGCAGACCAGTTGGTGTTTACAGCGGCTGGCGCGGTGATGAGTACGGCGCCAAGGTAAAGCAGTCCGAATACATTCAGATCCGTACAGCTTTTCGGCAGGCGACTCATTGTCCGGCGATAGAAAATCTGCCCGAAGGCGAAGCAGAGGTTTGCGCTCTGCATCAACAGGAAGCCGCGCCACAAGTCTGGCGAGGAGAGCTGGCGATATTCAATTACGACGCCGCCGGTGACGGCCAGCAGGCCGGCGACGAGCGCAATAAGACCGAGCTTCCGCTCAAAAAGATCATTGATGAGGGTAACATAGATCGGTGTGAAGACCGTAAAGAGCGCTGCTTCATAGGCTTTTATATGGCTAAAGGCTTGGATATAAGCCACATACATCAAGCCGTATTGCACCGCGCCGGTTAAAATCAGGCGGATTGAATCTGCTGCTCGCAGATTACGTAAACGGAGAAATGGTGCAAAAACAGCCAGTGCAATAGCCAGTCGAATGAAGGCAACGGCGGAAGAAGGTAGTCCGGTTAACTCGCCTTTGATCAGTCCGAATGAAAAGGCCCAGATAAGTGAAACAAGCAGAAGTAACGGCATGGTTTTAAAACTCCTGATGAATATCGAACATCGAATATTGAACAAGGAACGTTGAAGTTGATGAGCTTAAAAACTTCGACATTCGAAATTCCTTATTCGGTGTTCTGCGGTTTACTTAACGATGTTAAGTACGGATTTAAATTGCGGAGCTTTAGCGTCGCCGAGCAGTTCAAATAGCAGCATTTCTGTTCCGGTTAATTTAACTCCGTCGGTCTCCATGCGGCGCAAGGCGAGGGCTTTATTGGCCGGATCGCGCGAAGAAACGGCATCGACGACAACGTAAACTTCGTAGCCGGAGGCGAGGAGATCCATTGCCGTTTGGTAAACGCAAACGTGCGTTTCAATGCCGCAAAGAATTACCTGTCGGCGGCTGGTCGTTTCCAATGCCTGGATAAATTTCGGTTCGCCGCAACAGCCGAACGAGGTCTTCGTGACCGGCGGTTCGGTGATAAAGGACTGAAATTCATCGCGGGTGGGGCCCAGTT
This sequence comes from Pontiellaceae bacterium, assembly GCA_044352355.1. Taxonomy (GTDB): domain Bacteria; phylum Verrucomicrobiota; class Kiritimatiellia; order Kiritimatiellales; family Tichowtungiaceae; genus Tichowtungia. Next base: position 5,548 of record JBILEA010000063.1, on the reverse strand, counting down.
TTTCGGGGATCTGTTCGGTGATAAGTACTGGAACATCCAGCACTTTCATCCCTTCCAGCAGGCGGCGCAGGTTCTTAAATAGCGCATCCGCGCCGTCCACCAGTTCTGAAAGGCGGCCTTGTACATCAATAAAAATTAAAACAGCATTTTGTTTTTTCAGCATACGAAGTCTCCTTGATCCTGGTCGCCATTTTATTTCTATTTTTACTCGCAAAGAGCGGCGTGGCACTACGTTTCCCGCCGCACTCCAGAAATTTTCACGCTCCCCGGACGATGATTTCCCGAACGTGGGGTTTCATGAGTTTTTCAATCTGGCGGAGGCGGGCAGGGGTGGTGCGTTTGGTTTCGCGCAGGCGCGGGTCGGGCAGGTTGTCCTTCGGGATGAAGGGCTGGATGCAGTAGCGTTTGGCCCCTTTGATGAGTTCCGAAATTTCCTGTACCTGTTCGTCGGTGTGAAACGGTTCGATGACGGTGGTCCGGAATTCGTGGTCGATGTTGCTACTCATGATGAGTTTGACGGATTCGGCGATTTTCTCGATTTGTGTGAAGCCGACGAGCTCGGGGTAGCCGGAGAGTCCGGCTTTGATGTCCATGGCAATATAATCAATCAGCGGCAGGCATTTTTTGAGTACGTCGGGCCGCCCGCCGTTGGAGTCGAGTTTGATTTTGAATCCGTAGCCACGGAAGAATTTAATCAGTTGGATCAGGTCGGCGGCAAGCGTCGGCTCACCGCCGGTGATGCAGACAGCATCGACCCATTCTTTTTTAAATTTATGGCAGATTTCATCGAGACGGCTCCAAGGCAGGCCTTTCTGCTTTTTGCCCATCAGCGGGGCGTTGTGGCAGAAACCGCAGGAAAAGTTACAGCCGCTGATAAAAAAAACCCCGCACAGGTAGCCGGGGTAATCAATCATCGAGGGTTTCTCTAAAAATGCATAAACGGGAGAGTCTGACATTTCAACAAACTCCTGCAGAAATGAATGAACCGCTAATTTTCCAATCGACACTAATATCAGTGAAAAGGAGTGGTTCCATTTTCCTTACACCCGGTTGTGAGAGAGGCTCACGCACAAACCTCTTCGAGAACGGTGGTGATCATTTTGGGGGAGATAATGCCCTTACCTTCGGTGCTGTAATCCGTTTGAAGCCCAAGGTATTGATAGAGTTTTGATTTGCCGCAGATTTTGCAGTGCGGTTTGGGGTCGCGGGTCTGAACCGGAGCATAACTCCCGGTTTCTTCGTTCCGTTGTGTAACGAGTATAGCTGGAATCCGCTGCGGGTTGATGCATTCAGCGGAGGCAAAGGCCACCAGGCCGTCAACCGTTTCGACATCGCAGTATTCTTTTTCGAAGTGAGACCATTCTTTTTCTTCGAGCAATTTGTCGAGACGCTGGTTGAGCGTCTTGCATTTAGCGCAACCTTCTTTACCGAAAACTTTAATTTTGTATGGTTTTGCCATGGATGTTTTTCCTTTATTCAAATGGGTTAACTGTTGACTTCAACAGATGCCTGCTCGACGCAAGTTTCGGCCGTTTCAATCGCGTATTGGCCTCTTTGACGAGCTTTGAGCTCGCCGTAGCGCTTTGATTTGTTCCAGTTCTGGATTTTGCTGAAGTAGCCGACCACGCGGGTTTCACCCACAACGTCGGTGGATTCGCAGGCAGGACAGGTTTCGACTAATCCGCGCAACTGGTGGTGGCAGCTATTGCAGAAGGTGAATTCGGGCGAGATGCACACCTGCGCCGACTGCGTGCGGAAGAACGTCTCGGTCATGAGTTTTTCAATTGAAGCGGCTGAGGGCTGTTCTTCGCCAACAAAGGCGTGCGTGATGGCTCCGGACTCAATCAGACTGTGATACTTGGCCTGCTCAATGATTCGTCCAACCAGGCCGACCGGGGCGTCGGCGGTGAGGTGGATGGAGTTGGTGTAGTAGCAGACGTCCTCCGATTCGCCTTTGACGATATCTTTGGCTTCCTCATGGAAGTAGATGAGATCGGTTTTGGCGAGACGGCGTGCAGCACTTTCAGCAGGCGATTCTTCCAAGGTAAACTTGAGGTTGTATTTTTTGCTCAGCTTTTTGGTGCGGGTGTACATATGGGCGACGATGCGCAAGCCGAACTGCTGGGCTTCATCACTATCATGCAACTCCTGGCCAATCAGGAATTTGACCGTGTCATTCACGCCGATCAGACCGATAATGTAGGTGCAGGTGTCGAGGTTGACATACGGTTTGCCATCGTTAGATTCTTTTCCGATCTGCCAGAGCGGGTGGCCGTTACCGCTCATCATTCCGGCAATTTTTGCCTTCTTCTGTAAGTGAGCCTGTGCGACGAGCTCCATCATGCTGTCTATCTCTTCGTAGAAATTCTGCAGAATATCACCGCCTTTGCGCGCCGCACGGTAGGCCGCTTGAGGAATATTGATGGTGACGTTCTGGAAACCGCAGAAGCGCATGTTTTCAGGGTGGCGCAACATGCGGTTGTCGCTGATGGTGGTTCGCAGGCGACAGCAGGCTGACAAAGTGACTTCATCGCGGTCGAAGATGAAATAGGTCGAACCGTTCTTTGCGGCCAGCTGGCAGGCGGCCTGATAAATCTGGTACTGCTCGGGATCGGTGAAGGTTTCGTCGCTGATGTGGAAGTCGCACTTCGGGAATTCAAAGATGCGGCCATTGCTGTCACCGTCGCCGAAGACTTCAAGCAGAGCGCGGCAGAATTCCTGACTTTCTCTGGTGTAGTCGCCGTACGTGACGATTTTTTCGCCGCGTGCTTCCAGATCAGCGGCCACGGTGGCGTCATACTCAAGGCCTTCTTTGCCTTTGATTTCTCGCAGGACAAGGCGCTGTGAGCCGTCTGCTTCTTTGAGATAGAGATCCATCATCTTGTAACCGCTGACATCGCGGTCTTCGCGTAGGACTTCTTCAACGCAGACCCGCAGGCCGGATTTCAGCTTGAGCATATATTTTCCGCCGGGGCCGATGGCTGGAACGGTTTTCATGTAGCCTGGAACGCCGGAGTGGATGTTAAAATCGAGAAACAGAGTTTGACCGCCGCGGCTGAACGCATTCTGTGAGCCGTTGAAGATGAGCTCTTGTGCAATCTGTTTGAGTTCGCGGGCATTCATGCCTTCGAGGTACGGCGCGTATAGAATGTTGATGTAGGCGATGCCGAGCGCGCCGGCATAGTTGGCCTGCATGGAGGCAAGGAACGTATTGAGGTGGCCGGTCAGGACGGAGGCGGTTTTTGCCGGGCTTGATTCGGTGTTAAGATTGATCAGTCCTTTGAGTCCGTATTTTTTGACATATTCAATGGAGTGGCTGGAACAGTAGACGCGATGCGGATAGCCGAGGTCGTGCAGATGGACGGCGCCGGTATTGTGGGCGCGTTTGACATCGGATGTGAAAATGGTGTCGAGGGCCCACTGCTTGAGTACGAGCTCGGCGATGCCAAGATTAACCGCTTCCGGGTTGTTGTTGACGATATTACTGTTTTCGGTGGACTTGGTGAACATCAGTTTTTCGACGTAATCGAGCGGTACGCCGTAGAGGGAGAGGTCGCGCAACTGGGCCTGAAATCCGCGTTCAGTCAGTTCGTTATTGACCATCTCACGAATGAGCGTGGTGTTGATGGCCTTCATGTTACTCGCGATAATCCGGTTCTCGACGGATTTTGCGATGCTGATCGCGGTATCAACGGCGAGGTCGGTTTTGTCGAGAATCTGTTTAACAATGCGCTTGCGATCCCACGGCAAGGTGACCTCTGAAGAACTGGATTCAACGAGAAGCAGACTGGCGTCGGTGACATCCACTTTTTCTTTTTTTAAACTGCCATCACGCACGCGAATGCTGCTGCGGGCAATTTCACGTTGCTTGCGGTAACGTTTGTAAGCGGCAACGACCAGCGTTTCTCCACTTTCGGCCAGCAGTATTTCAACCAGGTCCTGAACATCTTCAATATGTGGAGTTCGTTTATTATCGGCTTCAGAGCGTACGTAAAATTCAGATTGGGGGTTGTTCAGCTGTTCTAAAACCTGTGCGGTAATTTTGGGCGCGAGGCCTTCGTTGCGCGGAGTATTTTGCTTGCGGGCGACTTCTTCGACTGCAAGATGAATAGCCATTTCAATTTTTTTATGGCTGAAGGGCACGATGAGCCCCGAGCGTTTGCGGAATCCGTCGAAAAGCGCATCTTTTGATGTAATAGTTTCAGGCATAGAATGTTCTCCTTGTTGATAACCTGTCGATAACCGACTTTTTTATTCAATATTTGCTGAGCAACGGAAGAAAAATTATCCAAATGCTGTATGGCTGTCAAATTAAACCACAACATATTGTGTTTTATTCGTAAATCCATGCGTGTTAGACCCTTCTGAAAAAAAGGCCCTTTGTGTGGGTAATTTTGTGTTTTTAAACCCGAAAAAATAAAAAACGATTCTGATGGGCTGTATGACTGAAAAGGAAATGGCAAAAAACTCTACGTCATGGAAAAGGATGTGCTATAAAACCAGCAGGAGGAGCAACTATGTGGTTTCCTGAATGGATTTATACGATTGATATTTTGTTCGCGGTTTTTGTTGTATTCTTTGCGGTCAGCGGGACGAAGCATGGGCTTTCCGGCGAATTGGCCCATCTGATAACACTGATCGCATTATTAGCAGGTTTTTGTTTCTTCTATTCGCAGCTCACGCAATTCGCTTCGGACTCCTGGCGTGTGTTGCCGCCGCCGGCGGTGCGAATTATTGTGCCCATTATTATTGTACTGCTGTCTGTGTTGATTTTTGTGCTGGCGCGGGCAGTATTTAAACAACTATTGAAAGATAAGTTGGGTGAGGCGGCAGACAAGGTCGCTGGCGGACTAGTCGGTGTGGCGCGCGGCGTCCTGATGGGTCTGGCTGCTTTTGCGGCACTCAGTATGATTCCTAATGATTCGTTCTATCAGGCACTTTCTGAAAAATCTTCAATCGGGGGGTGGGTTTGCAATACACTTACGCCATGGATACAGCCGCGGGTCATGGAGTTGCCGGTTTTAAAAAATATAGATCAAAAACTCGAATCGTTAGACGGTATCGAGTGAGCCAGACTGATTCATGAAGCAAATTCCCAGAGAAATTATCGAAGAAGTCCGCGCGCGCAATGATATTGCCGAGGTCATTGGTTCTTACCTTTCGATCAAAAATGCAGGTACGCGATTTAAGGCGCTTTGTCCGTTTCATAAAGAAAAAAGCCCATCTTTCACAATCAGTCCTGATCGCCAGATATACCATTGCTTCGGGTGTGGCGCTGGCGGCGATGTGATCCGTTTTGTGCAGGAGTACGAAAAAATCGATTTTATGATGGCGCTGCAGATGCTGGCTGATCGCGCGGGCATGGAATTGCGCTTAGAAGAAAGCGGTGAGGGAGGCGGTACCGATAAACGGACGCTTTTCCAGATTCATGAAGGGGTCACGCAGCTTTATCATCGCATTCTGCTCGAACACGAATCGGGAGAAGCCGGGCGGGCTTATCTCGCCACGCGTGCGTTGCAGCCGCAAACGGTAAAAGATTTTCAGATCG
>JBILEA010000062.1:0-12134 GCA_044352355.1 Pontiellaceae bacterium | reverse complement strand
TACGCGGCACCCAGATCACGGGACATTAGGGCGGCGATGCGGGTGGCAAAAACTGCCGGATGGTCGACTTTAGAGCCTTCGGCCACATGTGCCAGATCACGCAGTAGTTCGACGCTTTCACCCAGCCTAGGGTTTTCTTTGTCGGCTTCATACATGGACTGCACCGCTTTAACGACCGGATGTGCCGGGTTAAGTTCCAGCACGCGCTCCATCTCAGGTACCGGCTGTCCCATGCGGCGCATCATGGCTTCAATGTGCGGGCTCATGCTGTATTCGTCGCCGACCAGACAGGCTGGACTTTCTTTCAGCCGGGTCGAGAGGCGTACTTCTTTGACACCCGCCAGTTTTCCGCCGACAAACCCGATAAATCCTTCGAACTTTTTCTTTTCGTCTTTCAGAGCATCGGCATCACCCAGGTCACCTTTATTGGCCGCTTTAAATTTTTTGCCTTTATATTCGCCGAGTTGCGGCATGACAAATTCATCGATCGGATCGAGCATGAAGAGGACTTCCTGTCCGCCGGCCTTGAATCCTTCCAAAAACGGTGAGTTTTCGGCGATACCGCGATGTTCAGCCGCAAGGTAGATGATCTCTTTCTGTTCTTCTTTCATGCTTTCGACGTAGTCGGCCAGCGAACGCAGTTTACCTGCTTCGGCGGCGGTCGATTCAAACAGCAGCAAATCAGCAATTTTCTCGCGGTTCTCAAAATCGTTCTGCAATCCTTCCTTCAGCATGGGGCCGAACTCAGCATAGAATTTCAGATACTTGTCATAGTTCTGCAGTTTCATGTCGCCTAATGTCTTGAAAATCCGCGAAACCAGATTCCGGCGGATTTTATCCAGCTGCGGGTTTTCCTGTAGAATTTCGCGCGACACGTTCAGCGGCAGGTCGGCAGCATCCACTACGCCTTTCACGAAACGCAGGTAGGTCGGTAGCAGGTTTTCAAATTCGTTACTGATGAAGACCCGCTGAACATACAGGTTCAGGTGGGCCTTGGGATCGTTGGTCATCATCATGTCGAACGGCTTTTTCTCGGGAATAAAAAGCAGGGCCTTAAACTCAATAGCTCCTTCAGCGTTGTAATGCACCACTTCCGCGGGATTGTTGAAGTCATGCGAAATGTGCTTATAAAACTCATTGTATTCTTCCGCCGTGACATCGCTTTTCGAGCGCAGCCAGATCGCTTTACGAGTATTGATTGTTTCTTCACCCATCACCACCGGATGCTCCACAAAGTCCGAGAATTTTTTGACCAGCGAACGGATCCGATATTCTTCAAGATATTCCGAGGCGTCCTCCTTGAGATGCAACGTCACCGATGTGCCGCGTTTTTCGCGGGTTCCTTCGGATACCGTGAAGGAGCCCGTTCCTTCGGAGGTCCAGCAGACGGCTGATGCACCGTGCATACGGGATTCGACCGTGACGCGGTCTGCCACCATAAAGGAAGAATAAAACCCGACGCCGAACTGGCCAATGAGCTCCGGATTATCCTTGGCTCCGGACTCCTTGAGCCGAGCCAGAAAAGCTTTGGTTCCCGAATGCGCGATAGTGCCCAAATTCCGGACTAGCGCGGCTTCATCCATCCCAATGCCATTATCGCAAACCGTCAACGTCTTTGCGTCCTTATCCACCGCAATCGAAATCTTCCAGTCGCTGTCACTATCGCCATCGAGCAAGCTGGTGTCTGTCAGCGCTTCAAAGCGGATCTTATCAATGGCATCGCAGGCATTACTGATCAGCTCACGGAGGAATACTTCGCGGTGGGAATAGAGCGAATGGGTAATCAGATGCAGCAGTTGGGAAAGTTCGGTTTTAAATTCCATGGTTTTTTCGGCCATTTTCATATCTCCTAGTTAAACAGGGTGAATCACAAGCCCGACAGAATAGAAAAACCGGACGGGAAATCCAGCACTGTCTTTAGGAAGCGACTAGTTTATTCGGGGTTTTCAGGAAATACCCGGCTTTTTGGCGCAAAGTAAAATCTTGCAACGAAGCACAAACCCCACTTAACTGCTCAGGTTATGAAAAAAAATCATTCCTCTATATCAGAAACCGCCGCCGCACTGACCGGACTTTATTCATCCGGGCACGAAGATCTCGCGGAAAATGTACTGTGGAATTCGCCCGCCGCCGATCGCGTGGTCGAGGCGCTCAAAATTCTTATCCATGTCATGTTTCCCGGCATGTATTCATCCGAAGAGGAAGCCCTTGAAATTTATTTTGAAAAACAGCTTAAAGAGGTTTCATTGCGGCTTCTGCCCGAGCTCGAACGCGCCATCCCCTTCCGGTGGCAATCGGAATCGGCCTGCCGCGCCGGCACCCCCGCACTGAACGATGTCCCAGCCGAGGCTCAGCGGATTCTAAACGAATTTATGGCAAAGCTGCCCGCCATCCGGGAAATGCTGATTGACGATGTAAAAGCGGCCTACAACGGTGACCCTGCCGCGCTGAGCTACGCCGAAGTCAAACTCGCCTATCCCGGTGTATTGGCGATCACCTCGCATCGTCTGGCTCACGAACTCTACCGGCTTGATGTGCCGATCATTCCACGCATCATGAATGAGTGGACTCACGCAAAGGCAGGTATTGATATTCATCCCGGGGCCACGATCGGCCGCGGATTTTTTATCGACCACGGAACCGGCGTAGTGATCGGTGAGACCGCCAAGATCGGCCCGGGCGTAAAAATCTATCAAGGGGTCACGCTCGGCGCAAAAAGCTTTCCACTCGATGAACATGGCAATCCAATCAAACATATCCAGCGTCATCCGACCGTCGAAAATAACGTTATTATCTATGCAAATACGACGGTATTGGGGGGCAAAACAGTCATCGGCCACCACTCCGTTATCGGGGGCAATGTGTTCCTGATGGACAGCGTTGCACCGCACAGTTTTGTCACCAAAACCGAGGCTGGCGTGATTGTTCGTACCAAAGACAGCGCCGGGTTATTAGGCGGTCTTGGCATCTAATGTGAAAAAATAATTTAAAAGCTGGACTCCCCCCGACTGCTTACCTATATTTCTGCGCTTTTACGTACCGATTTGAGGAGCAAACCATGCCGAAAATGAAAACCAAAAAGACTGCGGCCAAACGTTTTAAGAAAACGGGAACCGGCAAACTGAAATATTCCCACATGGGCGGTAGCCACATTCTGACCGGCAAGAGCCGTAAACAGAAACGCCGTCTTGGCGGAACGAATCTGGTTGCAGCGACCGACGAAAAACGTATCGCCAGAACAATCCCCTACGCTTAATTTTTAAGGAGTAAGAACCATGCCAAGAGCCACCAATGCACCTGCCTCACGCCGCCGCAGAAAAAACCGTTTGGATCTCGCTAAAGGATTCTACGGGCACCGCAGCAAACTTTTCCGTCAAGCTACCGAAGCGGTAGACCGCGCTCAAGCGATGGCCTATGTTCATCGCAAACAGAAAAAGCGCACGTTCCGCCGCCTCTGGACTGTACGTGTTAATGCCGCCTGCAAAGCGAACGGTATCACCTACAGCCGTTTCATTGAAGGGCTGGTCAAAGCCAACATCAACCTGAACCGCAAAATGCTCTCCGAAATCGCCATCTACGACGATGCCGGATTCATCAAGCTGATTCAGGCCGCCAAAGCCGCGATTGCTTAACGCAAGCGCCCGCTGAAAGCAGACAATCCCGACCGCGTTGCGGCCGGGATTTTTGTTTTTCCCGATACCTGGAGTACAGCCGTTTGCTCGGCAAATAAAATTCGGTGTTTTTCAAACGTAGCGCAATCGTCCCGCTTGCTTTTCTGCCTCCGTCAAATCCGCCAAAGGCGGGAAACGACCGGGACGGTCGTTCTACTTTTTACCGAAATACAGTGGTATAGCTGCCGTTTTGGGAACTACCGCCCACCCTGCAACTTCTCAAAATAAACCCAGCCGGCCTGCGGGCAGATGATTATTTGATAATTCTGCAATATGCGGGCGCCAATCCGCGTTCCACTGGGCGACTCAGCCACGGCGGGTGCTGAAAAGACGAGATCGGGATCCAACACGATGGAAGAAACAGCGGTCGCACCGTCTGTCGCCACTTCGAAATCCCCCGCCGGATCGATAAGAATCAACTCTTCCTTACCATCAACAATCCCGCGTACCGCACAAGCTCCGATGTTTTTGACGAGCGGCAACTTGGCAATCAGTTGCGATGGGTCGGGTACATACGCTGACTTTACCGTAGAAACAGCCACGCGTTTTTTGGAGTAATCAAAATAAATCTGCTCAAATTTCTTAAGGAGATCCCATCCGATAACCCCCTTGACTTCCGGCTTCTCAATGCCGCGCGCCAACGAGCCAAGAGACCCGTTCGCCATACGCACATAAACCAGCGGATTTTCCATAAAAACCTGTCCTGCACGAATGGTTGACACCACCGAAAGACATCCAGGAATTTCTTCGCCGGGGGTCTTAACCAGGTGAGCACTATCTTCGCTAAGCGGTACCGCGCCCATCGACTCCGCCATATCAAATTCCATCCAGCTGGATGCCGACGTAAGGTCCAAAAGAAGCGGGACCGTCAGTCCCAAATCACCGCGGATCATCACCAACGGGCGAAGAGGCTCTTCTACTTTCATATCAAGCATCTTCGCCTGATTAGAACGCAACCTGCTTCCGCCGCGATACTCAATACCGCCGGGGGTCTGATAAATACTGTATCCGAAATAGCGAGGATCTTTGACTTTTGCCATATAGGCCGACTGCTGCCTCCACGAGACGGGCTTAGGCGGCTCCGGCTCTGTGGTTTTACAACTCGACCCGATCAATACTAATGCACTCAGAAAAAAGAGACTGATTGTACTTTTCATCAACGTTCCTTTCGTTCCGCCGAAGGGCGGCGTCCATCAAGCGTATCCAGCAAGTAATAAATATCGTGGCTATCATCGGAAATCGAACAAATCAGCAATCCTTCTGTGATTGAAAAACGGATGCGCATCCACGCCGGCAGCGACGGATCGCTATACTGCCAGACCGGCCAGGCACCGTAAGAACGGGTTGCCTTTACCCCCTCGGGCGGGAACAGCATCAGCTTCCAGCGCAACAGAAAAACACGTGGGCCGACCGCACTGACGACCACCCAGGTGTCGCGCCGGTCGCGTCCGCCAAGGGAAACCGTGGCCAGCGTCAAAGGATTCCCTTCCAAGGTCTGGAAAAAGAGACCTGCCGCTTTCCAACCATTGGAAACGTGAAACTTTTCCAGCACGGATAAATCCGGTGTGTCACTGCGGTAAACGATTTGCGCATGCGCCGGCACCGGTTTAAGTGTCCGCAACGCAAACGGCGGCACATAAATGATCCAATTGACTACGATGAGCGCCAACAGCAACGTCAGCCCGCCGATAATCCAGCGGCGTATCATGCCTGCACCGTTCCTTTTAGATCAGCAATCGAACCGATTCCCTTGGCCGCCATCCACTTCTCCATTCCTTCAATCACGCGAACCGCCGTAGAAGGATCGGTGAAGCTGGCGGTGCCGACGGCGACAGCCGTTGCCCCGGCAATAATAAATTCAAGCGCATCCTCCGGCGTATAGATACCGCCCATTCCAATGATTGGAATTTTGATCGCCTTGGCGGCTTCCCACACCAGCTTGATCGCAATCGGCTTAATCGCCGGGCCGGAAAGTCCGCCCGTGCGGTTGGCCAGTTCCGGCTTGCGCGTTTCGATATTAATCGCCATGGCCGGATAGGAATTCATGATGGAAACCGCATCGGCGCCGCACTCTTCAGCGGCGCGGGCGAACGCCTTGATATCAGCCACATTCGGCGCCAGTTTGATAATCAGCGGTTTTTGTGTTTTAACACGGACGGCATCCACGACCGTACGGAACAGATTTACATCCGTTCCATAAAGCGCCCCGCCCTCTTTAACATTCGGGCAGGAAACATTCACTTCGAGCGCACTGATCCTCGCCTGATCATTAAAAATCTCAGCGACGCGACTGTAGTCTTCGACTGTTTTGCCCCAAATGTTGACGATCAGCGGCACGCGGTAGTTTTCGAAGAACGGCAGGTATTTTTTTACGAAACCTTGAGCGCCCGGACCGGGCAGTCCGATGGCGTTGAGCATCCCTCCGGATGTTTCAAAGGTACGCGGTGTCGAATTGCCCACGTGCGGGTCGGTGCAAATTCCTTTGACCGTAATCGCGCCGAGGCGGTCGAGATCCACCAGATCGGCATATTCCGGCCCGTAGCCGAATGTACCGGACGCCACCGTCACCGGATTTTTCATCTCCATCGATCCTATTTTGATTTTCATCTCAGGTCTGCTCATTTTCTCACCACGGAATACACTGAATACACAGAAAATTAATTGGCAATACGTTCAATTTGAAGTTGAGGATGATGACCAAAATTAACAAGTAGCGCCAGTTTATAGCCGGTTGCTTTTAAATAGTTCTGCACCTGAGCCCGATATTCGCCGGTGATATCCTTAGATGCTTTAATTTCAACAATGATTTTCCCATCAATAATGAAATCTGGAATGAATTTTTGTTTTAATGACCGCCCTTTATACGACAGTTTCAAGGGATATTGAGCAACGAAAGGAATATCCTGCATCTCCAATTCTATCTCCAGACATTCCTGATAGACCCCTTCGACAAAACCACAACCCTTCTCCTTATAAACCTCAAATAAGGCTCCGCGAATTTTGTAAGTTATATCTTCATAAATCAGGTCGGCCATGTTGATCCCCTATCCGTGTATTCAGTGTATTCCGTGGTCAACCTTCCCAGAGAATCTCCCGTGCTTCAAAAACAGGCCCGTCTTTACAGCAGCGTGCCCATTCCCAGCCGTCGGCGGTTTTTCGTTTAATCACACAGGTGAGGCAGGCCCCGACGCCGCAGGCCATATTGCGATCCATAGAGAGCCACGCCGTAAGGCCGTTTTTCAGTGCGCGGTCGCCAACGGCTTTGAGCATGGCGTTCGGGCCGCAGGCGAAAAGCTCCATTCCCTGACTCCTGCTCCCTGCCACCTGATTCCTGTCTCCTGCCCCCTGCTCTTCCAGCCATCCATCAAGCGCGGCGGTGACAAATCCCTTTTGTCCGAGCGAACCGTCGTCCGTGGTGACACGCACGTCCCATCCGAGTGTTTTAAACTCTTCGACACAGAGAATATCGGTGGCACTGCGCCCGCCAAAGAAGGCGATTCCTTTGACCGGCAGTTTCGCGGCTTGCAGATAAAGTGCGGCGTTGCCGTAGCCGCCCGCAACCAGTACCGGCAGCGTTTTACCTTTTCCAAGGTTCGGAAACCCGGTGCCGAGCGGGCCGATCAGGTTGATCTCTTCTCCTTCGGTAACAGTGGCCAGCGCCGCCGTCCCTTTACCAACGGATTTGTAGAGGATCGATAGCCCTGCGTTGTCCGCCTTAAAGACACTGAATGGGCGGCGCAAAACGGCAGCGGCCAGGCGCGGCACGCGAAGATGGACAAACTGCCCCGGCTGTACGAGCGGGCCGACAGCGGGTGCAGAAAGTTTAAGTAGACGGTAATCGCCCTGAAAAAGGCGATGCTCAATTACGGTAGTAGTTTCCTGTGTCATCGGGCGCGGATTGTGCGAAGTTTCAAATGCGAGGTCAAACGCATTCCGTCCGCACGCACGCCAAGCCGCTCAATACCGCACGGAAGAGTTCTGGCGGAATTCCTTGAGCTCTCGTTGGTATCGAACGAGGAATTCTGCAATTTCACGGTATTGATTCGCGATGGCCAAATCAGAAGCGGTCTCGCCGGCCGTCGATTTGGAATTTATATCAGCGCCACCTCGTACCAATATCTCAACGATCTCACGTCGTCCCAATTGAGCGGCCATAAGCAAAGGGGTCCGCCCCAAATAGCCGCTCACTTCCAAATTTGCACCGCGGCCCATAAGTTGCCGTACCACGGCGGTCTGGTTGCCGCGCACGGCATGATGCAACGGAGTCCAGCCTTGCCGGTCCTGTGCATTAACATCGGCACCGTGATCCAACAGTAAATTAATAATTTCGATATGCGCTCTGTTCACCGCGTAATGCAATGCGCTCGCTCCATTGCTGGCACGAATGTTCAAATCAGCCCCCCGTTCGATCAAAATCTTACTCATGACAGCATTGCCGGAACGGGCGGCGCAAAAGAGGTAATTCTCGCCGACGTAAGAGGAATCGTTGGTAAGCGCTCCAGCGGCAATCAACGTCTCGATGGCCGGATTATTGGCTTCTATGGCCAGCCCGAGCGGTGTGACTTTTTCGGCATTATACGCCCGATAATCGGCGCCGGCCTTAATCAACCGTTCGGTCAAACGCGGATCACGCTGCAAGACGGCATAATGCAGGGCGGTGTTATTTTTTTGCCCGGCCCGATTCACATCAGCACCCGAAGCCAGCAGCAGGTCGAGTGCTTCCAGCTGGCCGGCCTGCACAGCCTGCATGAGCGGTGAAAAACCATGCGGATCAAGGGCATTAATGTCAGTGCCATCGCGCAGTTTTTCCCGAATAAGCTTACAGTTCCCAGTGATGGCCGCACTGTGAATCGTCGGATCTGGACGTATATCCAGCCAACACAATCCGGCAAAGATTGTCAGTGCGATTATAAAAACTGATATCGAAAAACCAATTGTCTTCAAAAACATCCTCTCTCCGGAACCGCTTACAGGAGGGAGATTAATGCTTCCAAAGAACTCCGTATATCGGGCGACTACCTGAAAAATTTGTGGGGGAATTTACTACACCGCGCAAAAAAAGCTACGCCTTCTTGCCTAAAGTCCATTGGACCGCTCGTTGCAACAGTTCGGTTGAACCAGTTACGCCCAATTTGGTTTTAATGCGTGAACGATACGTTTCAACCGTTTTGATACTCAAGTTCATTGATTCAGCAATATCTGCCGTACCCTGCCCTTGGCCGATTTTCTCAAAAACGGCCAATTCGCGATCGCTGAGACTGCCGATTGGATCTTCACCTACATCGGTATGCCTCATGGTCTGCATAATTCTCTGTTTGACTGCCTCGCTGGCATAAATACCCCCCTCCAGTACGCAATGAATGGCATCAATCAGCCGGCCGGGGTGATCACTTTTGCTAACATAGCCCGAAGCGCCGATACGCAGAACCCGCTCCGCATAAAGCATTTCGTCCTGCATAGAAAGTACGACCATTTTGATCTTAGGAAACTGTGCGGCGATGTCTTTTACCAGATCAAGTCCGGATTCTCCGCCCAGCGACAGATCAATTACAACGAGATGCGGGCTGACTTCTGCACACAGCTTTAAAGCCTGCAGTCGTCCGTCCGCATCGCCGCACACGAGAAGGTCCGGCTCGCGTACAATAAAATCATGCAAGCCCTGACGGACATACGCATGATCATCGACAATCAAAATTTTACTCTTGGAGCTCTGGATGGGGGTTGTAGCGCTCATGCAACGCATACTGCCGAAATTAACGGGAATTACAATATCCTTTTCACGGATTGGTTGCCGTGAGGCCTCTTTCCTCTGCCTTAACCGCATTCCATACGGCGTCGAGTTCTTCCAGCGAGCACTTCTCAATCTCGCGACCTTCGGCATGCAGGCGGGTTTCCAAACATTGGAAGCGCCGCATGAATTTAGCGATGTTTTCGTTGAGCAGTTCCTCAGACTCATGGCCGAGATAGCGACTGAGATTTACGGTCGAAAAAAGCAAATCACCGAGTTCCTCGCGAATGGCGGCGGCATCTTTCTGTTCCATCGCCTCCTTAACCTCGGCCAATTCCTCCTCGAGCTTGGCAATGACGCCGCCGATTTCATCCCACTCGAAGCCGGCGCGGGCAACGCGTTTCTGCACCAGATGGGCTTTAGACAGCGCGGGCAGATGGCGCGGAATACCTTCCACCAGCGAGCGCGGCGTTTCGACATCCTTCTCGGTCTTTTTGATCTTCTCCCAGTTGCGCAGCACCTCACCGGAGGTATCGGCCTTTACATCGCCGAAAACGTGCGGGTGCCGGCGCACCAGTTTATCGGCAATGCCGGTCACCACGTCGTCAAAGGTGAATTCTCCGGCTTCCTCACAAATCTGCGCCTGAAACACGACCTGCAGCAGCAAATCCCCCAACTCGCCGCGCAGCTCTGCGCGGTCGCCGCTTTCAATCGCATCGATAACCTCATAGGTTTCTTCAATCAGGTTGGACTTGAGCGAATCCAGCGTCTGCTCACGATCCCATGGGCATCCGCCCGGTTCGCGCAACTTGCGCATGATACCCAACAAGCGGTCTATCGACTTTTCATTCATAATCTCTCCAAAAAAACGTGTCATTCATCCTGCCTTTCTACCATTTATTTCCGTTCAAACAATTCTCCGCTATAACTTTCCAGAAGAACACAGGTCGCATTGATTCACCGGGGTTATTGCCCGGCCTTTTTTTGTACTCAGAGTTGAAAAAAATGATTTTAAAGTCCAAAAACATCCAGTAGATGATTTTTCAGTGAATTTCCATGTCTCCTGTATTGAGAGCTAAAAGGATAAACTATGCCGCGCATCCTGATTGTAGACGATGACATGTTTTTTCGAACAGTAATCACCAAACTCCTGACTGGACACGGATACGATATCACCTCGGTTCAGAGCGGCGAAAAGGCGCTTGATCTACTTAAAACCAAAACGTTCGACCTCATGATCTCGGATGTCAACATGGCCCCTATGGATGGGATGGAACTGCTGCAAAAAGCCCAGGAATCCTACGCCCATATGGGGGTTATCATGCTAACCGGCCATGACGAAATCGAAATTGCCATAGAGGCTATGAAAAAAGGCGCCTTCGATTTCCTCGTAAAACCCTTTCAACTCAACGATCTGTTTTTAACCGTACAGCGCTCGCTTGGGTATTACAATGCCTCCCCCGCAAACAAACCCCTTCAAACGCGATTAGATATGCTCGAAGGGCTTGTGACCGAAAGTGACAGCATGCGCAAAATTTGCGAGGTCATCCGGCGCGTTGCCCCGGCAAATGTCACCGTACTACTCTGTGGTGAAAGCGGATCAGATTACGAGCTCATCGCTCGGACAATCCATTACTACAGCCCTCGAAAAGACGGTTTGTTCATGACTCTCGACTGCGCCGCGACACCTGCTCAGCTGATTGAATCGAAACTCTTCGGAGATCATACTTTCAATAAAGGGCTATTCGAAACCGCACATGGCGGCACCCTTTTCCTCGATAACATCGACGCCATACCCATTCAAATTCAACCCAAACTTCTCAACGTAATACAAAAAGAGGAAATACGCCGAGTCGACGGATCAACTCATACTAAAATCGATGTGCGCATTGTCGTCGCTTCGAGAGAAAGACTAGATCATCTCGTTGAACAGAAGGCATTTCACGAAAATCTCTATTATCGACTGAGCGCCCTCCGTCTCGATATCCCGCCATTACGCAACCGCCCGGAAGATATCCCCTGCCTCATTGATCAGGCCATTCGCCGAACAATCAAATCCGATACCGAAACACTACATCTTGATCCAATGGCAAAAGAAATTCTCTGTAACTATCCATGGCCCGGAAACATACGTGAACTCGAGGATGTCATCCAACAGGTGTGCTCATTTGCACAAAACGGACTGATCACTAAGGCAATGCTCCCCGAAAAGATAGTCACAATCTTCGATGCAGGAATCCGCAATCAGATCGTCACCAATCATCGTGCGCAATTAAAGGGACAATCCTTCAAAGCCTTTCTACACAGCAAACACGGAGAATTACTTAGCCGTATCAACAACCCTCTAAATAAAGATAAGTAATATGCAATCAATCTGAATAGTATTCTAACCACAGAATACACTGAATACACGGAACTGATTTTCTGTGTTTTTCTTCCGTGTATTCGGTGTATTCCGTGGTTCAACCAATACCAATCAAGTTGATTTTGTATAACACCCTGAAATTCTGCAAACAAAGCAGATTTCTGGATTCATATTGTCGCACAAAAAAACCCCGCCTCAAACTGGCGGGGTTTTTGCTTTCAGGTTATTTGTCGACCCGTTTAGCCCGACTTCCGCGGGCTGAAAAAAAGTTTTCCGGCATGATTTTTTGCAACCTGCTGATTTCCAGCATGATCCAGTAACGGGCATTTTTTCTCGAATTGATTCCGGTTTTTCTAACTCATTGGTCTTC
>JBILEA010000291.1:0-3514 GCA_044352355.1 Pontiellaceae bacterium | reverse complement strand
AGGCAGGCAGGGGCCTGGTCTGCCTTTGATTTTTCTTTATAAAAATTCGCGCGGATTGGCGTTCATTAGCGGTTGAGTTTCCGATACGCTGTTTCGAAATGATCCGTCCTCTTGAACATCCCGAAACCCTGCTGGCGACCGAGTGCTTTTTCGCGTCCGGCGGCGGAATGGAAAAAGCCCACGCCGACAGCGATTTTCCCTTTGAAATTCGTCCGCAACAGCAGCAGATGGCTCGCGCCGTTGCCGAAGCCTGCGCCAATTCGTGTCATCTGGCGGTAGAGGCGGGCACTGGCGTCGGCAAAAGTTTTGCTTATCTCGTTCCGCTCATCCTGAATGCGTTGGCACAGAATGCCCGCGCCGTGGTCGCCACGTACACGATTACGCTTCAAGAGCAGCTGATGGAGAAGGATATTCCTTTTTTGCAGCAGGCTCTTGGCATTGAGTTTAAAGCGCGATTGGTGAAGGGGCGGTCAAACTACCTCTGCCTGCGCCGTCTGGCCCGCGCCCGGCAAATGGGCGGCGATTTGTTCGATTCGTCGAAGGAAATTGACCTGGCACGGATTCGCGCCTGGGCGGATCGGACGGTTGAAGGTAGCCGGCAGGAGCTGGAACCTCAGCCTTCGATGGATGTTTGGAGCGCCGTCTGTGTGGAGCACGGCAACTGTCTGGGCAAGAAGTGTCTCGATTATGACCGTTGTTTTGCCATGAAGGCGCGTGCCGGACTTCATGAGGCGAATCTGCTGGTGGTGAATCATCATCTCTTTTTCTCTGAACTGGCGGTCCGGGCGACCGGCGGCGCGTTCTTGCCGGACTACGGCATGGTGGTTTTCGACGAAGCGCACCAAATGGAAAATGTCGCGTCGGAGCATCTTGGAATTCGTCTTTCACGTTATGCCATGGAGCACTGGTTGCGGCGGCTGTTCACTCAGGATAACCGCAAAGGGCTTTTTGCCGTGCTACGCGACGGGAAGGGCGGCGATCTGACAAACCGGATTTGGGATGAAAGCGAGCGCTTTTTCAAGGCGATGCATAAGCACTGCAAACTGTCGGAAACCAATCAGTCGGTGAGGTTACGCGAGCCTCCTGCGGTAGAAACCGGTCTGCCGGAACGGTTGGCAGAATTGGATGTTCATTTTGGGACGCTGGTTCGCGATATGGAGGATGAAAACCTTAAGGCCGAACTTCAGTCGGCGAGGGGAAAAGGTAAGGCGTTTATCGAAATGCTGACGACCTTCCTGAAGCAGAGTGAGCCGGGGCATGTCTATTGGGTGGAGCTGGAAGGAAGGACGCATAAACAGCCGGTACTCTATTCTGCTCCGGTCGATGTGGCGCAACTGCTGACGAATATGCTTTTCGATGAGGTGCCGTCGGTCGTGATGACCAGCGCGACACTGGCCGTTGGCGATGATCTGAGCTGGTTTCGCGGGCGGATCGGCGCGGAGCATTGCGACGAATTGCAGGTCGGTTCGCCGTTTGATTACGGACGTCAGATGCGCGTAAAAATTCCGGCGAACATGCCCGATCCAACCGATGAAAAGGCGTTTGAGGAAGCGGTGATTGAAGCACTGCCGCGCTATATTGCACAAAGTCAGGGGCGGGCTTTCGTGCTTTTCACCAATGCGGGCTTCATGCGCCGCGTGGCTGAACGGGTCAAAGAGCAGCTTGAGGGGATGGAGTTTGATCTGCTGGTGCAGGGGGCCGGGCTTCCGCCGCAGGCGATGCTCAAGCGGTTCCGTGAACACGGCTCAGCGGTATTGTTTGGTTTGGACCGTTTTTGGATGGGTGTGGACGTGCGCGGTGACGCGCTGAGTAATGTGATTATTGTCCGCTTGCCGTTTGCCGTGCCGGATCATCCGCTGGTGCAGGCCCGGTTGGAAGAGGTGAAAGCGCGCGGCGGTGATGCGTTTCGTGACTATTCATTGCCGTCGGCGGTGTTGAAGTTCCGGCAGGGAACCGGGCGCCTGATCCGGACGGCCAGTGACGAAGGCACGATCGTGATTCTCGATCCGCGAGTAACCAGTAAGTGGTACGGGCGGCTTTTTTTGAGAGCACTGCCTGATTGTCCGGTTGAGATGGAAGAATAAACGCGCTGGCGATCATTTTGTTCTGGCGGCGGAGCGTATGGAGTGGCTAAATTTTGTTCATTAGTTTTTTAAAGGAGTACGAGCATGGGCGTTAAAACAGTCGGGCTGATTTTGGGCGGCGGAGCCGGAACACGTCTTCAACCTCTTACATCGGATCGGGCCAAACCGGCCGTGCCGATTGCCGGAAAATACCGCTTAGTGGATATTCCAATCAGCAACTGCATCAACAGCGGCATCCGTTCCATTTATCTGCTCACTCAGTTCAACAGCATGTCGTTGCATCGGCATGTTCAATCCACTTATATTTTCGACCAGTTCTCGCCGGGCTATGTGCGCATGCTGGCGGCTGAACAGACCCCGACGTCCAGCATCTGGTTTCAGGGAACGGCCGACGCCGTTCGTCAGTCCACGCGGCATTACATGGCCAGCGAGCCGGACATCGTCGTTATTCTTTCCGGCGACCAGCTCTACCGCATGGATTTTTCCAAGGTGATCCAGGAGCATTTGGAACGGGGTGCCGACGTGACCATTTGCACGAAACCGGTGCCGCGCTGTGAAGCGGGTTCACTGGGCATCATGCATGTGGATGCAAAAAACAAGATTGTCGAATTCGTTGAGAAGCCTGGTGACACCCCTAAGCTCAATGAATTGCGTGCGCCGATGTATAAGGACGAGCGCTATCTCGCCAGCATGGGGATTTATATTTTCAACGCCAAGGTATTGTCAGAACTTCTATGCGGCAATGATCTTCCGGACTTTGGAAAACACATCATTCCGGCGGCGATTCATTCTAAAAATGTGTATAGCCACATTTTTGAAGGGTACTGGAAAGATATCGGAACTATCGGCATGTTTCATGAAGCCAATCTGGCGCTGACCGATCTCGTTCCAGAATTCACCTTTTACGATGCCGCCGCCCCGATCTTCACCCACATGCGTTATCTGCCGCCGTCCAAAATAAATTGCTGCGACCTTAACCGCTGTCTGCTGGCTGAAGGATGTATCATTTCCGGACACCGGATTTTGCGTTCGGTTGTCGGGTTGCGTGCGGTGATTGGCGAGGGTACCGTAATTGAGCATTCTGTCATCATGGGGGCGGACTTCTTCGAGCGTGAAAAGACCACGGGCAATAATGCGAATATCCGTCTCGGTATCGGTCGCGACTGTTATATCAAGAATGCCATTGTTGATAAAAACGTCCGCATCGGTGACAGCGTCTACATTTCGCCTGACGGCAAGCAGGAAGGTGAACAGACGCCGCTCTATGTCATCCGTGACGGTGTTATCGTTATTCCGAAGGGCACCGTCATCCCTTCAGGCACGCGGTTGTAGAATTGCGTGGTGAGTAATACGTAACAAGTAATCCGTAATCGGAGGCATCAATGAAGTCATGTGTTGCATTTATTATTACCTTGGCGATCTGCTTTTCT
>JBILEA010000290.1:0-3524 GCA_044352355.1 Pontiellaceae bacterium | reverse complement strand
ACACGGCCGATCACTTGGTTTGCGGCGAAGGCGAAGCTGTGATTGAAACGCTGTGCCGAGCCCTGCTCGTCGACACAGCTCCCGTATCGCAGGCTTCCAGCCGGCCCTGTCTCCCCGTATCGCAGGCTTCCAGCCGGCCCTGTCTCCCCGTATCGCAGGCTTCCAGCCGGCCCTGTCTCCCCGTATCGCAGGCATCCTGCCTGCCCTGTCTCCCCGTATCGCAGGCTTCCAGCCTGCCCTGCTCGGCTCACGTTCACCACGCAGGACAAAGCCGGCAGGATGCCGACGATACCTCTTCCGTATCGCAGGCTTCCAGCCTGCCTCGCTTTAATCCTCTTCAAGAAATCCATCAATCCTGTCGAAAAAATCTCCCGCATTGGAAACAAACCGGTTGCACCTATTTCGTCACTTTCCGTCTTGCCGATTCGATTGCTCAATCGCGCATCAGCGAATACAACGTACTGCGCGAAAAATGGAATGAGCACCATCAGCCGCCTTATTCTGATAAAGAACAGGAACAGTTTGATAAACTCTTCTCAGAACGAGTCAACAGCTGGCTCGACGAAGGTGCTGGAGCGTGCATTCTCGGCAAACCGGACATCTCGAAAATCGTCGCCGACGCACTGGCTCACTTTGCTGGCCAGCGTTACGAACTTGATGAGTGGGTCATCATGCCGAATCATGTACACGTCTTAATAACACCAATGGCCAACTTTGAACTCAAAGAGATTCTGCACTCCTGGAAATCATACTCGGCGAATCAGATCAACAGGCATACTGGAACAAGCGGAACCGTCTGGAAAAAAGAAAGTTACGACCACATTGTCCGGAATCAGGAAGAGTTAACCCGTATCCGGAAATATATTCGGAATAATCCAGTTGCCGCCGGAATTCGCGCCCACCACGCAGGACAAGGCCGGCAGGATGCCGGCGATACCGTCCCCGTATCGCAGGCATCCTGCCTGCCCCGTCCCTCCGTATCGCAGGCATCCTGCCTGCCCCGTCCCTCCGTATCGCAGGCATCCTGCCTGCCCCGTCTCCCCGTATCGCAGGCTTCCAGCCTGCCGAAAGTCATCACTGCTCCGCCAGCCAACCTGAAAACTGTCGCCCTGCCCTACGACGAATATACGACTGAAGACATCGCCCACCGCCGCATCTACGTCGAAACCTCACGTGGCTGTCCGTTCAAATGCGAGTACTGTCTTTCGTCGCTCGAAGCCGGCGTCCGCGTTTTCCCACCCGAGAGGATCTTCCCGGAGTTTGGAAAACTCATTGAGCGCGGTGTGAGGATCTTTAAATTCCTCGACCGTAGCTTCAACATCAACGCCGCGCATGCCGCCGCCGTTCTGCGCTTTTTCCTCGAAAACCGGCGCGACGGCATGATGCTTCACCTTGAGTGGGAGCCTGAGCATCTGCCGCCGACACTCGAAAAACTGCTCGCCGAAGCGCCGCTTGGATTTCTCCAGCTGGAAGTCGGCGTGCAAACCTTCAACCCCGAAGTTTCCGAACGAATCAAACGCCCGCTCCATGCAGAACAAGTCGAAGCGCATATCCGCAAACTCGCCGCCCTGCCATCGGTTCATCTGCACGCCGACCTCATCGCCGGGCTTCCCGGCGAAACCTTCGAAAGCATCGCGGCAAGTTTCGACCGTCTGCACGCCTGCGGCCCAGATGAAATCCAGCTCGGTATTTTAAAAAAGCTGCGCGGCGCACCGATTGCCAAACATGATGTCGAATGGCAGATGATTTACAACACCTCGCCGCCTTACGACGTTCTGCAAACGGCAACCCTCAGCTTTGTTGCGCTTCAACAGATCCGCCGCTTCGCCCGTTATTGGGACATCATCGTCAACAATGGGCGTTTCCCGCACAGCGCGCCGCTGATCTGGAAAAGTCAGCCTTCGGTCTTCGGTGCTTTTATGGAATGGAGTGAATGGCTCTACGCACAGACGCAAACAACCTACGGCTTCACTCCGGCACAACTGGCACAACGACTCGAACAGTTTTTAACCGGACAACGCGGACTCACTGCCAAAACCGTCAACTACGCCATCGAAGCCGACCTTGCCCGCCAGTCCACCGGAGCCAAAGGCATGGAGCGGCAGACGCGGAAGAAAAATTAGCCGCGAAAACTCTGGCGCGGCAAAACCGCAACCAAACAAAGAATATGATCAAAATAATTTAGGACAAAATGATTTTGTCGGTAATGATTTTGTTAAAATTTATTCTGTGGTAAGGATTCGTCTTATGAAACCACCATGCATCATCGGAATTGTCGGCGCATCGGGATCGGGGAAAACCACGGTCGCGCAAGAGCTGGCCGAACTGGCCGGAAATGCCAGTCTGATGTCGCAGGACAATTATTACATCAGCCTGCCGGATGACGTGGATGCAAAAAACTGGAACTTTGATGATCCGTCTGTCATCGACCTCGAATACCTTGCACGCGATCTGACGGCCTTAAAACGCGGTGAAACCGTGCAAGGCCCACGCTATATTTTCTCAACCCACAAACGCGCGCCGGACACCGTGACACTAAAACCGGCGCCGCTGATTATTGTCGAAGGGCTTTTTCTTTTCACAACCGAGCACCTGCGCGATGTGTTCGATCTGAAGGTCTTTATTGATCTGCCGCTGGAAACCTGTCTGGAGCGCCGCGTTGCCCGCGACACCGTCGAACGGGGCCGCACCGAACAGGAAATCCGTCGCCGCTGGGCTGAACAGGTCGAGCCGATGTACCGCAAACACGTCGAACCGACCCGCACTCTTGCGGACCTGCTTCTGATTCCTGCCGAGCGCAGCACGCCGGAACGTGAAAAACAGATTTGCAATATTCTGGAGTGCGGACGCAAGTGAAACGCGAGGCCGCTCTTCACACACTGAAAGCGGTGTCGCGTTTCACTTGCCACCGCACTCCAAATCTACACCGCACGCCAAATCTATACCGCGCAACCATTCTGGAGTGCGGCGGCAAACAACGTGCGACGCCGCTTTAATTCAGAGCGGCCTCGCGCCTGCGGCTTGCGTTCGCACTCCAAATATATTAGCTTCTTTCTATGAAAGAAATCTCTTTATACTGGCCGCATGCACCTATGCATCGGTTACTGGAACGCGGAACATACATGGTGACCGGCGGAACCTATCTCAAACAGTCTTTTCTGAATACTCCTGAAAAACTTTCGTTGTTTTGCAATATGTTGTTTGAATTTGCCGAAAAATACGGATGGCGCAACCGGACGCAAAGTCTGGCACAATTACTGGGATTCACACATTACCCACCAAACGTCATTCTTCAGTCGGCTGCGGTATGTTCACCAGAATCCGGTTCATCATGGTGTCACGGAAAATGCATCTTCCTATGAATGGTGTTCCCAGCGCTGGCTGGAACAGAATTCGCCACGATCATTTGTAAACACACTTGCCCGCTTCAAAACCGACTCGATCAATGTGCAAGATGCATTCTGAAAGCGGTGTCGCGCTTCACTTGCCACCGCACTCCAAATCTACGCCGCACTCCAAATCTA
>JBILEA010000289.1:0-3527 GCA_044352355.1 Pontiellaceae bacterium | reverse complement strand
CCACAGCATGTTTGGAGAGATCGTCGTACACCACCAGCGCATCCATGCCATGATCCATGAACCATTCGCCGATAGCTGTGCCGCTGAACGGCGCCAGATACTGCATCGCGGCCGAATCCGATGCCGTGGCCGCCACGATCACCGTATATTTTAAAGCACCCTGCTCCTCCAGCACGCGCACAACCTGCGCTACGCTCGACTGCCGCTGACCGATCGCCACATAAATGGAATACACAGGATGCCTCTTCGTATCAACGGCCACCTCCGCCTCACGATTCAACCGCGCCTGATTGATAATGGTGTCGATGGCGATGGTCGTTTTGCCGGTTGACCGGTCTCCAATGATCAGCTCACGCTGGCCGCGCCCGATCGGAATGACCGCATCAATTGCAAGAATGCCGGTTTGCAATGGTGCGGAAACGGATTGCCGGCCAATAATTCCGGGAGCCGCGCGTTCCACCGGATTCATCTCCGTGGTAACAATCGGGCCCTTTCCGTCCAGCGGGCGGCCCAGCGGATCAACCACCCGACCGAGCATCGCACGTCCGCAAGGAATTTCAAGTAGTCGGCTCGTCGAACGAACGGTCTGTCCTTCACGAACGGTTTCGCCACCGCTCAATACCACCGCACCCACACTGTTCTCTTCAAGATTCAATGCCAGGCCGGTTACGCCGTTGCCGAAATCAATCATTTCGTTCAACCGGATTTTGCGCAACCCTTCGATCCGGGCCACGCCGTCACCGACTTCCATGACCTTGCCCGTTTCTTCACAATGTGCTTCGGGATGAAATTGCGCGAGCGTCTGTTCGATGTCTGCCACAATAGATTGCATAGTATGTTTACCAGCCTTTCAGTCCAAAAAATTCAATTTTTTAACAACCTGTCCTTCAGTATTTCCAGTTGCCGCGCGATCGTCAGGTCCGTCACCTGATGCCCTTTTTCCAGCCGTAACCCGCCAATAACAGCAGGCTCAACAGAAAAATTGATTCCGGCTTTTACGGATTCCGTTCCGTGAAACAGTTCCGAGAGCTGGTTCTGTTGCTGAGCTGAAAGCGGATCTGCGCTGATCACTCCGACTCGATTTGCGCGGATATAAATTTTCAACCGTTCCACAAAACATCGCAGCACCGCTTCGGCATCGCGGCCTTCATACTGCCGTATAGTCCGGACGGCTTCCCGAATGCGCTTCACATCGGGAACGTCATTAACAGAGATGGCCTGCCAGAGAAGGCGGGCATTGCGGCGGTGCTGACGAGTGAGCTTCATAATCGGTTATTTTTGCCCCGGTGCTGAGATTTCCCTAATGGCTGACTGCAACAACCGGTCCCGGTCTGCGGTGCTGAGATTCATTTGCGCCAGCTTCGCGGTGAGATCCACAACCATCGTTGCAATTTCCGCCTTGAGCTCTGTTTTCAGGCGTGCCTGATCAAGTAGCGCGTCCTCGCGCGCCTTGGCCAGCATTTCATTACCCAGCAGCTCACAACGGACTTTTTCCTGATTCGACAGTTCCGCCATATTGGCTTTGGCTTCGGAAACAACCCGTTCCGCATGCTCGTATGCTTTATGCAGCACGTCTTTGCGCGCCTCTTCAGCGGCTAGAAGTTCACGGCGTATTTTTTCACTGTTGGCAACCGCCTCATCCGCTTCTTTCTGCCGGGCCGCCACCGTCTTCATCACGGTTTTGAATACAAACTGATTCAAAATCCACGCGATGATCAGAAACGCGACGCCTTGCGAAATGAAGTCATACCAATTGACTCCAAAACTCTGAAACGGATTCCCGGCCGCCGCCAGTATAAACAGTGTATTCATGGTGCTCCGTCCGCCAGATACTTATTTCAAGAAAATGGCGTAAAAAACACAGGCTTCCGCAAAAGCAATCGCCAGAATCGCCTGCACCATGACCTTGGTGCTCGCGCCGGGATTACGACCAACCGCCGAAACCGCGCCATATCCGATCCACCCTACAGCCAACGCGGCGCCAGCCGCCGCAATACCGATATGCATTGATGTATCCATATTTTATCTCCTTTTTTCTTAATGTTCTTCCGTGTCCTCATGACTGCAAATCAACATAACAAAAACGGCTGAAAGCAGCATAAAAACCAGTGCCTGAATCAGCCCGACCAGCACTTCCATCAGATAAAACGGCACGGGAAGCAACCAGCCAAGCAGGGGAATTTTATGCAACATGGTATCCAGCATCACCTCGCCGGCAAAAATGTTGCCGTACAACCGCAACGCCAGTGAAAACGGGCGGATAATGATGGAAAAAACTTCAAGAAAACCCACCGCCAGAAATACCACGGCCATTACAAAATACATAATGCCCTTCATGTCGCCTTTGGGGGCAAAAATGTGTTTTAAAATGCCGACCGGTCCGTTTTCTTTCCATGCCCAGATAAACCAGAAAAAGAAAAACAGCGCGCCAAGCGCCAGCGTGGTGTTGAGATCGGCATTCACACCGCGAAACAGCGGTTGCGTCACTTTAAACATGTGTTCTGTTGAGTGCCCCCAGCCGATGCTTCCAATGCCTGGAAACAATCCCAGCCAATTCGAGCAGAGAATAAAAATGAAAAAGGAGCCCAGCAGCCAAAAGGTTTTTTTAGCCAGCTTTTCGCCCATAATGTCTGACAAAAAGCCGTTCAGGAAAATCACCAGTGCCTCAACAGACCCGGTAAACAGGGTATGGCGTCCGGCCCGCACCTGCTGACGAAACCGCACGGAGATGGCAACCAGAATAAGTGCGGCCAGCCAGCCGGTGATCATCGAGTTAGTGACCGGCACGTTGCCGATTGTAAAAATTTCCAGCGCTTTAGCAGATAAACGCTCCCCGCCCTCTGCCTCAGGTGAAACAACCCCGGCGATTGAAGATTCGATATTGGCGGTGTCTGCAAACAACAAATTCGTAGCGCAGAACACAAATGTAAGCAGCACCACACACATCCAGCGGCCCGCCGGTTTTAAACCGTTACGAAGTGGCCAGCTGGATTCATGTTGTTTCATCGTATCAAATGCCCGTGTCCGTCATAATTTTAAAGACGGTCTCCGCATCCTTTGCTGCTAAAATCTTTTTCCGGTTCACGTCCGACTGCAACAGCCGTCCGATCTCGGCCAGACAGCGCACATGGGGGCCGCTTTGTGTTGCGGAAGAAAGGATCAATATGATGATTTTTGAAGACTGGCCGTCGGCACTTTTGAAATCAATGCCCTTCTGCTTCAGCCCGACCGCCACCAGAAGCCGGTCCACCGAAGCGACCTTCCCGTGCGGCACCGCGATACCGTTTTCCAGACTGGTGCTCATCTTCTGCTCGCGTTCCATCACTACGCTCACGGCCTCTTCGACATTGCGTAAACGATGTTTGGCGTGAATCAAGCCGACCAGCTCACGAATAGCCTCATCCCGCCCAGAGGAATTTAGTTCCACTCTGATGCAGGCGAGATCCAATCCGCTCTTTAAAATCTCATTCGCCATGGCCATCCTTCCGGAGAAGCATCTTCTTCAAAACAAATACTTAGTAGATAAC
>JBILEA010000061.1:0-12194 GCA_044352355.1 Pontiellaceae bacterium | reverse complement strand
GGTCGCATTGTTGCAAAATGAAAACCAGCCTATTGATGACGCACGCCGAATGCTTCAGTCGACGATTCTTCCTGCGGAGGAACAGGACGCTGTCTGTCAGTTGTTGGCTCAGGTTTTATCATCTGAAAAGGTACTGACATTGGATGCGGCAGTGATACGCGATGCGCTGATTCTTGCTGGGGCTGATTACGAAATAGAACCGGAATTTGCTGGCCTGATAACCGCTGGTGCCAAAATGATCTATGCGTTGCAGTTCAGTAAAAAAGCAATAAAGGCATATTAATAGGCTTATTTTAGCTTATTTATGGCAAGTGATAGCAGGATCGTTATATTTTAATTAAATACGTTCTATTCAGTAAGGGTATCTCCGTATATGCTCTGATCATTGATTTCGGGGAGTTTAAACGAATAGATGGAGATAAAATTATGACTGGAAAAGAACTGCTTCTGAATGCGCTTAAGGGCAAAAAAACTTCACGTCCGGCGTGGTTGCCCTTTGTTGGATGCCATGGAGGATTTCTCATTGGTAAAACAGCCACGGACTATCTTCAATCAGCCGATTTGCTGGTTGCTGGCTTGAAAAAAGCAAAAGAACTTTACCGTCCTGACGGTTTGCCAGTGATGTTCGATTTGCAGGTAGAAGCCGAAATTCTTGGCTGCCGTCTGCATTGGGCGGACGAAGTTCCTCCTGCCGTAGTCAGCCACCCGCTGGCTGAAGGAAAAAAGATTTCTGACCTGCCAGTACTGGATGAAACCAAAGGACGCTTTCCAATCATTATCCAAGCCTTGGAAACACTGAAAAAAGATATTGGAAGTGATACCGCGCTCTATGGCCTGATCTGCGGCCCGTTTACGCTGGCGCTGCATCTACTCGGAAATGAAATCTTTCTCGACATGTATGACGACGAAGACAAGGTGCTCGCCGTTATCGATTACTGTGCTGAAATTTGTATTAAGTCGGCGGATATTTATCTCAAGCATGGCGCGGACGTGATCGCCGTAGTCGATCCGATGACCAGTCAGATTTCTCCGGATCATTTTACGCAATTCGTCACACCGGCCATGAACCGGGTTTACGACCACATTCGCAAGGCCGGCGGACTGTCTTCTATTTTTGTTTGCGGCGATGTAACCCGTAATTTGGAAGTTATGGTTAAAACCACGGCGGACTGCATCTCTGTGGATGAACAGATTGATATGGCGAAACTGCGCCAACTTTGTTCGGATGAAAATAAATCATTCGGCGGAAACATCAAACTGACCGCCGTGTTGTTGCTGGGTGATGAAGACGATGCCAAAATGGAAACGCTCGATATTATGCAAAAGAGCGGCTCTAAAGGATTTATTCTGGCTCCGGGGTGCGATCTGCCATATGCCGTGCCGGTTAAAAATCTTCAGGCGGTTGCCGACATGGTGCACGACGAATACAAGAGGGAGTCGGCAAAAACACTGACCGCCAAAAAAGCGGATGCCTTTGATGACATCAGATTGCCTGACTATAAAATGGCTAATACAGTGCTAATTGATGTGATCACGCTCGATTCAACTTCTTGTGCGCCGTGTCAGTATATGATGGAGGCTGTGCAAAAAGCCGCGGAAGCCGCCAGTCCGATTTGCTACATCAATGAGCACAAAATTAAAGTACGTACCGGTATCGGCATGATGGTGAAGCTCGGCGTGAAAAATCTGCCGACGATCTGCATCAACGGTGAAGTTAAATTTGCCTCGATCATTCCGGACCAGAAAACACTGGTCGCAGCGATTGAAGAGGCGGCGGGGAAGTAAAGAGAGATTCGAAGGTCTGAAGGTCACAGGTCGAATGTCAGTTTAAACCTTGGACTTTCGACGTTCAGACTTTTGACAAAAGGGGTTCATGATGCTTCCGATCTGTCTGGTTACGGGTTTTCTGGGGACGGGGAAAACGACATTCCTCAAAAACGTCGTCGTACAGAACCGTGACCGGAAGATTGTCTATCTGATCAATGAATTTTCTGCACACGATGTTGATGGCGCGGTCGTGTCAGCGGAAAACCCGAATGTGGTCTCCATTCCCGGTGGAAGCATCTTCTGCAAGTGCTTAATCACCGAATTCATCGGCCAGCTGAAAAAAACGGCGGAGCATTGGCCCGATGCCGTTGGTGTGGTGATTGAAGCCAGCGGCATGGCGAATCCAAAAGTAATGGAGCAGATGCTGGTGGAAACCGGTCTCGATAAGCTCTATCGGCTGGCGACGGTCATTAGCGTAATTGACCCGAATAGTTTTCTTAAACTGCGTCATACGTTGCCGAATATTATCGCGCAAATCGAAGCCTCAGATGTTGTGCTGATTAATAAAACCGACCGTAATCCGTCGGAAAAAACAGCCGAAGCCGAGGCCGCAATTCAGGCGTTGAATCAGGCGGCGGACAGGATTCAAACGGTTCGCTGCGAAGTAGAGGTCGATCTTTTTGCTGAACACGCTCCGCGCGGATTGCAGGGCGAATACGCCAAATGCCGTGACCCGAATTATGCCACGTTTGTCACCGAGAAACCGTTTAACGGAACGACGCTGGCGGCTTTTGTTTTGGCGCATGCCGATGATATTTATCGTGTTAAAGGAACTCTGTCGGGCGAGTTTTTTGATTACTCCACCGCAGGTGTTATGCGCACACCACAATCCAGTGTCGTTTCAAAATTGGCCTGGATTGTAAAAGGTGGTGCGGAAGATAAAATCACCGGCATACTTCAGACACTTTAACCGTTCTATCCGCAACATCCGCCTTCGCCACAGCAGGCCTCGCCGCCGCACAAAATTCCGCTGAGAATTCCGCTGGCACAGCCGACTCCGGTTTTTACACGGAGCGCTTCAACCGGGCAGTTTTTAGCGCAGGCTCCGCACTCCATGCAGGCATCAAGGTCGGTGATACGCACTTTTTGGTTCTCGAGGGCGAAAACTTCGTGTGGACAGACACTGAGGCAGGCTCCGCAACCGATACATTTTCCACTGTCCAGTTTGAGCGTTGCGACGTTTTTTAGATAGTTCATTGCAGACCTCCAACCACAATGAGGATTATTCCGGCGATCAGCGCCAGTAGTTGAAGCGGAATAGCGATTTTCATTTCCTTCTTTACGCCCGACATTGAGGTGTAGGTGGAGGTCCCGGTGAAATTCAGCGCCATGAACGAAACGATGGCCGTCAGCACAAAAAACCATCCGGTTCCCTCAGTCGGTGAAACATCGAGTAAGCGGTAACCAATACTCCAGAGTATTAATGCGGCCCATAATCCCTTGATGGAAAAAGAACGGCCTGGCAGCCACGGCAGTAAAATCGGCACCAGCACCCCGCCGGCCAGCCAACCGATGAAAACGAGTCCAAAGGCGCGCGGAGCGTCTGCCAGACTGAATCCGGAACGGGTGATGCCGCCGACCAGGGAAAGAAGCGCGGCCAGACCCAGTGCGTGTTTAAACCAAATGACCAGCTCCACCGGAATGACAGCGATCCGATCACGTATACCAAAGCGGACACGGCGCATTTCCGGTGTGGTTTTGAAATTGGCGGCGACAAAAGCCGGAATGTCCTCAGCACGCACCGGACCGTAGATGACTTTAAATCCGCACTGTTTTTGCACTTCAATGGCCGATACTCCGGGAGCACCAAGTTGCGGAACAATCAGCTTTTGGTGCGTAACCACCCGGCAAAGTTCCGTCTCTTCAACTTGATTAATGATTTCTGTCGTGCTGAATGTGCCTTTCCCCGCCGCGCACCAGACATTGATCCCTTTGGTGTTGAGCACCAGAATCCAACTGTCGATTCCACTCAGGGCGCAGCGCAGATGGTCCAACGAGAGTTTATAGTTGGCCGTCACAAAAACCGGCGACTCGGGTGTCGGTTCGCCGACCGCATACAGACCGGACGGAACGGCGTAGCTCATGCGGCTTATTGCAAAACGAACTTTGAGCGCGCCGATTTTGTCTCGCAGTATCAGACGGGTGCCACTCCTTGGAATTTTTCCGGCAGGCGTCTCAACCTCTCCGGTAATCCAATATGCTCGGTTTTTTTTACAGCAACATTTCATTATTCCCTCAATCTATTATTCCGATCTTTGGAACCAATGTGTTGTACGGTTGGCTATTTTTACCAATGACAGCATCACCGGAACCTCTACCAAGACGCCGACGATGGTCGCCAGTACTACGGGTGATGAGGTACCGAAAAGTGAGATAGCCACCGCCACTGAAAGCTCGAAGAAATTGGAAGCGCCGATCATTCCGCCTGGTGCCGCAATGTTGTGAGCAAGCTTCATTTTTTTCGCCGACAAGTAGGCGATAAAGAAAATCAGATACGTTTGAATGATCAGCGGCACGGCGATCAACACGATATGCAGTGGATTGTTCAGAATGACCTCGCCTTGAAAGGAGAAGATAAGCACCAGTGTCAGCAATAGGCCACCGATGGTCATACGGCTGAATTTTGGAAGGAAGATTGTGTTTAAATAATCCAGCCCTTTGGTTTTAATCACATGTACGCGGGTCAATATGCCGCCCGCCAGCGGAATCACGACAAAGAGTCCGACCGACATAAACAACGTATCCCACGGGATTTGGATGCCGCCCACACCTAGCAACAGGGCGACAATCGGGGCGAAGGCTGGCAGGATGATCAAGTCGTTGGTCGCAACCTGCACCACAGTGTAAGCCGGATTACCTCGAGTTAGATGGCTCCAGACAAATACCATCGCGGTGCAGGGCGCGGCACCCAGCAGAATAGCTCCGGCCAGATAATCTTTGGCTAATTCGGCGGGAATCAGCGCTTTAAAAACCACGTAGAAGAAAAACGACGCAATGCCGAACATGGTGAACGGCTTGATCAGCCAGTTGACCACCCAGGTCACATAGAGTCCTTTTGGATTTTTACCAACATGTTTGATGCTGGCGAAATCCACTTTCATCATCATCGGCCAGATCATCAGCCAGATGAGTATGGCAATCGGTATGGAAACCTTGGCGTATTCGAAGCGTCCGAAGAACGCCGGTATACCTGGCATAAATTTTCCGATCAGCACGCCCGCCACCATGCACAGAATTACCCAGAGAGTGAGGTACTTATCAAAAAAACCGATTTTCAGTGTCGTGTCTGGTTTCATTTTTTCCACTTTCTATTGATTTAAATTCTCAGGCAGGTTTTCGACAAACGCTTTGATTTCGTCGCGGACGCGGCGGTAGCAGTCGAGCTGAGCTTCTTCATTTGCGCCCTGCGCCGCCAAACCGCGGGCCAGTTTTGGCGGATCGTCGAATCCAACATGAACCACTTTTGTTTTGCCGGGAAAGAGGGGGCAGTGCTCGTTGGCGTGGCCGCATACGGTAATCACGTAATCAAACGGAATATGCAGCAGGTCGGCGACGTTTTCCGATTTGTGTCCAGAAATATCCACGCCCGCCTCGGCCATTACTTTGACCGCATTCGGATTGAGTCCATGGGTTTCGATACCGGCCGACCAGGCTTCGATCACATCACTCTTCAGCGCCCGCGCCCAACCTTCAGCCATCTGGCTGCGGCAGGAGTTGCCGGTGCACAAAAATAGTATTTTAATTTTTTTCATAGCCAGTTCTTTTTAACCTGCTGTGTAAATCAGATAGAGCCCGCCCAATAGTACCAGCAGTCCGCATATTTTTTTTAGGACGAGCGAGCCTTTGGATTTCTCGCTCCAGTTCAGATAATGCTGAACCACTTCGGTGAACGTTCCAGCCAGCACAATGACCGCGCAGTGGCCGATGCCGTAGAGAAAAAGCAGACTTCCGGCATACACCGGTTTCTCTGAACCCGCTTTAAAAACAATACCGAGCAGCGGGGCCATGAAAGCGAACGTGCAGGGGCCAAGCGCAATGCCAAAAACCAATCCGAGAATAAACGCCGCCAGCGCACCGCGCCGTTTCATATCAACCTGACCGTGACCTTTTCCAATCATTGGAATTACGCCCAGCAAGTGCAGCCCGACGACAAAGAAAATGAGTGCGATAAAGTAATTTGCATACGGCCCGAGGTCGCCCATGATCCGCCCGGCAGCGGCGGTCAGCCCACCGATGGCGGCGATAGTGACCAGAATGCCGGTTGAAAAAAGCAGTGAAATCAAAAACGCTCGTTTGGTTGAAATACGACCCTGCTCATCAATAAAACCGACAATCAGCGGAATGGATGCCAAATGGCAGGGGCTGAGCAGAATGCTTAAGATGCCCCAGATGAACGCCGCGCTCAGTGCGATCAGCGGTGCGCTTTCCATCGCGCGCGTTAGATTCGTGAACAGAGTTTCCATAAAAATTCTTTTCTACCACGGAATACTCGGATTACACGGAAATGGAAGACCCGATCCGGTTTCTGTGTATTCGGTGTGTTCCGTGGTTCAATTACAGTTTAATTCCCAGCTCGATCCACTTGGTGAGAATGTCTTCTTTGGCGAAGAAGCCTTCATGCCGAAACAGTTCCTTCCCTTCGGCATCGTAAAAAATCTGCGTCGGGATCATCCGGATGCCGTACTGCTCGCCGGCCTGTTTGTTTTCCCAAACGTCAATGAATACGACCTCCAGCTTTCCGGCATAGGCTGTTTTCAGTTCATCTAGGACTGAGGTCATCATCTTGCAAGAAGTACATTTGCCGGCGCCCAGATCAACAAGGCGGGGCAGGGGTTTCTGCGCAGGAGCTTCACAGACTGCCGTTTTCCCAGTCGTGTCGGGCGGAGGACAAACGCCGCCTGCGCAAACAAAGCCCTGCCGTTTTTTGTGTTCCACGATGAAGACAACTGCACCGATCAGGGCGATCACGATGAGCAACTTATGCCATTTGTTCATTTCAGTAGTCCTTTTATTTCTTCGACTGAAAGCAGTTTTCCAACGGATTTGACGGTGCCGTCCACCGCCAGTGCCGGAGTCATCATCACGCCGAATTTCATAATATCGTTAATCTGCGTAATTTTTTCGATCTCAGCATCGAGTCCGAGAGCCTTTACGGCCTCTTCGGCGTGCTGTGTGAGCTGTTTGCATTTCGGACATCCTGTACCCAGAATTTGAATTTTCATCTCGTGGTCTCCTGTGTTTCTTTCATGCGGCTTTCGGCAAACTCATCCATGTGCTTGTCGCCGGAAGCCCGTATGTCTTTGGCCAGTTGAATAATCTCCCGGATCTGTTCATTCGGGATTCCAAGTTTTTGCGCCTGCTTGAAATGATATGCAAAGCACGGCTGACATTTTCCTGCCACAGCGGCGGCAATCGCCGCAAGTTCTCTGGTTTGTTCATCCATAAGTTGAATTCTCCTAGGGAAACATTCCAAAAAGCATTCCTGAAATTGTAGCCATGACGATCACGAGCGAAACAAACACCACGGTCTTTTTTGTACCAAGTATGGTGCGAATGACGAGCATACTCGGCAGGCTTAGTGCCGGGCCGGCCAGCAGCAGCGCGAGTGCCGGGCCTTTGCCCATGCCGCTTCCGATCAATCCTTGAAGGATCGGCACCTCGGTGAGCGTGGCAAAATACATAAAGGCTCCGGCGAACGAGGCAATAAAGTTGGCGCGCAGCGAATTGCCGCCAACCGCTGTAGCGACCCACTCAGATGGAATGAGTCCTTCATAGCCGACGCGTCCGAGCAACGCCCCGGCCACCAGCACGCCGATCAGCAGCAGCGGCAGGATCTGTTTGGCAAAACCCCAAGACGATAAAAACCATTCGCCCGCTTCGCCTTTGTCCGTGCTGGTAAACGCCGATAGACCGATTGCACCGGCGGCAAACGCCACCATCGGTTGTTCGGGGAATACAATGGCCAGCGCGGTGACGGGCAGGGCGGTCAGCGCAACTTTCCACCATTTGATTCCGAACCACAGCACCAGCATCACGCCCAGTGCCGCTGCTAAAACAGCGGTGACCGTCCATTTAGCGGAAAAGATCGACGCCCAAAGTCCGGTTTCTATGTCCGGTTTACCCCAGTTGGCAAAAACCAGAATGCCGACCATCGAGGCGAAATAGAGGCCATTCTGCCAGAGAGGACGTTTAACCTCTTCCTCCGGCATCAGCAGTTGCACTGCCGCCTTTTCCTGCTCTTCTTTACGGAAAATCAAATGCATCAGCAGGCCGATGATCACGCTGAACGCCACCGCGCCGACGGCGCGGGCGATGCCGAGCTGTGCACCCAGTACGCGGGCGGTCAGAGCGATGGCGAGAATATTGATGGCCGGGCCGGAATAGAGAAAAGCGGATGCCGGTCCGAGACCCGCGCCCATGCGGTAAATGCCTGCGAAGAGCGGCAGCACCGTGCAGGAGCAGACCGCCAGAATGGTTCCGGACACGGCAGCCACACCGTAGGCCAGCACTTTGTTTGCTTTGGCGCCGAGATATTTCATCACCGAGGCCTGACTGACAAAAACCGCAATGGCTCCGGCGATAAAAAAGGCGGGGATCAGGCAAAGCAGGACGTGCTCGCGGGCGTACCATTTTACCAGATGAAACGATTCGAGGATGGCGTTGTCAAATCGCGCCGACCCGACCGGCAGATAAAAACAGCCGAGGAACACCGCGACAATCACCGCCAGCTTTTTCCACTCCGTTTTCCAGTTCATCTTTTTATCTCCACTTCATTGTTTGCAGTACGAATAGCAAAAAGTAGTTAAT
The DNA here is from genome assembly GCA_044352355.1 of Pontiellaceae bacterium. Classification (GTDB taxonomy): domain Bacteria; phylum Verrucomicrobiota; class Kiritimatiellia; order Kiritimatiellales; family Tichowtungiaceae; genus Tichowtungia. The sequence goes on along the minus strand of JBILEA010000061.1, from coordinate 3,560 downwards.
CAATTTCAATTTCGCAGAATCATTTCTTAATGTTTAAAGGCGGTGATTTTGATTAGGGCTTTCCGGTCGGCCTTGATACCGGAGTCGGTTTGCAGTTCGGTTTCCAGCCATTGGAAAAGCGGGGCAGGGAAGTCGGCGGTCAGCCGGTAATGAACCCAGCGCCCGGACTTACGGCTTTGAACCAGTCCGGAACGGATCAGCAGACCCATGTGGCGCGACGCCGTGGCTCCGGTCACTTCGAGGAGTTCGATAATGTGGCAGGCGCACAGTTCTTTGTGATTCATCAGCGCCGCGACCACCCGCAGTCGGTTACGGTCAGAAAGAGCTTTCAAGGCATTCAGCGGTTTATTCATACCGCCTTTATACTTAGCTATTTGGCTAAACGTCAAATTGTTAGTTCGGGAAGTTTTAACAGCGAATGACAAAAAGCAACGAATGGATCAAATGATAGGAACGCACCGCCGGGGCATCCGCTTGTTCAACGTGTGGCTTGCCCGGCGGTCGCGTTCCACCTCAAACTGCCATCGGTCTTCCGTCCTCAGGCATTCCAATCACAAAACCTGCCTCTTTCCGTCCTTTTCATTGACGCGCAATAAGTTGACGACTAGGCTGGCGGGTAAAATTACCGTTTGCAGAGAACTTTAAGGATAAATCATGAAAGCCACCGAAGCCAAACTCCTCGATTTTCTAAAGAAATCTCCCCAGTTCGTTATCCCTATCTATCAACGCACCTATTCGTGGACGGAGAAGGAATGTCGTCAGCTTTGGGACGACATCGTGCGGTGCGGAAGCAGCGACAAAATCGCCGTGCATTTCGTCGGTTCAATTGTCTATGTGGAAAGTGGTCATTTCCACGTCATGCATCAGGCTCCGCTCCTGGTTATCGACGGGCAGCAACGCCTCACCTCGGTATCGTTGTTGCTGGCGGCACTGGCCAAGGCTGTGGGTGACACAGAACCCTTCGATGGCTTTTCGCAGCGGAAGATTAAAAATTACTATTTGCTCAACCCAGAAGAAGTCGGTGAGCGACATTTCAAACTGTTGCTCTCGCAGACGGATAAGTCATCGCTCACAGCAATCGTTGGGGACGAGGAGACACCGCAACAGCCGTCGTTACGCATTACAGGAAACTACGGGCTGTTTGAGAGTTGGATCAAAGAGGAAAAAGTGGATCTCGCGGTACTGTGCAAGGGACTGGCAAAGCTGGTGGTGGTGGATATTGCTCTGACTCGCGACCAAGACAATCCTCAACTTATCTTCGAGAGCATGAACTCAACGGGCAAGGAGTTGAGTCAGGCGGACCTCATCCGAAACTTCATACTGATGGGGCTAGAGCCGGTGCTGCAAACACGGCTTTACGAGCAGTTCTGGCGACCGATGGAGCTGGATTTTGGGCAGGAAACCTACGGTACGCACTTTGATGGTTTCATGCGACATTATTTGACGGTGATGACTGGCGATATCCCAAATATCAATGCGGTTTACGATGCCTTTAAGGGTCATGCGCGAATTTCGCGAGCCGACTTTGCGGACGACAAGAGCCATATTGAAAGCCTCGTTCGGGAAATCCGCGACTACGCCCGACATTTCTGCGCGATGGCACTGGGTAACGAATCGGATACCGAACTCAAGCTTGCTTTTCATGATCTGCGAGAATTGAAAGTGGACGTGGCCTATCCGTTCCTTCTGGAGCTGTATCATGACTACAAAGCTGAACTGCTCTCGAAGTCTGACTTGTTGTTGAGTGTGCGGCTTATTGAGGCGTATGTTTTCCGCCGTGCCATCTGCGCCATTCCGACAAACTCAATGAACAAGACGTTCGCCACGTTCAATAAGGCGCTGAAGAAGGATCGTTATTTTGAAAGCATTCAAGCGCACTTTCTCGGGCTGCCATCCTACCGTCGATTCCCGTCCGACGATGAGTTCCAACGCGATGTTCAGACACGCGATCTCTACAATTTCCGCAGTCGAAGCTATTGGTTGCGCCGTCTGGAAAATTACGGGCGCCTAGAGCGCGTGGCGGTGGATGAATACACCATTGAGCACATCCTTCCACAGAACGAAAATCTCTCAGCCAAGTGGCGCGATGCGTTGGGAGCTGACTGGCAGCGCATTCAACAAACGTGGCTTCATACGCTCGGTAATCTCACGCTCACCGCCTATAACAGCGACTACAGCGACCGTGCCTTTATCGAAAAACGCGACATGCCGGACGCTCCAGAAAAAGGGTTAAAGCAAAGCCCGCTCAAACTGAATCAGGGACTCGGAACTCTGGAAACGTGGAACGAGGACACCATTAAGGCCCGTGCCAGAAAGTTTGCCGAAATCGGAGTTGGTGTCTGGTCTGCCCCGAAGCTTCCTCAAGATATTCTAGATGCCTACCGCCCCGAAACTGAAGGAGGCGCGGGATACACCATTGCCGACCATCCGAACCTACTTACGCCGGCCATGGGCATATTGTTCGATGCGTTCCGTAAAGCGGTGCTTGCACTCGACCCGTGTGTGAACGAGGAATTTCTCAAGCTTTATGTCGCCTTCAAGGCCGAGACCAACTTTGTGGATGTCGTTCCACAAGCCAAGCGGTTGCGCATCTCGCTCAACATGCGCTATACCGAGATAAATGATCCAAAGGGGCTTTGTAAGGATGTCACAGGTATTGGCCGGTGGGGGAACGGTGACGTAGAAATCGGGCTCTCAAATCTTGATGAGTTGCCATATGTCCTCGGGCTGGTCCGTCAATCACTTGAACTGCAACTTGGAAATGGCGGTGAGATATGACATCGGTGAAGTTGTAGGAGCCTGTCATGAAAAAGGCAAACAAACTGCAAAGCCGCAACAGCACCGCCGAGTTTCTGATTTTTACCCGTCCGGCGGGCGAGGATGTAAAAGAACAGCCATGAACGAATCAAAACCATCGCAATCCAACATCATTCTCTACCAGACGGAGGACGGTCGTACCCGCATCCAGTGCCGGTTTGAGGCCGAAACACTCTGGCTGACGCAGGCGCAAATTGCCGAGTTGTTTCAAACCACGCCGCAGAACGTAACGCTGCATTTGAAAGCGATCTTCGCGGAAGGGGAACTGGGCGAGGCGGCAACTTGTAAGGATTACTTACAAGTTCGCTCCGAAGGACGTCGAGAGGTATCCCGCCAGCTTCGCCACTACCGGCTGGAGGCCATCCTGGCCGTAGGCTACCGCGTGCGCAGCCATCGCGGCACGCAGTTCCGGCAATGGGCGACGGCGCGCTTGAGCGAGTATTTGGTGAAGGGGTTCACCATGGACGACGAGCGGTTGAAGAATCCGCCTGGCAAAGGGCAGAAAGATTACTTCGACGAGCAATTGGAGCGCATTCGCGACATCCGTTCATCGGAGCGGCGCTTTTACCAGAAGGTGCTGGATATTTATGCGACGAGCGTGGATTACACGCCTAACACGGAGATGTCGCAGCAGTTTTTCGCCACGGTGCAGAACAAGATGCACTGGGCGGCTCATGGTCAGACCGCAGCGGAAGTGATCCATGCGCGGGTAGATGCCGCCCTGCCGTTCATGGGCCTGAAGA
>JBILEA010000060.1:0-12197 GCA_044352355.1 Pontiellaceae bacterium | reverse complement strand
GTTGAAGCGTTGCTGTTCGCCACGGAAAGCGGCATCGACCAGTCCAAAGCCGCCGGTATGTTCATTCATGGACTGCTGGGTCTGCCGCAACGCTGCCGTGTGGTGGAATTGAAGCAGGCCTGCTACAGTGCCACCGCCGCGTTGCGCATGGCGATGGGGTTGGTTGCCATGAAGCCGAAGAGCAAGGTGCTGGTCATTGCTTCTGATGTCGCCCGCTACGCTCTCGGCAGTCCCGGTGAATCGACACAAGGTTGCGGCGCGGTCGCGTTCACGGTTTCTGCCAATCCCCGGCTGCTCGCTATTGATCCTGAAGCCGGGTTTTATGCTGACGATGTGATGGATTTCTGGCGGCCAAATTATTTGTCCGAGGCACTGGTCGACGGCAAGTATTCGACGCTGGTTTACATCAAAGCGCTGCTGGAGTCGTGGAAGCAGTATGCGGAAGAGAGCGGACGTTCGCTCAATGACTTCGCCCGCTTCTGTTATCACATCCCATTTACCCGTATGGCTGAAAAAGCGCACCAGAAACTGGCGAAGGGGCTTTCGGACGAGGAAACGCAGAACGTTATCGGCGAATCGCTCATTTACAGCCGGAGCGCGGGCAACTGCTACTCGGCCTCACTGTATGTCGGACTTTGCTCGCTGCTCGACCATGCGGTGGAAGATTTAGCCGGCAGGCATATCGGATTCTACAGCTACGGATCCGGCTGCGTCGGCGAATTTTTCAGCGGTGTGGTGCAGAAAGACTATCGCAGCTCGCTGTTCACAGAAGCGCATCAGCAGATGCTCGCCGGGCGCACGGAGCTAACTTTTCAGCAGTACGAGGACATTTACAACTACGGCATTCCAACCGACGGCGGCGGCCACACGTTTCCGCAGTACCGCACCGGACCCTTCCGTTTTGCCGGAATGCAGGAGCATAAGAGGATTTACGGGAAAGCGTAATACGTAACACGTAATGGGAAGCCCTTTACGCCGTATTCGTTACGGATTAAGCATTCTTCTCCGATTGTTATTTTTTGAAGGAAATGCTCAAATCGTGCCCGCATGAAGGCCATTTCACCAGGTAAGCTTATTTTAAGCGGCGAGCATTCCGTAGTTTACGGAAAACCGGCCGTTGCGATGGCCATCGACCGCAGTGTTACAGCGACCATCGAAGACCGTCTGGACGGGCAGGTTTCTTTTGATCTTCCGGATATCAGCGCGAGCGAGTCATTCACCATGCTCGCGCTTCAGGATTTTAAACGCCGCGCGCTGAATAACTACCATTTGTTTCTTGAAGGCAGGATGGGTATTCGCGATGTGCTGCACAAGCCGGTTGATCTCTTTAAGTTTGGATTTATCACCGTGCTCGACGGATTACACCGCAAGCTGGATAGCGGCATCGTTATAAAACTTAAATCCAGCATTCCGGTCGGCAGCGGCATGGGATCCTCGGCGGCGGCGGTGCTTAGCGAGCTACGCGCCCTCGGTCACTATCTGCGCGTCGATTTTAAGCCCGAATGGTATTACGAATTCAGTCTGGAAGCCGAAAAGCTTCAGCATGGTCATCCCAGTGGCGTGGATTCCTACATTTCGCTCTACGGCGGATGCGCCGCCTTCCAGAATGGCGCGGCTCGCTCCGTCCCGTTGCCGCGCATGAAAATGTATCTCGTTGAAACCGGCACGCCCGAAGCAACCACCGGAGAGTGTGTCGTGCAGGTTAAAGAGCAGTTCCAGCATGACTTGATATGGAACGACTTTGAAGCGGTCACCAACGAAGTCGAAAAAGCGGTGCGCGAAAACAATAGCACGCTAATGCGCTCGCTGATCCGCGAAAATCATCGGCTCCTTTGCCGCATCGGCGTTGTGCCGCAAAAAGTTCAGCAATTCATAATCGATGTCGAAACCGCTGGCGGCGCGGCCAAAATTTGCGGTGCAGGTGCAATCCGCGGACAGAACGGTGGCGTAGTTCTCGTGTTGGCCGACTTTATGCCGAGCTCGTTGGCAGAAAAATACGGCTACAACGTTTCGCCGGTTCGCGGCGATCCGCTTGGAACGAGAATTGTCTGATTGGCGATTTATGATTTCCGATTTTTGATTTAAATGACTACGCACTCGACACTCGGCACTCGGCACTCGGCAATTCAGGCTTCCGCCCCCGGAAGCCTGATGCTGCTGGGCGAACACGCCGTATTACATGGCCGCCGCGCATTGGTTTGTGCCATTAATAAACGAATCACAGTTGCACTGACTCTCGTTAACACGCCGGTTCTCCGGATCGTTTCATACCTTGGAAATTATGAAGCACCGCTCGGCGATCTGACGGATCATCCGGACTTCCGCTTTGTGCTGGATGCCGTGAAACAGTATCCGCTGGAGCAGGGCATTGAACTGAAAATCGAATCGGAATTTTCGAGCGACATCGGCTTCGGATCTTCCGCCGCCGTCACCGTCGCCACCCACGCCGCGCTGATGAAATGGGTAAAGACTGACCTTGGGGCAGGTGTTACAGGTGAAACAGCGTGTCGCGGTATTGTAGGACAGGCTTCTCTGTATCCAGAGAGCCTGTGTTCATCACACGCTCCCGGATATGACAACCACGTCCTGCAAGAAAGGGCGTCATATGATTTGGCATTATTTAAACGGTCTCTTGCCACAATTCTCCGCGTGCAGGGCTGCGGTTCCGGTGCGGACGTGGCGGCCAGCGTTTTCGGCGGTGTCGTGGCCTACCGCGCGGAGCCGTTGGAAATCTGTAAGGTAGAGCAAGCGTCCCGCTTGCTTTCTGTCCACGGCAGATCCGACGAAGACGGAAAACGAGCGGGACGCTCGTTCTACTTCCCATTAACCGCTGTCTATTCCGGTTCCAAAATGAAAACCGCGGATGTCATCCGCCTTGTTGAAGAACGCCGCGCCTTGAACCCCGATTATTTCGAACGGATTTTTGACCGGATGGACGCCTCCGTCGGGGAGGTTATTTCCGATTTTCAATCCCTCGGAAAGAAATTGGTTGAAAATCAATTTCTTATGGAAGAAATGGGTCTTTGTAATACCGCGCTGGCGGAAATTATTAGCAAGTTCCAATCATTGGAAGTGCCGGCAAAAATCTCCGGCTCCGGTCTTGGTGATTGTGCCATTGGCTTGGGTAAATTTCCTGCCTCAGAACAATATCCCAGCTATTCTTTGAACGTTTGTGCGGATGGTTGTTTGTACGCGATGTCGTGAGGAAATTTTCGAATAACTGCCGCTGTCTACGGCCAGCCGGCAGGAAAGTAGATCAAGCGTCCCGCTTGCTCATGAACGAACGAGACGCTCGTTCTACTTTGAGAGAGTCCCTTTGCTGGAGGGCAGGGCATCGAGGGCTCGTTCATCGGCAGTGCAGGCCATGCGCAGGGCACGGGCGACGGCTTTGAAAACCGCTTCGTGGGCGTGGTGCAGATCGTCGCCGTATTTCTGGTCGATGTGCAGGTTCAGTTTGGCGGTGTCGCAGAAAGAACGCCAGAAGTGTCCGAGAATGTCGGTGTCGAAGTCGCGAATCAGATTTTTCTTATTGGAAATCTCGTAGACGAGGTAGGGGCGTCCGCCGAGATCGAGCGATACTTCGGCACTGGCCAGCGCATCGTCCATCGGAAGAAGCCAGAAGCCGTAGCGGTTGATACCGCGCCGTTCACCGAGTGCTTCGTTGAAGGCCTGTCCAAGCGCCAGCCCGACATCTTCGATGAGGTGGTGGTAGTCCACCTGAATATCACCGGTGGCTTTGATATCCATGTCGATCAGCGAGTGTTTAGAAAGCAGTTCGAGCATGTGGTTGAAAAACGGCACGCCGGTTTCGATGGAATAGGTTCCGGTTCCGTCGAGGTTGATTGACAGACAGATATCCGTTTCGTTTGTTTTGCGCTGTACCGTTGCTTTACGCTGTTTCATTTTCCGTATCCTTCTTGTTCTTCGGCCACCATGAGTACGGCGTCGCGTTGTGGCTCCTGTCCGGTAGCGGCGACGTAGAGCGTTTCGGGGGCGACATCAATTTGTTCATCACACCAGGTCAGGGTGTTCCAATACTGATTCAGGGAAAATGTCTTGAACAGCCCGATGTCCTTAAGCGGTGTAAATACTCCACCCCGGTCAATCATGGGTTTCAGGTCGGCAATTCCTGTCGCGTCGTCCCGGAAAGTCAGTTTTATCCGGTAGCCGTCCACATATTCAGCAGATGTAATATCGTAGTTCATCGTTTCAACGGCTCAATCTTATCAGGGTTCCGCAGGTTTGAAGTCAACACCCAATCCTTCAGCAGTTCTTTCTGATGCAGCGCCGCCCATTCCATAGCCATTCCAAGTTGTCTGGGAGGAAGGCCTCCTTCGAGAATGCGCAGATCTCCGATGGCGATTGAAACCTTGTATTCACCGTAACGGACATGGAAGTGAGGAATACCATGCTCATTGAAGAACATACCGACAACCATTCCATAGAATCTGCTAAGTTCTGACATTAAGGGGAGGGTAGAAGTCTGTCCGGCTCCCATCAAGCAAGAAAACATTTACCGACGGTCTGAGTTACGGGTTGATTTCTTCACGAAACAAGGCATTTTACCGGCTCATTAAAACGGAGGAGTTCATTATGGCCAAAGCCGCAGCAAGACATATTCTCGTCAGTACCGAAGCAGAGTGCAGTAAACTCAAACAGCAGATCGCTGATGGCGCGGATTTTGCCGCACTGGCCAAACAGTATTCGCAGTGTCCGTCCGGCCAGCAGGGCGGAGCACTCGGCACTTTCAGCCCCGGGCAAATGGTGCGCGAGTTCGATCAGGTGGTTTTCAGTGCAGAAATCGGCAAGGTCCAAGGGCCGGTTAAAACGCAGTTCGGCTACCATCTGGTTGAAGTGACACACCGCATCGCTTGATGCGGTGCAGTCAAAGGTCGAAAGTCTGAAAGTCTAAAGTCAGAACAAATCGACCTTCGACTATCCGCCCGCCCTTTTGACGGTATATCCGAGGGCGGATAATTCTTTTACCAGCAGATCGCGGTGATCGCCCTGAATTTCGATGACACCGTTTTTGACGGTGCCGCCGGTGCCGCACTGCTGCTTGAACTGCTTCGCCAGTTTTTCCAGACCTTCCGGATGGGAGGGGATTCCGGTAATCACGGTGACCCCCGCGCCCTTACGGCCTTTGGTTTCCCGTCCAACGCGCACAATGCCGTCGCCTTGCGGAGCAGACGGCTTTTGCGGCGGTTTGTTTTTCTTCGGCGGCAAGGTAAAGCCCGGAGCGGTTTTATTCCACTCCGGGGTCAGATCGAAACTGCTTAGATCAATTCTCATGGGGTGTTCTAATCGTGCCATGTCTCGTTATCGATTTCAAACTTCTCTGCTACTGGAACACGGGTGTGCGTACTGTGGGACCTACGGCTCCGGCAGTGAACGTTAAGGTAGAGCAAGCGTCCCCGCTTGCTCATGAACGAGCGGGACGCTCGTTTTACTTTACCCAAGGTAGAGCAAGCGTCCCGCTTGCTCATGAACGAGCGGGACGCTCGTTTTACTTTACCCAAGGTAGAGCAAGCGTCCCGCTTGCTCATGAACGAGCGGGACGCTCGTTCTACATTTCTTCTTCCGGGGTTTCGAGCTCATCTATTACTTCGGAATCTTCGCTTATTTCGATTTCCGGCAACCCTTCGGCGGGCGTTTCAACAGCATCGAGTACGGGTGCTGTTTCCGGCGCTTCTTCCGCGTCGAGCACAGCGGCGGAGACAATCTTGTCGCCGTCATTCAGATTGAAGAGACGGACGCCCTGCGTGTTGCGGCCAATCACGCGCAGATCACTGGCGCCGATGCAGATCATCTGTCCGTTTTGAGAGATGAGCATGATGCGGTGATCGTCGTGTACGGCATGAGCGCTGACAACCTTGCCGTTGCGGTCGGTGGTCTGGATACTGATGATGCCCTTGCCGCCGCGGCTTTGCAGACGGTATTCATCAAAGTGGGTCCGTTTACCGTAGCCGTTTTCTGTGATGACCATCATGGTCGCCTCGGTGTTGACGATTTCGATGGAAACGACTTCGTCGCCACTTGTGAGCGTAACGCCTTTGACACCGCGCGAAACACGGCCCAGCGGGCGGGCATCCTGCTCTTTAAAGCGAATGGCCTTTCCGTTGTGCATGCTGAGAATAATTTCATTCTCTCCGGTGGTGAGCTGTACACCAATGAGCTGGTCGCCTTCATCAATGTTAATGGCATTAATGCCGCCGGCGCGGATATTCTTGTAGGCCGATAGTACCGTCTTCTTGATAATGCCGTTCTTCGTGGCCATCAGCAGGTTATGTGCATCGTCATCGAGCTCGCGTACGCAAAGAATGGCGGCCAATTTTTCGTCAGGCCCCATTTCAATGACGTTGGCCAGCGCGCGGCCGCGCGCCTGACGGCTGCCTTCCGGCACATGGTAGGCTTTCAGCCAGTACATACGGCCGGCCTGCGTGAAACAGAGCAGGTAGTCATGCGTTGAGGCCGTGAAGACATGCTCAACAAAATCCTCTTCCTTGGTGTCCATGCCCATTACGCCTTTGCCTCCGCGGCGCTGTTGGCGGTAGGTGTCAACGGGTACGCGCTTGATGTAGCCGGTGTTGGACAGCGTAATAACGCAAGGCTCGTCAGCGATCAGGTCTTCGATATCAATTTCGCCTTCGTCAATTTCGAGTTGAGTGCGGCGCGGGTCGCCGTATTTGGCTTTAATTTCCACTAGATCGTCCTTGATGACGCCGTAGATTTTTTCTTTGTGTTCCAGCAGGTCTGTCAGGTAGGCGATGACCTTCTGCAACTCATCGAACTCGGCCTGAATCTTTTCGCGTTCGAGGCCGGTCAGCTGGTAGAGACGCATATCGAGAATGGCTTTCACTTGCAATTCGCTAAAGTGGAAACGCTCGACCAGTTTAGCTTGGGCTTCTTCGCGTGCTTTGGATGCGCGGATGATCCTCACTACTTCATCCAGATTATCGAGAGCGATCAGCAACCCTTCGAGGATGTGCGCCCGCGCATGTGCTTTGTCGAGGTCGAACTGTGTGCGGCGGGTGATCACTTCGAAGCGATGCTTGATGAAGCACTGGAGCAGTTCCTTGAGATTCATGATGCGCGGGCGACCATTATCAATCGCCAGCATAATGGCCCCGAAGGTACTCGCCAGTTGTGTGTGCTTGTAAATATTATTGAGGACCACTTTACCGATCGCACCTTTTTTCAGCTCGATGACTACACGGATGCCAAGCTTGCCGGACTCGTCGCGGATGTCGGAAATGCCTTCGAGCCGTTTTTCGCGCACCAGCTCGGCCATTTTGATAATCATCGAGGCCTTGTTCACCGCATAGGGGATCTCGGTGATGATGATGCGTTCGCGGTTGTTGCCGAATTCTTCGATATCCGCTTTGCCGCGCATCCGGATGCGTCCGCGCCCCGTGAGATACATTGATTTGATGCCGCCCAGACCGTGCACAATACCGGCCGTCGGGAAGTCGGGTCCTTTTACGAACTGGCAGAGATCTTCTACACTGGCGTCAGGATTTTCGATCAAGTGAATGGTTCCATCGACCACTTCGCTCAGGTTGTGCGGCGGGATATTGGTAGCCATCCCGACGGCGATCCCGGTGCTCCCGTTAATAAGAAGATTGGGGACGCGTGCAGGCAGAACGGTCGGCTCCATCAGGGTTTCGTCGAAGTTGGGGCGCATATCGACGGTGTTCTTGTCGATATCAGCGAGCATGTCTTCGGCCAGCGGGAGCAGTTTGCATTCGGTGTATCGATAAGCCGCCGGACGGTCACCGTCAATGGATCCGAAGTTTCCCTGACCGTTGATCAGCATGCAGCGCATGGAGAAATCCTGCGCCATACGTACCATGGTATCGTAGACGGCTGTGTCACCGTGCGGGTGGTAATTACCGATTACTTCCCCGACCACCTTCGCGCATTTGACGAACGGCTTGCTGCTGTTCCAGCCACGCTCTTTCATAGCGAAAAGGATGCGGCGGTTGCCGGGTTTCATGCCGTCGCGCGCGTCGGGCAGGGCGCGGCCGATGATGACACTCATGGAGTAATCAATATAGGCGCGCTGCATTTCATCTTCGATATTGATCAGATCAATACGTTGGTGTTGTTGTGTGTTCATTGCGGTGCGGTTTCCTGTGCGTTAAATGTCGAGGTTTTGTACGTTGAGGGCGTTCTTTTCAATGAACTCGCGGCGCGGTTCAACTTCATCGCCCATCAGGATGGTAAACATTTGGTCGGCCTTAACGACATCCTCAAGGACTACGCGGGTCATTTTGCGTTTGGCCGGGTCCATCGTGGTTTCCCACAGCTGTTCGGGATTCATTTCCCCGAGACCTTTGTAGCGTTGAATGGAGAGTCCGCGGCGGCCCAACTCACGAATCGTGGTGAGCAGTTCCAGTAAGGAGTGTAAGGCCTTCTTCTCGCCCTTTTCATCCATAAGATAAAATTCAGGGGTGTCGAGGTGTGAAAGGCAACGGGCGTGGAAACCCTTGGATTCCAGTTGGGCAATCAGTTTTTCCAGTCGTTCAGCCGTATGGATTTCCATCCAGCGGAAACCCGGGCCGCCGGTCAGTGAGTCACCGATTTCGAGTTCTTTGCCCAGTGCGGCTTCCGTCTGTTCTCTCAAGGCGCGAAGTTCGATATCGTTGAAAACATAATGGACCTGAGGCTCGCCTTCGCCATGGTCAATTTCAACGCGGAAAGAAGGCAGTCGGCAGTCGGCGGTCAGCCGGCGGATGTAATCTTCAAAATCAACGCCGCGGCGGGCCATCTGTTGAGCGATGCGTTCCACATCACTGAGCAACAGCAGAACGTCCGGCAATTGTACTGATTCCAGTAAGGTGTTGCCGAGGTGGCAGACGAGCGTCTGGTCTTCGGAGCCGAGGTCGAGCAGAATGCGGGTGAGATGGGCTTCGCTTTCGATGTATTCCTCGCGCTTCTTGCGCTTGATTTTGTAGAGCGGCGGCTGGGCGATATAAATATAACCAGCTTCGATCAGTTGAGGCATCTGGCGATAAAAGAAGGTCAGCAGCAGCGTACGGATGTGTGCGCCGTCCACATCCGCGTCGGTCATGATAACAATCGTGTTATAGCGCGTCTTGCTCAGATCAAATTCATCGGCACCGATTCCGGTTCCGATGGCGGTGATCATGGTACGGATTTCTTCATTAGCCAGCACCTTGTCTAAACGGGCTTTTTCGACGTTAATGACTTTACCCTTTACCGGCAGGATCGCCTGGAATTCACGGTCGCGGCCCTGCTTGGCTGAACCGCCTGCGGAATCTCCTTCTACGATATAGAGTTCACACAGTGCCGGATCACGGCTGGAGCAGTCGGCCAGTTTGCCGGGCAGTCCGCCACTTTCGAGCGCGCCCTTGCGGCGGGTCAGATCACGGGCTTTACGCGCGGCATCGCGGGCGCGGGCCGCCAGCATGGCTTTTTCAATCAAGCCGCGGGCGACAGACGGGTTTTCTTCAAAATAAGTACCGAGTTCTTCATTGACGATCGCCTCGACAATTCCCTGCACTTCGCCGTTGCCGAGTTTGGTTTTGGTCTGACCCTCAAACTGCGGATTAGGAATCTTCACGCTGATGACTGCGGTGAGCCCTTCGCGGATATCGTCGCCGCTCATCGCCTGCTTGTCGTCTTTGATCAGCTTGTTGGTTTTTGCATATTGATTCACTGTACGGGTGAGGGCGCTGCGGAAGCCGGAAAGATGGGTGCCCCCTTCGATTGTGTTAATGTTATTGGCGAAGCTGTAGATACTCTCGTTGTACGCATCGCTGTATTGCATCGCGATTTCAGCGGTAACGCCATCGCGGGTACGTTCGAAATAGATCACATCCGGATGAATCGGAAGTTTTCCTTTGTTCAGGTGCCGCACAAACTCACAGATGCCGCCTTCATATTCGAATATCTCTTCGCGTTGCGGCTCTTCCTGCGTTAGACGGATACGTACGCCGCGATTCAGGAACGCCAGCTCGCGCAGACGGGAGGCAAGGATATCCCACTGAAACCCTTCGTGGGTGAAAATTTCATGATCGAGTTTGAAAGTGACTTTGGTTCCGGTCTTCTGGGTTTTACCGATTACTTCCAGTTTAGAAACGGCTGCGCCGCGTTTGAACCGCTGATGATGAACCTGCCCGTCGCGGCAGACCTCGACTTCAAGCCATTCGGAGAGCGCATTGACGCAGGAAACACCCACACCATGCAAACCGCCGGAAACTTTGTAGGAGTCATTGTCGAACTTACCGCCCGCATGTAAAACCGTCAGCACCACTTCAACGGCCGGTTTGTGTTCGGTCGGGTGCATATCCACCGGAATGCCGCGACCATCGTCGGTGACGGTGAGGGACCCGTCGGAATTAATGGCAACCTCTACATGCGTGCAATATCCGGCTAACGCCTCGTCGATCGAGTTATCAACGACTTCGTAAACACAGTGATGGTAGCCCCGGACCCCGGTATCGCCGATGTACATGGCGGGGCGTTTACGAACGGCGGCCATGCCCTCCAGAACGGTAATCTGATCTGCGCCGTACTCTGTATTTTTTTTTGGTTGCTGCTCAAGTTTTTCGTCTGACATGGTGGTTGTTTTTCCTCTCAAATTCTAAAGACCGCATCGTATAGAAATTGTTAGAATGAGGCCACTAAAAACAGAACAAAACGTGCGAAAAAAATCCGAAAAAACAGGGGTTTCATGCAATTTTATTCTTGCGCGGACTGTTTTTTAACCCTCTAAAAAAATGCACGCTGATTTCTTCGGGGCTTGGGATATTTTATGCCGCAAAAAAGCCCTTTTCAGCGTTATCTGAAAAGGGCTTCGAGCGGGGGTGTTTAATCAAAAAGGTTAGTTCGCCGGAACCACCAGCACCGGCACATTGGATCGGAATAGAATACATTCACTGATATGGCCAATCGGCACCTTACAGCTTAGTTTTCCGTGGCCATGCGCCCCGATAATAATCAGGTCAACCTTGAGTTGGATCGCGGTATCCAAAATCGTTTCGCAGGCTGGCCCTTGCACAAAGAGGGGGGTCACTTTTACTCCGGCCCGTTCAAGTGCCTGAGCATCTTTTTTCAGGCGGATGGACTCCGGTTTCATATTGGACTCTTCCTGATCCATGCCGGACGGGAAGGGCTCTGCATGCATCAGGAGCACTTCGGCATCCAGTTTTTTAGCATAGGTCTTTGTAACCTTCAGGATCGCTTCAGATGTGGTTGAGAAGTCAATGGTCGCCAGTATTTTCATTTTGAGCCCCCTTCTTTTTACAAAGTCATTATCGATAGGGATAAAGATGAAGTAAATTAGAAAAAGAAGAAGAATTATTTGATACCGACGACGTAGGCGACCCAGCCCAGCGAGTTTTCGTAGCGGGTGCGGCGGCGGTAAATGTCATCTGATTCGCCGGCTTTGGTCCAGTCGTGCAGATAGACTTCTGCGGATTTAAACCCGGCTTCGAGCAATAGTTCCTGCAACTCGGGTAGCGTCCAGAGCCGCCAATCATAGGTGAAGGCTTTCTCGATTTTTCCAATTTCTGGAATTTTAAAATGGATGTGATTCACGATATGATGGTCGATCACGTTGTATTCAGCCTGGTCCCAGATATAGGTAAAAGAGGGAACCTTGGTTCCATCCGCGGCGATAAAGGATTTTATTTTGCGCGGCTCCAGTTTGGTTCCGACAGACTCGGTGCCGCCGTAGATGTCGGTGATGAATAGTCCGCCGTTGTTCAGTGCGCTATGCACCTTTTTGAAATAAGTAAGCAGCAAGTCGCGTGTTTTGAAAACGCAGAAGGAGAAGTTGAGCGCCATGACCAGGTCAACCGGAGGAGTTTTAACCTTCAGTACGTCGGCACAGATTAGTTTCAATTTTCCGGCTTGTGCGCCGAGTTGCGATACATTGTGTGCGATGCCCCAGTCGAGTGTTGGGCGATCAAAGTCTACACCCCAGGCGCGATGTTGCGGTGAGCGGCGCACCCAGTCACAGGCGAGGGCCGCCGTGCCGCAAAAATCTTCACGCAGATCGTTGGGGGCGCGGTTGCGCTTATTTTTAAAAATGCGCACGGCGAAATCGAGGTCGGTTTCAACCCCCTGTACCGAGGCTTCGTACAGGTGATGCAAATCAGGACGTTTTTTCTTTTTCATTTTAAGTGTCTTTTGATCGCGAATCGCGCGAATTTGCGGGATTCGTGATC
>JBILEA010000288.1:0-3536 GCA_044352355.1 Pontiellaceae bacterium | reverse complement strand
GCCTCCAGAATATCGCCGCTTGCGCCGTACTTCTTCTTGATCGCCAACAGTTCCTCTGCGGAGCGTTCCTTGAACAAATCCTCAAATGCGGTTTCAAACCCGTGCTTATCGTTCAGGGCCGAGTCGGCGGTTTTGCCTTCATAGAGAATCTGCAACGTCGCGCCGTCGTTCACCGCATCCATCAGACGGTAGGTGTCAATGTAGGTACCAAAGCGCTTATGGGTTTTGTGTTCACCATGCCGTTCGGTAATCAACGGCGTACCAGTAAAGGCAATCCGCACCGCATTCGGGAACGCCTCGAAAATATTATCGCCCAAATCCGACCCCTGCGTGCGGTGGGCTTCATCAATCATCAGCAGAATACGTTCTGTATCGTTCACCACGCCGAAGGTTTTTGCGGCCGGAATCGCCTGATAGGTTCCCAGCGCCTCCTGCACAGCCAGACTCAGCGTCTCCTCGCGCACCTGAAACTTGTGCGCCATCACCATATTTACATCGGAGCTATCGGTTGAAAGATGCTCGCGCAGATGACCGGTGTTCTCGATCATATTCACCCGCCCGCCGATCAACGTCGCGGTTTTTGAAAGCTGGTCTTCCAGATCAAGACGGTCGTTAATCAGCACAATCTTGAAATCGTTCAAATCTTTCGAGGCGCGGATCATGCGGGCCACAAACACCATTGTCAGACTCTTGCCGGAACCCTGCGTATGCCACACCACCCCGCTTTTTTCCGACGGGGTTTTCCCTTTGCGCAACCGGTCGCAGATTTTGCCCGCCGCCCGGAACTGCTGATAGCGGCAAACCACCTTGATGCGCGGGCCGCCCTCGGTATCCATAAACACCGTCGAGGTACGCAGAATCTGCAACAGGTTGGCTTTGTTCAGCATCCCCGCAATCAATTGCTCCTGCTGATTCATTCCCGCCGCTGTGGAATCCTCGTTCGGCCACTGCGTCTTCCACGGAAAGAAATGTTCCAGACCGGAAGTAATGGTGCCAAAATCCGCCTCGACACCGCTGGAGCGGATCAACAGCAACGCCGAATGAAACAGGCGCGGCTCGCCCTCGCGCAAACCTTGCTGGTGCGTCGCCTTACGCTGTGCCATGTAGCGTTGAAGCTGTTCAAACGCCTCGTCCATCGGATTCGCGCAGATGGCACTGCCTTTCTTGCACTCCACCACCGCCAGCGGGATGCCGTTCACAAAAAGGACAATGTCGGGAATGATAAACTGCTTCACGCAACCGGGCGTATCGATGCGGAACTGATTGACCGCGTGGAAACGGTTGCGCTCCGGATGGGCAAAATCAATTAGTTGAACGACCGGATCCTGCTCACCGGTGATTTCGTTCACGTCCACCTGCGCCTTGAACAAAAGTTTTTGCACCGCCTCATTGGCTTCCAGCAGTGTGCGGTTCGGCTGACGCAAAATCTGATCGTGCAAATCCTGCAACTGCCGCTCCGTCAGCCAGCGTTCGCCCGACGGTGTGGTATTGAGCGCCGCGACCGACTCCGCAAACACACCCGGCAGAATCCACTGCCGGAACGAACCGCGCAGGCTCCGCACAGGATCGGACGGAATTTCCGAACCCTGATCGACAATCGTCCAACTCAGCGCTTCGAGCTGACGCAAAAACGGCTGTTCGACTTCGCGGTATTCAGACATGGGCAACTTCTCCTTCGTCAACTGTGACCGGAACCTTCCCCGTCAGCAGATCGTGCATAAGCCCGGATTTTTGCTTTTGGAGTTTTGCCAAATCTTCGGCCAACGAGAAAATATAAAATTCCACACCTTTCAGACGTTTTCCGATTTCTTTTTGCTCATCCAATGCTTTTGGCGCACTAATTTTTAAGCGTTTAAAATATGGCAGACCGATTGTCAGAATCGTACTTCCCATTGCAATGTTCTCGAACATTCGTTTCTTAAACTGCAACCAGTAGTACAAATAATGATTGTCCATTTTTGCCCCACAACGCCAACACATGAAATGCTGACTAACTGCCATCGGCGCTGTAGTAATGGCGCTTTTTCCAACTCCTGCATCACGAGATAAAACGACAATACCGGCAGGATGTAAAACCGCTGATGAGTTTTGAATCCCGAGCGTACTGATTTCAAAATCAGTATCAGAAATATAAAGTCTATCTAACCGGTATGAATCAGCCAGGGAAATCCACTTCACCCCACCATTCCAATATTGAGGTGTGGATTTATTCGGAGTGTGGCCGCTGCCCCGATCTGCAAGTTGGTCGAGCAATTCGTACTGCCACTCCTTAGGAATCCAGCCGATGGGGGTTTCTTTATAGAGCTCAGGGGCTTGCTCGCGGGGCGGGCGGAGCCGGCCGTTGGCAGTCAGGCCGCGGGTAAACAGATCGTGCATCATCCCCGCCTTGATCTGCTCATACTTTCCAATCAGCGTCTCCGTTTGCTCAATCGCTTCGTCAATCGTGGAGAGAATCCGGGCGATTTTCTTTTGAATATTCGGATCAGAGGGAAAGCTCAGTTTTAAGATGCGCGACAAATCTTTCGGGACATGAGGGACCCCGGTTCCTGTTCGCCGGTTCTGAATCCACTCAAAATTGTGCAGTAGAAAGTAGTAAAGCAGGTCGCTTGTGATTCGCCCTTTAGGAGAAAGCTTGGAAACAGTAGAAGAAACGACGCCTTTCAAATTATGCCCAACTAATCCGCTTCGCTCTCCATCCCAAAGCATCAACACATCATTCTCTGTTGCCTGGACGGAAAGAAACGTTGAGGCATATCCATCATGCCGTCCGCCTAAAGAGGCGGCACCTAAATACCGATCATATCCAGCAAGCCGGAACGGGCTTGTGTGAACCTTTCGCCCCTTCTGGAAATCAACCAAGTTTCCCAGCGTATCTGTCGCCCACTCACTCATACCCCAGCTCCGCCAAAAAGGTTTTCAACCGGTTTGAGGCGTCAACCCGCGCCTCTTCGATAACTTTTGCGGTGACGGCATACTTATCCCACAGGTTTTCAATGGCTTTAATGCAGGCACGCTGTTCGGCCCGCAGGTAAGTTGCGTAAGTATTGAGCAAGGTCTGCCGCAGGCGGGCGAGAATCACAGTGCGGGCTTCGTTCGGTGAAATCCTTTCCCGGGCATTGGAAACCAGTTCGTCGCGCTTGTTTTCTATGCCTTTGATGGTTGCCTTGAGCGTCTTGACTTCATCCTCCAGCGCTTTGTGCCGCTTTAACTGCGCTTCAAGCTGTTCTGCTTCGCCCTGATGCTCTTTCCAGTCGCCCAGCGCCGGATCGCGTTTGCAGAGTTTCATCTGTCCTTTGGCTTCTTTCAGAGTGGCTTTGAGATTTTTAACCTGCTCGGAGTTCATGACGCCGGAGTCGTCGGTATCTTCAAAATCCTCTTCATCGGCGGCGGCAAAGAGCGCCTGCAATTCAGCCAGACGGGTTTGCGCCTGTTCCTGTTCGGCGAGTACCTCGGGGAACTGGCTTTGCAAAATTTCTTCATCGGGGATCAACTCCGCGCCCCAGCCGCTGGCGGCGATGGATTTGAAGTCGGCTTTG
>JBILEA010000059.1:0-12336 GCA_044352355.1 Pontiellaceae bacterium | reverse complement strand
CTCGACTCGAAGAACTGAAGAAGAAATGTGGGGCAGACCTTTGATCTAAAATCGAAGAAAAAAGGCAGTTCAGCCCGCGAATAGCGAAAGACGGGTTAAACGGATTGAGCCGTATGCCGAGGGCGTGGTTCCCGTTTCAACCAGTAGCAATCGAGAGGATTGGGAGCAACGTATTCTCGAACAATACACCGACCCTCTCCATCGGCTCGCTGTGGAGAGTGACATGGAGCTGATTCGATCCTACGACAAGCTCATCAAACGGCTTGAAAACGAACTCGAACAGCGAGCCAAAAAGTTTTTCAGGTGCAACTACGTTTTACTCACAACCGTACCTGGTAACTGTCTAATTTTTCGGCGGAAGTTCGACAATTGAAAGCCAGAAGTTTTCGATAACTTTGACCACTTCTATAAAACGATTCAGGTCGATTGGTTTTCGGACGTAGCAATTGGCGTACATCTGATAGGCTTTGGCCACGTCATCTTCATCGGCCGATGTCGTAAGAATCACGACAGGAATGGATCGTAACTGTTCGTCGGTTTTAATTTCGGTCAGCACTTCGCGGCCATCTTTCTTCGGCAGATTCAAATCGAGAAGAATCAAATCCGGACGTGGAACATCTCTATATCCATTAATTTTACGGAGAAACTGCATCGCATCGACCCCGTCTTTGGCTACATGCAGGTTATTGCGGATTTTATTTTCCTTGAGTGCCTCCTGAGTAAGACGGACATCGCCGGGATTGTCTTCAACCAGTAATATTTCGATTGCTCTGACTAAGGCCATGACTGCTTTTCTCCTTTTTTTGGAAGTGTAAACCAGAAGACACTTCCCTTTCCGAGTACGGACTCTACACCCGTTCTACCGCCGTGTCGCTCAATAATTCGTCTGCAAATAGCCAGTCCAATACCGGTTCCGGGATACTCTGCCCGACTGTGCAACCGCTGAAAAATTTTAAAGATTCGCTCCTGATGTTCCGGCGCAATGCCAATTCCGTTGTCACGCACCGTAATTTTCCAGTGTTTGGAAGCCTCTTCAACGGCGATATGCACCTCTGGGGGCCTTTCGCCGCTGAACTTGAGTGCATTGCTGATAAAGTTTTGAAAAACAAGTCCGATTTGCAACGCATCGCCATAAACCTGCGGAAGCGGGGCTGCAGTAACCTGTGCGCCGGTTTCCAGAATGCGCCCTTCCAAATCGCGCAGAACGCGTTGAAGCACGGATTCGGGATGAACCAGTTCGAACGGTTTCTTGCGGGTCTGCAATCGCGAATAATCCAGCAACGAATCAATCAGTTGTTGCATGCGAACTGCACCATCGACCGCATAGGCAATAAAATCACGGCCATCTTGATCGAGTTTATCCTTATATCTCCGCTCAATAAGCTGCATGTAATTAGCCACCATACGCAACGGCTCCTGTAAGTCGTGCGAGGCGATGTAGGCAAACTGTTCGAGATCACGGTTGGAAACCTTTAAATGCTCCATCGTCTCCACTAATTTAAGCGTGGTTTCTTTTTGTTCTGTAATATCCAAAAAGACCACAATGCCGGCGGTAATTTGACCCAGCGCATTCTTGATAGGTGCTGCCTTGGCCAAAACAAACCGGTCATCGTGCTCTCCGCGCCGGATGATAAATTCACGACTGTTCGTTTCGCCAAATTTCAGGGCACGCACCAGCGGCACTTGGTCAATAGGCAACGGAGTTCCGTCCAAATCAAAAAGCCTCCAGCTGGCAACATATTGATCGATTCCAACACCATCGACCAGTTGATCCCGACGGCTTCCGCCAATCAGCAATCCTGCCTCATTCACATATCGTAACTTTCCATCCTTTGCGTCAGCAATGGCGATGCCTGCTGAACTCTGATTCATGGCGATCTGAAGAGTTTCGTTGGCCTCATACAACGCCTCTGCCGTTTCGGCTTTATCCCTGTAAAATCCGACGCGCTGATGCCGCCAGAACATGCCTATAAAGGCCGCTATGCCTAAAAGCAAAGAACCAAACAGGAAAACCGTTTGCACGAGTCGCGCCCGCACTGGCGCATACACTTCTTCCATGTCTCTCCGTGCCACCATAAACCACGGCGAATCAGGAATAGCACGTAAAGCGGAAATTACAGGCACACCCCGGTAATCCACACCTTCTGCGTTCCCTTCTTTCCCTAAAACCACCATCACAGCAGGCGTGTTGGTGGATTGAAGAGGAATACGCAGATTTAGCGCAGTGTTCGTCTTAAATCGCAACTCGTTTAGAAAGACAGCCTCGTATCCTTCCCGACGAACCAGTAGCGTTTCCGCGGTCTCGCTGGGTGCCGGCCATTTTTTTATAAAAGGGTAAAGATAGATGGATGGATCGATCCGCAGAACCAGTGCGCCTAGCGGACAGTTGGTGCCCGATTCGTCAAGAATTGGAACCAATACGGACAGATAGGCTTTCTGGTCATGTTCGCTCGGGTAGAAGTCCATCATGGATATCTTCCCAGACATCATAACTTTTTCAACGTCTTGAATGACAGCGGCGCTCGGTTTCTGGAAAGCAGGTAACGATAAGCGTGTAACGCCCTGATCATCCAGCAACCGAATCAAATCAAAATCGCCAAGGGTCAGGTATTTTTGCAACCAACCCATCAACTGGCGTTGCGCATCTGGATCCGCCGGTTGTTGCAAGAAGCGTTGCACCAAACCGTAAAAAGTGGCGTTTTTAAAAAAGACGGAGCCATCCGCCAGCCGCTCCCGGCGCCATCCTGTTAGTTCTCCGACTTTCAGCTCCGCAATAGCACTAAGCTGACGCTCGGCTTCGACACGGTAATTATTCTCATAATTCTGATAGTAAAAATAACCGACCGTGCAAAGACTCGCAGCCAGTAAAAGAAAGATAACAATAAATCCCCACGCACCCCGCATCTTAGTCAGGTTATCTTTGCCAGCCGACGCAAACCACTTCACGTTTTGGACTCCGAAAGTTGCATCAGTGCGCCATAGAGTTGTTCTGATCGAAGTGGACGATCAATGAAGCCGGAAAAACAATTTTTAATTTGATCGTCAACCGGAACCATCCAATTCGTTAAACCAATCCACGGCACGTCAGGCTTTACTTTACGAAATTCAACGAGCCGTTCTGCCAGACCCGGCATATCCAGATTGCACAGCACCGCATCGGCTTGAACCTCTTTAGTCAATCTCTCAATAATTCCATCAATACTTTCAGCATAACGGGGCAGAATTCCGCAACGCTCCAGCAGGCATTCCGCAGTGCGCATATCGTACAGATCGTCGCCCCAGACACAGATACAGCGGCCCCGCCATTGTTCACGAACGACCTCCGCCGAAATCATATTTTTCGGCTCGGCCTGATCCATAATGTGAAATCTGAAAAGAGACCCTTGTCCTTTATGGCTTTCAACGTGAATGGTTCCACCCATCATTTCCACCAGGTTCTTTGAAATCGCCAGCCCCAATCCGGCGCCGCCGTGCACACGGGTGTTGGAATTATCACCTTGCTGGAACGGCTTAAAAATTCGTTTCAGCGTAGGTTCATCCATCCCCTCACCACTGTCTTGAACGGAAAAGTCAACAAACTGACTTCCGGCCGGCGTTAGCCGTCCGCGGACGGTCATTCGGACAAATCCCTTGTCTGTAAATTTAATTGCGTTGTTAAGCAAATTGATCAACACCTGCGACAAACGGGATGAATCACCGACAATTTGAGCCGGGACAGTTTCTTCAACCGTACAGGTCAGCTCCAAGCCATTCTTTACCGCCAGCGGTGAAAGCAACGCCCTAGCTTTTTCAATCACTTCACGAATCGTATAAACTTCTTTTTTAATATCCAACTTACCCATCTCAATTCTGGAAAGATCAATAAGATCCGTCACAAGGGTTAACATGGCATCGCCACTGGCACCGATGGTTTTAACAAAATCGCGCTGTTCTTCGTTCAGTGTTGAATCCTCCAGCAACTCGGTGAGCCCGATAATGGCATTAAGCGGCGTGCGCAATTCATGACTCATATTGGCCAGAAACTGCGTCTTAATTAAATTAGCTGCTTCGGCCGCATCACGCGCCTGACGCATCGTTGCTTCGATATTTTTCTGGTCGGTAATATCAGTAAAAACCGTAGCAAACTGCCCCTTGCAGGGCGAATAGGCTGAAACCGAATAATGCCGGTCCAAAGCCCCTGAAAAATCCTCAATCAGTAACGGTTCGCCCGTCAACGCCACGTTCCCGTACGTTTTGATCCAGCGTTCTTCCGTGGCCGGCATCACTTCTTTGACGGTTTTTCCAATGACATCTTTTGCTTTTAATCCGGTGAGTTTTTCAAAAGCGGAGTTGATCTCCAAAAATCGGTAATCGTACGGAGCGCCCTTTTCGTCACAAATGATTTCGTGCAAGGCGAATCCAGAATGCATCGATTCAAAAAGCTGGCGGTAGCGCTGCTCACTTTGTTTCAGTTCTGTCGCTGTTTCGCGGCGAGCCGTAATATCATGCGCCACATGGATCGCACCGATCAGGCGCCCATCTTCGTAAATCGGCGAAACGACCACATTAAACCAGCCGTTTAATTTTTGTTCATACAGTTCGGCGGAATGTGTCAGCCCGTCTTTAAGCATAATATCATGAGGGCAATCGGCAATCGGACACGATGTGCCATGGCAGTATTCATAACACTTTTTACCGATCAGTTCCGCCGCCGGAACCCCCAACCGGTCAGCCATCGCCTTATTGACGCGCACAATGGAATGATCCGCATCAAAAATCGCAATCAGATCGGGCATCGCATCGAATGTTTTCTCCCACATGTCATACACCTGATTCAGATGGAGATCATCCGTCTTGTGTATGCGGCTCAGTATCGTCATGTCGTGCTGCCGCTGATCCAGCTTTTCGATCTGCACTTTAGCCGCAACCAACTGAGCCGTTGCCGTCTGAAGAGCCACTTCACCCACATTCAACGACTGGGTAAGTTGACGAACCGTTTTTGCAATGCTCTCAAATTCAGTCGATTTTTCGAAGAAAAAGTCTGCCCCCATCTCGAGACACTTCTGGCGGTATTCCGCATAGGGATAACTGGTCATAACAATAACCGTTATGCCGGGAAAATTCTTTTTAATCTCCGTCAGTGCTTTGATCCCACCGCCGCCCGGCATACGGATATCCAATACAGCAATATCGGGTTTAAACGTTGTCAGTTGATGAAGTGCATCGTCGGTATCGATGGCCTCCGCTATCGTTATGTCCGGTACGCGCAAAAGCCGATCGACCAATCGTTGACGGATTAGATGAGAATCATCTGCAACAAGCACCTTCATATGTGCCTGAGATTATCAGCTTTACATGTTTTATCAACGTCAGGATCGACTGTTATTTGTGTCAGGCAAAACCCTACAAAAGGGAGGTCGCATCGACATCGACGTTCACCTTGACCGTTTTCGGCCACTTCAGCAGTCCGAATGCCGCTCGAACTGAATCATTCATCGTTTTAGTCCGCGCGGCACGCAGCAAAATCTGCCAACGGTATTCGCCACGCATCCGGGCAATCGGTGCAGGTATCGCTGGCGAAAGCATCACCTTTTCTGATATGCATTTTCCTAATGCTTCGAAAAGTTTCCCTGCCGCCATTTCCACGTCGGTTTCATTTTTTCCGCGCAATGTGATGCAAGTCAAATGCGTGTACGGCGGATAATTCAGCTCTTTTCGGAAAGCCATTTCCTGATCGCAGAATCCTTCGAAATCCATGCGCCGCGCCGCCCGAATCGCTGGATGGTGCGGAGTATAGGTTTGCACGATCACCTCACCGGCTGCCTCGCCGCGCCCTGCACGACCCGCCACCTGCGTCAGTAATTGAAATACCCGTT
Source organism: Pontiellaceae bacterium (assembly GCA_044352355.1). Lineage (GTDB taxonomy): Bacteria > Verrucomicrobiota > Kiritimatiellia > Kiritimatiellales > Tichowtungiaceae > Tichowtungia. The sequence continues at coordinate 6,481 of JBILEA010000059.1, read as the reverse complement.
CGCCTGCGCGAAAATCAGCCATATGCAACGCGTGATCGGGATTAACCACACCGACCAGTGTCACATTCGGAAAATCAAGGCCTTTGGCAATCATCTGCGTGCCGATCAGAATATCAATTTTGCCGGTACGGAACCGCCCGAGAATATCGCGATGCGCGTTCTTGCGCCGCATCGTATCCGAATCCATCCGCTCAATCCGCGCCTTCGGGAAAAGCTTCGTCATCACCTCTTCAATTTTTTCCGTCCCTGCACCCGCATACTTAAATTGCTCCGATTTGCATTCCGGACAACGCACCGGCACCGGCTTTTCTTCACCGCAGATATGGCAGACCAGCCGCGCCCGCGCTTTATGATACGTCATGCCGACACTGCAATGCTCGCATTCCGCCACAAACCCGCAATCGGGACAAACCAGTGACGACGAAAAACCGCGCCGGTTCAGAAAAATCATCGTCTGCTCCGCACGGTCAATCCGTGTACGGATCGCTTCAATCAGATCTTTGGAAAAAAGCTGCGGCTTGCCATCGCGTTGCATTTCAATGCGCATGTCAACGATACGAATGGGCGGCATCTGACGATCATCCACACGGATTGGCATATCGACATAGCGATATTTGCCGCTCTTTGCATTGGCATACGATTCCAGCGCAGGCGTTGCCGAACCGAGCACCACCGCACATTTTTCCATCCGACCGCGCATCACCGCGGTATCACGGGCACTGTAGCGCGGCGCTTCATCCTGCTTATAAGTTGGCTCGTGCTCCTCATCCACTACAATCAACCCGAGCTGATGAACCGGAGCAAAAAGTGCCGAGCGCGCACCAACAACAATTTGTGCTTCACCGGAGCGAATACGATGCCATTCATCATAGCGCTCGCCGTCCGAAAGCGAACTGTGCAGAACCGCCACCCGTTCCGGCTTATCGGCAAATCGCGAGCGGAAGCGATCCACCGTCTGCGGTGTCAGAGCAATTTCCGGTACCAGCACAATCGCGCCCCGCCCCTGCTCAAGGGCATAAGAAATTGCCTGCAAGTAAACTTCGGTCTTACCGGAACCGGTCACGCCATGAAGTAGCAGAACCGGCGGTTCCGGCTCAGACATCGCTCCAATAACCTGTTTCAGCGCGTCCGCCTGCTGCGGCATGAGAGCAAGCGGCTCCGTCTTGAGCAGTTCCACCCCTTCGTGCGGATCGCGATAAACCGACTCGTTCGAAATCGTTACCAGCCCCTTCTTCTCCAGCGCCTTCACCGGCGCGGCGGTTACTCCGGCAGCCTCAGTCAGTTCAGAAAGAAGCATGGGTCCGTTTTCTTCCAGGCATTGGATAATCGTCTGCTGTTTTGACGAAAGCTCTTTCCCCTTCTCGTAGACGAGGCTTCCAGCCTCGTTCGCATGGGCAACACGTTCCGGCTCGTGCAGAACGAGGCTGGAAGCCTCGTCTACGGTAACCAACGATACAACCAGTTGTTTTTTTTCGCCGCTTTCTTTATTGCGAACGACAGCAGGAAGCAACGTCCGTACACACGTTTCAAACGGCGCTAAATAATAAGACGACATCCATCGCGCCAGTTCCATCACCGTTTCATTAACCAGCGACTTTTCGCCCAGCACTTTGCCGATAGGCTTTAGATCATCAAACGCCGACTTGTCCGCAAACCCGACCACAAAGCCGGTTACCGTACGCGACCGGAACGGCACTTCGACCCGCGAGCCGATCTCGACCAGCGGACGGAGCGGTTCAGGAATCAAATAGTCAAACTCCCGGTCCAGCGAGAGGTCGACAGCAACTTTGGCAATGCGGTTCATAATAAATTCGCTACCGGCGAATTTATTCGCCGATGATTTTGACCAGAACCCGTTTATCACGCAGGCCATCAAATTCGCCGTAGAAAATCTGCTCCCACGGACCGAAGTCGAGTTTACCAACGGTGACGGCGCAGGCTACTTCACGCCCCATGATTTGCCGTTTCAGATGAGCATCGGCATTGTTTTCGAATCCGTTGTGAGCGTACTGGCTGTGCGGTTTTTCCGGCGCCAGCTTCTCAAGCCATTTTTCAAAATCCTGATGCAACCCGCCTTCGTCGTCGTTAATGAAAACGCTGGCGGTGATGTGCATGGCATTGACGAGACAAAGCCCTTCTTTAATGCCGCTTTCGCGAAGACACTCATTCACATCCGGCGTGATATTAATAAAAGAGCGACGCTGTGGAGCCTTAAACCAGAGTTCTTTGCGATACGACTTCATAGCGTAATCCGCCGGGCATCTTTCCAAAGTTTTTCGAGATCGTAGAGCGTTCGCATTTCGAAATTGAAAACGTGAATCATCACACCGTCATAATCCACAATAATCCAGCCGCTGTCACCGGTACCGGCTGCACGATACCCTTTATACTGCTCGTTTTTACAAAGCCGCTGAAGTCCATCATTCAACGAACTGAGATGCGGTGAATTAGCGGCAGTAGCCACGATAAAATAATCCGAAATATTCGCCACCTTGCGCAGGTCGAGAATCACAATATTCTCTGCCTTTTTGGCATCTAAAAACTGAACGGCCTTCATTACGACATCTGGGAGCTCAGGCGTCTTCTTTACCGCTTTTGCCTTCGTAACCGCCGCCGGGGCTTTGGCCGCAACCTTTTTGACCGCTTTTGCCTTCGGCGCTGCCTTTTCAACCTTCTTTATAACCTTCGTCTTTTTCTCAGTCACCTTCTTCATCATGATCCTCCAGCTTCTAAACTCAATTCACCCGTAGAGGTGATGTTCTGCAATATACATTTCAACCTCAGGCGACACAAGGTAGCGGATACTCAGCCCCTCGGCCAGCCTCATCCGGATCTCGGAAGCGGAAATTTCAATCTCATGAATCCGGATCAACCGCTCTAAAAGCTTTGTTTTCCAGACATTGGAAAGCTGAATTTGCTGCGCGATCTTTGCCGAATCTTCGCCGCCGCGCGCAAATGGCACCACCGTGCACATCTCCAGCAATGGTTCAATATTCCGCCATAAATGGAGTTCCACCAGCGAATCGAGTCCGATAATAAAAAACAGTTCCGCCCCGGGATGCTCAAACTGAATCTGTCTCATCGTATCAAACGTGTACGAAATTCCGCCGCGCTGAAGCTCCATATCGGACACCTCAAAGCTCAAATTGGATTCCGTCGCCAGCTGGAGCATTTCCAAGCGATGTCGCCCTTCCACTAGCGTTTTCTCCTGCTTATGCGGCGGCACAGCGGCTGGCACGAAAATCAGCCGGCTGAGTTCCAGTTGCTCCACGGCATCCTGCGCAATCGTCAGATGTCCCATATGTACCGGATCAAACGATCCGCCAAACACCCCGATCCGCTCTGGTTTGCATTCTGACATACGGCTGGGTTCTACCATAGAGCCCTGCGGGACACAATGGCGGAGGGTTTTCGTAAAAAAATTAAATCAGGGTGGACATCAGATTTTTTTTGGCTATGGTATCCGTTCTCTCAGACAAACAACGGTAGGATACCGAAGCGGTCAAACGGGGCAGACTGTAAATCTGCTGGCAATGCCTTCGAAGGTTCGAATCCTTCTCCTACCACCATTCTTTTAGGCTCTCAAGGGCTCTTCCCTCTTGCCGAAACCGGCGCAAATCTGAAATGATGCACGGTATATGTTGAGCCGTTTGAATATCCGTAATCTCGCGCTGGTGGACAGCCTTGCCGTCTCGTTTGAAAACGGACTCAACGTCATCACCGGTGAAACCGGCGCAGGGAAATCCCTGCTGATCGGCGCGCTCCGGCTGGTACTCGGCGAACGGGCCGATAAATCGCTCATCCGCACCGGCGAAACCGTCTGCAACATCGAAGCGGTCTTTGAGCTGACCGACCCGGCGGACGTCAATGCCGCGCTCGATGCCGTCGGCCTGCCGCCATGCGACGGTGGAACGCTGATTATCCGCCGCACCATCACCGAGAGCAGTTCAAAGAATCTGATCAACGACTCGCCGGTCACCCTGCCCGTTCTCAAATCGCTCGGCGACGTACTGGTCGATATGCACGGCCCGTACGACCATCAGTCGCTGCTGAAAACCGACGCGCAGATGGACATCCTTGACGCCTTCGGCCAGCTTGCCGCCGACCGTGCCGCTTATCAGGAAAAGTATAAACGGTTCCAGACCTTGGAAAAACGGTTTCAGGAACTTTCAAATATTGATGAGTCCGGCCTTGCCGAACAGATTGACCTGCTGGCCTGGCGCGTTAAGGAGATCGAAGAAGCCAAAATTTCCGAAGAGGACGAAACAGCGGTTCAGCAGGAACACGAACAAATGGCCAATGCGCAGAATATTCTCGAACTGGCGCAAACCGCCGTCGGCGGACTGACCGAAGCCGAGTGTTCCGCAGTGGAAAGCATCTCCGCCGCCCGCAAAGCCTGCGTCCAGCTGGCCAAATATATGCCTGAAGCCGAAGCCTGGGCCACCGAACTCGAAGGCGCGGCGCGCACCGCACAGGAAATTTCTGCCATCATTCAAAGCGCAGTAGAAGACATGGATGCCGGGCCGGAGCGGTTGCAGTTCCTCGACGAACGCCTCGCGCTCTACCGTGGCTTCAAACGCAAACATGCTCCGTCCGTGCCGGAAATCCTCGCCAAGCTCGACGAATGGAAAGCGCGGCTCAAAGATTTGCAATCCCGCGACGAACAGCGTGCCACCGTCGGCACCGACCGCGCCGCCGCACTCATCGAAACTGAAAAAGCCGGACGTGTCCTGCGCAAAAAGCGGCAGAAGGTCGCCGGCGATCTGGCCGACGCCATTACCGCCGAACTGCGCGATCTCGGCTTCGAACACGGACTCTTTGAAGTTCAACTGCTGGATGCTGACGAACCCGCCGCCTCCGGTATGGACGAAATTGAATTCGGCTTCGCGCCCAACGCCGGTGAAACCATGCGGCCGCTGCGGGCGATTGCTTCCAGCGGCGAAATTTCGCGCGTCATGCTGGCCGTCAAAGCCGTACTGGCGCGCCACGACCGGATTCCCCTGCTCGTCTTTGACGAAATCGACGCCAACGTCGGCGGCGAAATCGCCAACGCTGTTGGCGACAAGCTCGCGCAGGTCGGACGGACGCATCAGGTCATCGCCATCACCCATCTGCCGCAAGTCGCCGTCTGCGGCGGCGCACACTACGCCGTCGCCAAACGGGTACAGGACGGCCGCACCTTCACGCAAATCGTCCAGCTCGATGGCGACGCGCGCACCGAAGAAATCGCCCGCATGCTCGGCGGCAAAGATTTAACGAAGGTGACGCTCCGGCATGCGGAGGAACTGCTACAGAATAAAAGATGAGAATAAAATACTGTCTTAAATTCGTCAAATTATCGAATCCCGTCCCCGCACAACCGCCATCGATCCGAAGGAACTGCTGAAAGAAACAAACCACACAGTGATCGCTGTGGCACGGAGATGGAATAATGAAAGGTTATGAACGATTTAATGCCCTTGTAACGGCCTCCATCAATAATCGCTTCCTCCCAATAAGAGAGCGCCATTTTGTAGTGTTATCGTTTTCTCGCAGCGGACTCGGCCATCCCGTCATTTGATCAAACGTTCAAAATGAATTCTTCCGGGGGGAAAGCCGCCGTGTTATCTTTCCCCGATCTGAGGAGAAGTTTTATGACAACGAAAGAACTGGCAATTCAGGCAATCACCCGACTGCCGGACAGCGCCGACTGGCTACAGATTGAGGAACGCATCCATTTTATCGCCGGTCTACGCAAGGGACTCTATGAACTCGACCGTAGCGAAGGTATCGCTCACAGCATGGTCAAAGAGGAGTTCGCTGAATGGCTCTCCAAATAGTCTAGTCGCCGTCCGCGCGATAGGATTTGATGGATCTGCGCGATTATATTTCCCTCGACAGTCCGGAGATTGCAAAACGGTTTATATCCACCCTCTTTGATGCGGTTGAACATTTGGCGGATTTCCCGCTCAGCGGACGGGTTGTGCCGGAACTGCGGGACGAACAGATCCGCGAAGTCATTAAACGCCCCTGCCGGATTGTTTACCGCCTGAAGCAAGACCGCATTGAAATTGTCCGCGTATGGCACTCTGCCAGAGGAACGCCGGAAATTTACTGATCTGCATAACGCGCAGGGACGGCACGTTCCACCTTTTAGACAAGGCCGCCAGGATGGCGGCGATACCATAACGTGGCGCAGGCATCCCTGCCTGCGCATAAAAGGCTCGCAAGAGTGTCCGGTATCATCGGTATGGCGGACGAATTCGCCCGATTGGACGGTTTCGTCAAATGTTAACGACTCCTTTGCAGTCGGGATAGCCGGTGCAGCCCCAGAACTGTTTGCCGGCGGTTTTGCCGCTCTTTGCAGTACGCAGCGCCGTTGGTTTTCCGCATTTCGGGCAGGCTGGGATTTTATCGGACAGATTGGGCTGATCGGACGGATTTTTTTTCGTATTGGCCCGATGGGCCAAACGCTGAGTGGCAAGCTGTTCGCTGTAGCCGC
>JBILEA010000058.1:0-12338 GCA_044352355.1 Pontiellaceae bacterium | reverse complement strand
CGTTTGCATGGGTACCGCCTGCTACCTCAAAGGCGGCGAAGACATTATTCTCGAACTGGAACGCCAGCTTGGCGTCGGCCTCAATAAAGTTACACCAGACGGTGAGTTCTCTATGGAAGCCGTCCGCTGCATCGGATGCTGCGGTCTGGCCCCGGTTATGACCGTCAACGGTGAAGTTTTTGGCAGCGTAAAAATCGCGCAACTTAAAAAAATTCTGGAACAAGCCCGGGGAAAATAGTGCACGCAACACTCTGCGATCTGATAACGGATATCATTCAAAATTCCGTTGAAGCAGACGCCACGGTGATCGAACTAATGATCCGTGAAACGGAAGAGACGTTTGAATTTGAAGTAAAAGATAACGGCAAAGGCATGAACAACGAAACACAGGCTAAAGCAGTCGATCCATTCTATAGCGACGGACACAAACATGCACACCGTCGTGTAGGACTCGGCCTGCCCTTCCTGTTTCAGACTGCTGAAGCGGCCGGTGGTGAAGCCGCCATTGAATCGCAGGAAGGCCTCGGAACCGTTATTCGTTTCCGGGCAAAGGCCCGGCATATGGATTTACCACCGCTAGGCGACTTCGCCGGCGCGGCCGCAATGATGCTGACGCTGGTTCCCGGCGAACTAACCATTACAAAAACCCGATATGGCGAGGAATACACACTTTCCCGCAATGAACTGAAAGACGCGCTAGGCGAGCTGTGCAGCGCTGAAAATCTAACGCTGCTCAAAACCTATATCACCTCGCAGGAAGAAAATTTAAGAAAGGCAGGATAAACGATGGCAAAGTTAACTCTGGATGATTTGCGCAAATTGCGCGACGAAAAGAAAAAAAGCATGTCCCAGCGCAACGCCGAAGGCAAGCGGGCGGAAGTGGTGATCGGCATGGGCACCTGCGGAATTGCCGCCGGTGCAAAAGCCGTTTTTGACGCCTTTCTTGACGAAATGAATAAGGCCGGCATTAATGATGTAACCATTAAACAGACGGGTTGCATGGGCCTTTGCTTCTCTGAACCGACGGTTGAAGTCATCTGCGACGACATGCCGCACGTCGTTTACGGCAACGTTGACGATAAAACGGCGCGCCGTATCGTACGCGAACATCTGGCGGGCAAGGCACTGGTCAGCGACCATATTTTTGACAAACCCTCGACTGACATTATTAAAGAGGTGAAATAACCATGGCCTACAAAAACTACATTCTAGTCTGCGCGGGAACCGCGTGTGAATCCAATAAAGGCAAAGCGCTCTACGAAGCACTTGAAAAAGAAATCAAAGCCGCCGGTGTAGAAGCCGAAGCTCAGCTGGTGAAAACCGGATGCTTCGGGTTCTGCGAACAGGGCCCGATCGTGAAAATCCTCCCTGACGAAAGCTTTTACGTCAAAGTCGGCCCCAAAGATGCACACGAAATCGTCACTGAACACATCGTCAAAGGTCGCAAGGTTGAGCGTCTGCTTTACAAAGAAGATAAAGCAGCAAACGATCCGCGCTCCAGCGACATCAGCTTCTACCGCAAACAGCTGCGCATCGTTCTACGTAACTGCGCGGTCATCAACCCTGAGATTATCGATGAATATATCGCCCGTGACGGATACGCCGCGCTGGAAAAAGCACTCTTTGACATGACGCCTGACAGCGTGGCTCAGGAAATCCTCGACTCCGGCCTGCGCGGCCGCGGCGGCGCGGGCTTCCCGACCGGACGCAAATGGCTGTTCACCAAAAACACACCCGCCGATCAAAAATATATCGTCTGCAATGCCGACGAGGGCGATCCGGGTGCCTACATGGATCGTAGCGTTCTTGAAGGCGACCCCCACTCCGTACTCGAAGCGATGACTATTGCCGGCTACACCGTCGGTGCCAGCAAAGGTTTCATTTATATCCGTGCAGAATATCCGCTGGCCATTGAGCGACTGAACACCGCGATGGCGCAAGCCCGTGAATATGGACTGCTCGGTAACAAAATTCTCGGTACCGATTTCGATTTTGATATCGAAATCCGTCTGGGTGCCGGAGCCTTTGTCTGCGGCGAAGAAACCGCACTGCTCGCATCCATCGAAGGCAACCGCGGCATGCCGGTGCCGCGCCCTCCCTTCCCGGCCGTCAAAGGTCTCTGGGGCAAACCGACCGTTATCAACAATGTTGAAACCTATGCCAACATTCCAGTCATTCTGCTTAAAGGCAGCAAATGGTTCAGTAGCATCGGCACCGAAACGTCCAAAGGAACTAAAGTTTTCGCACTGACCGGAAAAATCAACAACTCCGGTCTGATCGAAGTCCCGATGGGCACCACGTTGCGCGATATCATTTATGACATCGGCGGCGGAATTGCTAACGGTAAAAAATTCAAGGCGGCTCAAACCGGCGGACCGTCCGGCGGTTGCATAACCCCCGAATTCCTCGATACCCCGATTGATTACGAAAGCCTTCAGGCCATCGGCTCCATGATGGGTTCGGGCGGAATGATTGTTATGGACGAAGATGACTGTATGATCGACGTCACCAAATTCTATCTTGAATTCACGGTGGACGAATCATGCGGCAAATGCGCCCCCTGCCGAATCGGCGGACGTACTTGCTACAACATCCTCGACCGCATCAGCAAGGGTCAGGGTGTGCCGGATGATCTTCAGAAACTGAAAGACATCGGCCATGCCATGCGCAAAGCTTCGCTTTGCGGCCTTGGCCAGACCGCACCGAATCCGTTCATGTCGACTATGAAATACTTCGAAGAGGAATACCGCGCGCACATCGAAGACAAGAAGTGTCCGGCTGGCAAATGCAAAGCGATGCTCACTTATACAATTGATGCAGAGAAATGCGTCGGTTGCACCGCATGCGCACGCAAGTGCCCGGTTTCCTGCATCAGCGGCGAAGTGAAGAAAGTCCACGTCATTGATCAATCGAAGTGTATCAAGTGCGGACAGTGCTTTACCGCCTGTAAATTCGATGCCGTCAAAAAAGGTTAATTTTGGAGAAACCCATGAATATGATTGAACTCGAAATCAATGGAATCCCGGTATCGGTCAAACCGGGGACCTCGCTCATCGACGCAGCTAAACAAGTCGGCGTAAAAATTCCGACACTCTGCTATCATCAGGACCTCGAACCGTGGGCTGCCTGCGGTATCTGCGTTGTCAAGGTCGCAGGGTCACCGAAAATGCTGCGTGCCTGCGCCACCCCGGCAGGTCCCGGCATGAAAGTAATCACCCACGACCCGGAAATCGTCAATGTACGCCGCACGGTGCTTGAGCTGATTCTCTCCACCCACCCCAACGACTGCCTCCAGTGCAGCCGTAATCGCAACTGCGAACTGCAGACGCTGACGGAAGAATTCGGCATCCGCGACGTTCCGTACGAAAAACGGTTGCGCGACCTGCCGGTTGACAATTCGACGACATCCATTGTGCTGAACCCCGAAAAATGTATCGCTTGCGGACGTTGCGCTAAAGTCTGTCAGAATATGCAGGGCGTATGGGCGCTCGAATTCATCGGACGCGGAGAAAAAACACGCATTGCTCCGGCGGCTGACGTGACACTCGACGAAAGTCCTTGTATCAAATGCGGACAATGCTCGGCGCACTGCCCCGTTGGTGCCATCTATGAAAAAGACCAGACCCGCGAAGTGTGGAACGCCATCGAGGAAGATAAAAAGCATTGCGTGGTCCAAATTGCTCCGGCTGTACGTGTTGCCATCGGCGAAGCCTTCGGCTACGAGCCGGGCGAAGTGCTCACCGGACAGCTTTACACTGCACTGCGCCGCCTCGGCTTTAATGCCGTGTTTGACACCAACTTCACCGCCGACCTGACCATTATTGAAGAAGGTTCAGAGTTTGTAAAACGGGTCACCGAAGGCGGTGTCCTTCCACAAATTACTTCATGCTGCCCGGCATGGACCGACTACATGGAGAAATATGCCACAGACTTCATCCCGAACTTCTCCTCGGCCAAATCGCCGCAGCAGATGCTGGGGGCCATGGCCAAAACCTACTATGCAGAAAAGGCAGGAATCGATCCGAAAGACATGTACGTCGTTTCTGTAATGCCTTGCACTGCAAAGAAATTCGAGGTTGGTCGCTGTGAAAGCATGGGTGCATCCGGCTTCCAGGATGTGGATGTTTCCATCACCACCCGCGAACTGGCGCACATGATCAAACAAGCTGGAATCGACTTTAAAAACCTGCCCGAAGAACAACCCGACAGCATCCTCGCCGAATATACCGGTGCCGGAACCATCTTCGGGGTCACCGGTGGTGTAATGGAAGCTGCACTTCGCTCGGCCTATTACCTCATCACCAAGGAAGATCTTAAAGACGTTAACTTTATGGATGTCCGTGGTATGCAAGGTGTTAAAGCGGCTGAGATCGATATCAAAGGAACAAAAATCCGCGTCGCGGTCGCTCACCAGATGGGCAACGTCGAAGCACTGCTCAATCAAATTCGTGCAGCCAAGGAAAAAGGTGAAGAACTACCGTTCCACTTCATCGAAGTGATGGCCTGTCGTGGCGGTTGTATCGGCGGTGGCGGACAGCCACACGGTGCCACCGACGAAATCCGCGCCAAACGGACTGCAGGAATCTACTCAGATGACGAAAAATCGGTTCGTCGGTGCTCCCACCACAACCCGATGATCACTAAAATCTATGAAGATTTTCTTGGTAAACCGTTGGGGCACAAGGCTCACAAGCTTTTACACACCGAATACCAAGAACGAAAAGTATACAAAAAGTAGAAACCGGTGTATCTTATTTGAGTTTTCTGCGGCAAGGGGGATTCCCTGACCCAAGGCGAATGGACAATTTAGGATAACGGTTTGCATAGCTGCCTACCGTCTCCATGCTCCGCCGCAGAAATGCGGCGGAGCACTTTTTTTTGGGAGAAATGCGTATGGAAAAAAGATTAGGTTTTATTGGAATCATCATTGAGGATCGCGAAGCCAACGCAACCGCGGTTAATGAACTGCTGGGGCATTACGGCGAACTGATCGTTGCTCGAATGGGAGTCCCTTACGAAAAACGAGCCTGCTCCGCCATCACCCTGATCGTCGATGCCACCACGGATGAACTGGGTACGCTCACCGGAAAACTCGGCGCTCTTTCAGGCGTCTCCGTCAAATCCATGCTGAGCAAGAAGGGAGAAAGATGAATGATGAACTATGAAAGATGAAATCGGGTCTGCGACAGCCTTATAAAAAGGCCAACGCTACCTGAGTTCCACTTTCATATCTCATCTTTCCTATTTCATATTTCATATGAGAACCCGCACCGAAACCGATTTACTTGGATCAAAGGAAATCCCCGCTGACGCGCCGTGGGGAATTCATACCGCCCGTGCCTTGGAAAACTTTCCGGTTCCCGGCCCGGCTGTAAATCCCCGTCTGCTTCACGCGTACGCTCAGGTAAAAAAAGCCTGCGCCCTCGCTAACAAGGAACTTGGATTTCTTCCGAAAGAAAAAGCGGATCGGATTATCGAAGCCTGTAACCAGTTTCATAGTTCATCTTTCATAGTTCATCTTTCTGCTCTGCAAGGTGGCGCCGGTACTTCTACCAACATGATGGTCAACGAAGTTATTGGAAACCTCGCCGGAGCGCATTCAATCGAAGAGGTCAACCTGCACCAGTCCACCAACGACACCTATCCGACCGCGCTAAAAGTCGCAGCCATCATCGGAGTCCGCGAACTCAGTGAAGCATTCGCCGTGCTACAGGGAAGTTTCCAAACTCTGGAAAAAAAATGGGCAAATCTTTCAATCCTTGGAAAAACCGAACTTGTTGATGCCGTACCACTTACGCTCGGAGCACAGTTCTCCTCATTTGCCGAAGCATTCGCCCGTGACCGTTGGCGCACCTTCAAATGCGAGGAACGTCTGCGCACCGTAAATCTCGGAGGAACCGCCATCGGAACAGGACTCACAGCGCCGCGCAGTTATATTTTTCTCGTCATTGAAAAACTACGCGAAGTGACCGGGCTTGGTCTCAGCCGCGCCGAAAATATGGTGGAAGCCACCGCCAACGCCGACTGCTTCGTTGAAGTCTCCGGCATCCTGAATGCCGCTGCCGTCAATCTGATTAAAGTCAGCGACGACCTGCGCCGACTAACGATGCTCGGACAAATAAAATTGCCTGCCGTGCAAGCTGGATCATCCATCATGCCCGGCAAAGTTAATCCAGTGATTCTTGAATCCGTCATTCAGATCGGCATTAAAGTAAAAGCGAACAACGGCATCGTCGCCGATTGTGCATCGCGCGGTTCGCTCCAGATCTGCGAGTTTATGCCTTTGCTGGCCGACGCCCTGCTCGAATCCATCGACCTGTTGATTGTCGCCGCGCAAATGCTGGCAAAACACGCCGCCGGAATTGACGCGGATCAAGGTAAATGTCAGGAACGCCTGTATGCTTCTCCCGAAATTATCACTGCGTTTGTTCCCATGCTTGGATACGACCGTTGCTCCGAACTCTTCAAACAGTTCGAACAACACGGCAAAGGCAAAATCCGTGGATTTTTGGAAAAGGAACTGGGGGAAGAGATTGTGCATCGAACGCTCTCCCCTCAGAATTTAATGGCAATGGGACACAAAGATGAACGAGTAACGCGTAATACGTAATTTTTGACTCTCCAATTACGCATTACTCGTTACGAATTACGCATTATGAAAACTGCACCAAAAAGTTTGAGACTGCATATCGCGCTGTTCGGACGAACGAACGTCGGCAAGTCGAGTTTTTTGAACCTGATCGCCGGTCAGGATGTTTCGATTGTCTCGGAACAGCCCGGCACGACGACCGATGTGGTTGAAAAAACGATGGAGCTGTTACCAGTTGGCCCCGTTGTATTTATAGATACGGCAGGACTAGACGACCGCACCGTTTTGGGCGAAAAAAGGATTGAAAAAACAGAAAAGGTTTTCGACCGCGCCGATGTAATTTTGCTGATTTGCGAAGGCAACCGTTTTGGTGAGTTTGAGGAAAAAGTTTCTGCGCTGGCCGAAGAAAAAAACATTCCGGTTGTTCGCATCCGGAACAAGTCAGACCTGTCAGACCAGTCAGACGTGTCTGACTCGTCCGACATTTCCTGCAACTCAACTGATTTAAGCAGCAGAGAAAAAGTTTTGTCCCAGCTCAAAGCCCAGCTGATCGAAGTCTGCCCCGAAGAATTTCTCCAGCCGCCGCCGTTGGTTGGCGATCTAGTGAAGCCGGGTGGAATTGCCATATTGATCGTGCCGATTGATTTGCAGGCACCAAAAGGCCGCCTGATTCTGCCGCAGGTTTCGACCATTCGCGACGCGCTCGACAATGACGCTGCCGCGCTGGTGGTGAAGGAACGCGAGTACACGCATATCCTCCGCCAGCTGAAAACGCCGCCTGATTTGGTTGTTTGTGATTCACAGGTGGTGTTGAAGATGATCGGTGACACGCCGAACGAAATCCCCTGCACCACGTTTTCGATTTTATTTGCCCGGCTCAAAGGCGACCTGCCGAAACTGGCGGCGGGCGCGGCGGCCATTGATCGGCTGAAAGACGGCGACAAAGTACTGATTGCCGAGTCGTGCAGCCACCACGCGGCCGAGGATGACATCGGACGCGTAAAAATTCCGCGCTGGCTTCGCCAGTACTGCGGATGTGAGCTGAAAATCGATGTCTATGCCGGGCGTGACTTCCCGGAGAATCTCAATGAATACAGCCTCGTCGTGCAGTGCGGCGGCTGTATGCATAACCGTCGCGAAATTCTCTCGCGTATTGAAAAATGCGAGGTGGCCGGCGTGCCGATCACCAACTACGGACTTTGTATTTCGCAAACGCAGGGCGTGCTGAAACGGGTGCTGTCGCCCTTCCCCGCCGCGCTGGATGCTTATGAGAAAAAATTAACGAGTAACGAGTAATGCGTAACAAAAATTCATCCCCTTACGTATTACTTGTTACGCATTACGAAAATTTGGAAAAAAAATGAAAACTGGATTGCCACCGATAAATACCGCTGGACTGAAAAGCTTCATTCCAGAGACTGAAATTTTCCAATGGCTGGAAAAAACAAAAAATCCGTCGCCGGAACGGGTGCGGGAAATTATTGCCAAGTCGCTGAATAAAAACCGGTTGAATCCGGACGAAATGGCTGTACTCATCAATGCCGAGGATCCGGCGCTGGTGAATGAGATTTTCGAAGGTGCCCGCGAACTGAAGCAGAAAATCTACGGCAACCGCATCGTGCTGTTTGCCCCGCTCTATATCGGCAACGAGTGTATCAATAACTGCCAGTACTGCGGGTTCCGCTGCACCAATAAAGAGGTCAGCCGTAAAACACTGACATTCCCTGAACTCGACAACGAGGTCGAAGCTCTTGTCAATCGCGGACATAAGCGGCTGATTCTGGTGTACGGCGAACATCCGCAGTACGACGCGCAATTCATTCACGATACGGTCAAAAAAGTTTACGGCATTAAAAAAGGAAACGGCGAAATCCGGCGCGTGAACATCAATGCCGCGCCGCTGGATGTCGAAGGCTTCAAGCTGGTGAAATCCGCCGGCATCGGCACCTACCAGATTTTTCAAGAGACCTATCATCAGGAAACCTATAAACAAATGCATCCATCAGGCCCGAAGAGCAATTATCTCTGGCGGCTCCACGGACTCGATCGCGCCCAGCAGGCCGGCATCGACGATGTCGGCATCGGCGCGCTAATGGGACTATTCGACTGGCGTTTCGAAACGATGGCCCTGCTCTACCACACGATCCATCTGGAAGAAAAATTCCACGTCGGACCGCATACCATTTCATTCCCGCGCATCGAACCGGCGATCGGAACCGCACTGTGTGACCGCCCGCCGCATGCCGTGAGTGACTACGACTTTAAACGGCTGGTCGCCATTCTGCGTCTTGCGGTTCCGTACACCGGACTGATTCTCACCTGCCGCGAGTCGGTCGCCATCCGCAACGAAATCATCCAGTTCGGCGTTTCCCAGATTGATGCCGGTTCCGACATCGGCGTCGGGGCCTACTCGCAACAGGATGAAGAGTCCTACAAAAAGAGCCAATTCGTGCTCAACGACGGACGTTCGCTCGATCAGGTGATCCGCGAGCTGTGCGAAGCCGACTTTATTCCCAGCTTCTGCACCGGATGCTACCGCCTCGGCCGCACTGGCGAACATTTTATGGAGTTCGCTATTCCCGGCTTCGTTAAACGATTTTGTACGCCTAATGCCGTGCTGACGTTCCTCGAATATATGGAAGACTACTCGTCGCCTGAAACCCGCAAGGCTGGCATGAAGCAAATTGAGCGCGAACTCGAACGGATACCCGACGGCGACCAGAAGGTGAAACTGCTCGAACGAATCGAACAGATAAAATCCGGCGACCGCGATTTGTATTTTTGATCAGACAGATTGGCCTGACATGACAGATCTCATTTTAAAAAAAGTCGACCGCGACGAAGAGTTGACTCCGGCGGAACTGACGGCGCTGCTGGGAATCAACGACCCAGCGGAATTGCAGGCTCTCTATGACTGCGCTTACCGCGTAAAAGCCAAGTATGTTGGCAAGGTAGCGTATTTTCGCGGCATCATTGAGTGCAGCAATATCTGCGTCAAGGACTGCTACTACTGCGGCATCCGTAAGAGCAACACGAATGTGAAGCGTTTCCAGATGGACGAAGAGGAAATGGTTCGCGAAGCGATCTGGGCGTTTAAAAATGAATACGGCTCGGTCGTGATCCAGTCCGGCGAGCGGCATGATGCCGCTTATATCGAACTGATTGAACAGGTGCTCCGGCGGATTAAAGCAGCCACAGACGGCAAACTGGGCGTCACGCTGTCGCTCGGCGAACAAACTGAAGAAACCTACCGCCGCTGGCGCGAAGCGGGCGCACACCGCTATCTGCTCCGCATCGAAACCACCAATCCGGAACTCTACCGCCAACTGCATCCGGCCGATCACGACTTTGAAGTGCGCAAAAACTGCCTCGCCCTGCTCAAAAAGACCGGTTATCAGGTCGGCACCGGCGTGATGATGGGACTGCCCGGTCAGACGATGGACGATCTAGTCAACGATATCCTGTTCATGAAAGAACTCGACGTGGATATGGTCGGCATGGGGCCGTATATCCCGCACCGCGACACCCCGATGGGCGCGGAAATTCCGCCGTACACCGACGAACAGAAACAAACCGCGCTGACGCTCGGGCTAAAAATGATCGCCGTGACGCGCATCGTGCTGAAGGATGTCAACATCGCCGCCGCCACCGCGCTCCAGGCCTTGGAACATTCCGGGCGCGAAATGGGATTACTGTGCGGCGCGAATATCATCATGCCCAACGTCACCGAGACAGAGTTCCGCCCGAACTATGTGCTCTACGACAACAAACCGTGCCTCGATGAAAACTCATCCATGTGCCGTGGATGCCTGACCCGCCGCATCCAGTCCATCGGCGAAACCATCGGCTTCAATCAGTGGGGTGACTCGAAGCACTTCGCCAAGCGTAATGCATAACGAGTAATGCGTAATTCCGACAGGACCAGCCTTGAATAGGCAATTCCATGTTACGTATTACTCGTTACGCATTACGTTTCAAAAAGCGCAGGCAGAGCGGTAAGCCGGATTCTGTTCTCCCGAAGGAGTCGACCATTTATCTAATGCGATCAACCCGGAACTCAAGTGGAGCGGGCAGCTCCTTGTTCCCTATTTGATCTTGCTCCGGACGGGGTTTACCCTGCCTCCGCGGTTACCCTTGGAGCGGTGGGCTTTTACCCCACCATTTCACCCTTACCCTTCGATGCGCCGAAGCGCCCTCAGGGCGGTATAATTTCTGTGGCACTTTCCATCCCCGGCGATTTAGCACCGGAGTTTCCGCGTTAACCACGGAACGTCCTGCCCTGCGGAGTCCGGACTTTCCTCCCCTTGGCGAACCAAAGAGCGGCCGATACACTCTGCCTGCGGAGGAGGAAGGTACGCGGCGGCACCCGCCAAGGCGAGAAGTTTCTGTGAAAAGCACTCTGGAGTGCTCCAGCAAACGAAGTGTGACGGAGCTTTTCTCCATCAACGGGAACAGAGCGGCCTCGCGTTTCACTTGCGTCCGCACTCCAAAATGCTTAACGCAGGTTAATGAGCATGCGTCCGCAGAAGTTGCAGATGACAAGCTTGGCCGGGTTAAGTGCGTCATTGGTGACTTGCGGCGGCAGGCGCATGTGGCAACCGGAGCAGTGGTCTTTCTCAACTTGAACAACGGCGAAGTCGCCTTTGTTTTTGAACAGACGTTCATATTTTGAAAGTAGCGACGGATTAACGGTTGAAGTAATCTGCTGTCGGTCAGCAATCAGTTTATTGAGATTCCCTTGAACCGTTGTGAGGCGCTCTTCGAGCATTTCTTTCTCTTCGCTGACGCCGCCTTCTTCTGCTTTGAGTTCAGCTTCACGTTCAGCGATAACTTTCTTAGCGACTTCGGCCTGTTCCATCAGCACCATTTCGCGATCTTCAAGCCCGGAAATCAGTTTTTCAGCGGCGGCGATCTCCTGAAGAAATGCGCGATACTGCTCGTTATTTTTGGCTTCCATCTGCTGCTGTTTATATTTCGTGATCTTATCACGCAGCGAACTGACTTCAATTTCGAGCTGTTTGAGATCAGCTGCATTCTTTTTAAGAATTTCGCGAGCCTGTGCAAGTTTAGTTTTCACCCCTTCGAGCTGCTTTTCGATATCGGCTTTACGGGCGGGAATGTCACGGATCTCACGGTGGAGTTTTGCGATTTTTCGGTCTTTTTCCTGCAATACCAGCAATGCTTCGAGCGGATGCGCCATAGCTATGATCTCCCGTTAAACTCAATAGAACAAAATTGAGCGGAGAGAATACGGCGACAAAACGGTTTCGACAACAAAGAAAATGGAATAATGGAACGGTGGAAGAATGGAATTAAAGTATGGATCCAATCCGGCTTTTCAATATTCCAGCCTTCCATTCTCATCCAACATTCCAATCCCCATCAGCTTCCGGGGTGAACCAGAGGCAAACCCTGCTTGCAAAGCGGGCATTCAGCCGGTTCCCAGGTGACCGGTTCGATGTCGAGCAGACTGACCGTCGGATAGTCGAATTTGGCCTTTCCGCCACTGCGGTTGACCAGCACACCGACTGCCACGACAATTCCACCGTGCGCCTTGACGATATCGATTGTTTCCTGCACGCGCCCGCCGCGGGTAATGACATCTTCCGCTACCAGAAAACGCTCGCCTTTTTCGATCTTAAATCGACGCATTACCAAGGCTTTTTCTGCGTTTTTCTCCGCAAAAATAAACCGGGTACCCAGCGCACGGGCGACTTCGTGTCCAACCGGAATACCGCCGAGCGCCGGG
>JBILEA010000057.1:0-12399 GCA_044352355.1 Pontiellaceae bacterium | reverse complement strand
GGCTTTAAAAATAACCGTTGACGGACGATGGTTTTTGGATGAAATGGGGATGTTCTTACAGGATTTATACGACGCAATAATGCCGTATAGAGTTTAAACCGTAAACCTGAACAGGGAGAAAAGCATGAGTGTAGTTAAGGAAGTGTTAGATATCGTCGAACGTCGCAACGCGGGCGAGCCGGAATTTTTGCAGGCTGTGCGCGAAGTGCTCGAATCACTGGAGCCGGTGATGGCCCGTCGCAAAGATCTCTGCGATGCAAAAATTCTGCACCGCATCGTCGAACCAGAACGCCAGATTATTTTCCGCGTACCGTGGCAGGACGACAAGGGCCAGGTGCAGGTTAATCGCGGGTTCCGCTTCGAGTTCAACAGCGCGATCGGCCCGTACAAAGGCGGATTGCGTTTCCATCCCAGCGTCAACGCCAGCATCCTGAAATTCCTCGGCTTCGAGCAGGTTTTCAAAAATGCGCTGACCACACTCCCGATGGGCGGCGGCAAGGGCGGCTCGGATTTCGATCCGAAAGGCAAATCTGACAGCGAAGTCATGCGCTTCTGCCAGTCGTTCATGACGGAACTGCAGCGCCACATCGGCCCGGACACCGACGTACCGGCCGGCGACATCGGCGTAGGCGGACGTGAAATCGGTTTTATGTTTGGTCAGTACCGCCGCATTCGCAACGAGTTTACCGGCGTACTCACTGGCAAAGGGCTGAAGTGGGGCGGTTCATTGATCCGTCCGGAAGCCACCGGCTACGGCGCCACCTACTTCGCGCAGGAAATGCTGAAGACCCGCCGCACCAGCCTCGAAGGCAAAGTGTGTACGGTTTCCGGTTCTGGCAACGTCGCGCAGTACACCGTTGAAAAGATCAACCAGCTCGGCGGTAAAGCCGTTACGCTGTCCGACTCCGCCGGTACCATCGTTGATATGGACGGTATCACGGATGAAAAACTGGCCTGGGTTATGGACCTCAAGAATGTACAGCGCGGCCGTATCAGCGAGTACACCAAGAAGTTCAGCAAAGCACAGTTCCTCGAAGGCAAACGTCCGTGGGCGGTCAAGTGCGACTGCGCCTTCCCGAGTGCAACGCAGAACGAAATTGACGGCAACGACGCGAAGACCCTGCTCGACAACGGATGCTTCCTGATCAGCGAAGGCGCCAATATGCCGAGCACGCCGGAAGCGGTTGAGCGGTTCCTGGCCAAGAAGATTCTGTACGGCCCGGGCAAAGCGGCCAACGCCGGCGGCGTGGCAACTTCCGGTCTTGAAATGAGCCAGAACTCGATGCGCATGAGCTGGAGCCGTGAAGAAGTGGACGAAAAACTCAACACCATCATGGTTAACATCCACAAAAACTGCTTCGAAACAGCCGCCGAATACGGCTGCGCAGGCAACTATGTGGCCGGTGC
The DNA here is from genome assembly GCA_044352355.1 of Pontiellaceae bacterium. Taxonomy (GTDB): domain Bacteria; phylum Verrucomicrobiota; class Kiritimatiellia; order Kiritimatiellales; family Tichowtungiaceae; genus Tichowtungia. The sequence goes on along the minus strand of JBILEA010000057.1, from coordinate 10,992 downwards.
CAACATCGCCGGGTTCACCAAAGTGGCCGATGCCATGCTCGCTCAGGGTCTTATCTAAGTCCCTGTCGAAATGCATCACACGAAAGGGGGCTCTTCGGAGCCCTCTTTTTTGTTGGGAGGATGGAATGTGGATCTTATTTTTCAGTGAACGGGGTAATGCCAAAGAACTTCTTGAATTCCAGAGCAAACTCACGTCTAACGCGGATTACATAGTTCTCTTCTTTGTCCTGTCCGAATTTTTGTCCCAGCAGAGGGTGGATACTGATCGCCAGTCGCAGATAGGCATTGCTGTCGAGCAGGATCAGTTGCGGGGGCTGCTTCATTTAACACAACGCCTCCGCGAGTGCTTTCGCATCGACCAGAGAGGCGTTTGTGACATTGCTTAAAAAATGCTCAGACAGGGGGTTTGTTTTATTGAGGGCTCTCAGCGCCTCGAAAAAGGGGGTTTTAAACTCCTTTTCTGCAATGTCCAGATATTCCTCAGGAGAAGGCGGGCGGGCAGACGGATGAAGGATTTAGCAGAAAGGATCGCAAGGGATACAAAATGCAAAACGCAAAACCGTTCCAACATCTTGGAACGTCCGGAACTTATAACTCGCGCTCTTTCTAGTCCTTTGCGTTGACGGGAAACCGGCTGACGACTAGGCTGTCGGCGAATTTTACCGTTACAGGGAACTTTATGGCGAAACCCGGCACAAAAAAAACAGCACCTCAAAATCTGATAAATTTAAGATGTCTAAAACACCGCCATCAGTAAATTCTACTAGAAAATCATCGCCTGCCTATTCGGAAAAATGGTCGCTACATCCAGGTGAGGCGCTCCGGAGGAAGAGAGGTATTTCTTCCAAGGAGCAACAAGTTTTAGCGAAGCACCCGGTCGTACTATCGCAACAGATACTGCGTGCGATGCGTTGAACAGATTTCAAGGAGCTCAGTTGTAAAGAAAAACTTAAATCAAATACCGCATGGGCAAGGATTTGCAGGAGGATGGAGCGGATTTTTGGACATTCCGGGGAGGGTGAAAACGCATGAGTCAGGAAATCACGCCATTTGAACAAATTCGCCGGACGAATCCGGCAGGTAATGAATTCTGGTCCAGCCGGGACTTTGCCAAGGTGCTCGGCTATGCCGATTACCGGAATTTCCAGTCCGTCATCGAATCCGCCCGCACGGCCTGTTTCAACAGCGGCCAGCGGGTGGACGATCATTTCGTTGAGGTCACCGATATGATCGAAATCGGCAAGGGCGGTCAGCGTGCGGTGAATACCGTGATGATGTCGCGCTACGCCTGCTATCTCGTTATTCAAAACGCGGATCCGGCCAAAGAGATTGTGGCCCAGGGGCAAACCTATTTTGCCGCGCAAACCCGGCGGCAGGAGCTGAGCGATGAGGAGCTGGAAGCGCAACGCCGACTTGCCATCCGCGCGGAACTGAGAACGCATAACAGCCAGCTTGCCGATGCCGCGAAGGATGCCGGGGTCATTGAGCCCCGCGATTACGCTATTTTTCAGAATTACGGGTATGCCGGACTGTACGGTGGACTGATGGCGCAGGATATCCACGCCCTGAAAGGGTTGAAAAAGGACCAGCAAATCCTCGACCACATGGGCAGCACCGAGCTGGCGGCAAATCTCTTTCGTGCGACGCAGCAACAGAAAAGTTCAGCAGGAGATTATCATGAAACCATTCAGCACGACTCTGAGTACAGGGATTCCGGATCTCGACCACACGATTCGCGGTGTGCTGGCGGGCGATAATATCGTCTGGCAGGTGGACGACATTGCCGAATATCAGGCGTTCGTTCTGCCGTTTGCCCAGGCGGCGCAGGATAACGGACGGGTGCTGATCTATTTCCGCTTCGCCCGCCACGAGCCGCTACTGCCGGCATTCATGGCGACGGAAGTGCATGAGCTTGATCCGCAGATCGGATTTGAAGGGTTTATCGCCCGCATCCATGAAGTGATCCGCCGCGTCGGGAAAGGGGGCTTCTACGTTTTCGACTGTCTTTCCTGCCTGGCGGTCGACTGGTATTCCGATCAGATGCTCGGCAATTTTTTCATGCTGACCTGTCCTTACCTCTTCGACCTCGAAACCGTCACCTACTTCGCGCTGTTCCGCAACTATCACACCCAGCACGCCATCGGCCCGATCAGCCGCACGACGCAGCTGTTCCTCGATGTCTATTCCCACAAAGGCCATCTCTATCTGCGGCCGATGAAAACGCAGCACCGGCATTCGCCGACCATCAATATGCTTCACGAATGGCGCAAAGAGGATGATACGTTTCACGCCGTCAGTTCCAGTAATGTAATTTCCGAGATTCTTACCTCGGCCCGCTGGTCGGGACTGAGCGCTGACAGCAGCGGCGATTTCTGGGAAACGGCCTTTGTCCGCGCCCGCGAAATGATCAAGGCCGGAACGTACCGCCCCGATATTCCCGAGCGCGGAAAAATTCTGTACGAACAGCTTTCGCGGATGATCATCTCGCGCGACGAAGATATGCAGAGGCTGATTGCGCGCAACCTGACGCTCGAAGATATTCTCGATGTGCGTAAGCGTATGATCGGCACCGGGCTGATCGGCGGTAAAACCGTCGGGATGCTGCTGGCGCGCGCCATTCTCAAGCGCACCAATCCGCGCTATGTCGAATTGCTGGAAGAACACGACTCCTTCTATATCGGTTCCGATGCGTTCTACACCTTCCTCGTGCGCAACGGCATCTGGAAAGTCCGCCAGAACCAGCGCGATCCGGAACGCTTCCTTGAGGGCGCGGAAGAAGCCCGTCACATGATCATTCGCGGCGATTTTCCCGAGTACATCCTCCAGCAGTTCGATGAAATGCTCGACTATTTCGGGCCTTCGCCGTTCATCGTGCGCTCGTCGTCGCTGCTCGAAGACAATTATGGAAATTCCTACGCCGGAAAATACGACAGCGTCTTTTGCGCCAATCAGGGGCCGCGCGAACGCCGCCGTCAGGACCTGCTCGCCGCCGTCAAAACGATTTACGCCAGTTCCATGAGCGAGCGGGCGCTGAACTACCGCGCTCACCGCGGCGCACTCGACAAAGACGAGCAGATGGCTCTGCTCGTCATGCGGGTTTCCGGCGCGTCATACGGACATTACTTTTATCCGCAGGCGGCGGGCGTTGCTTTTTCGTTTAATCCGTATGCGTGGAGCCCCGACATCGATCCGAAGGCCGGTGTCATGCGGCTGGTTTTCGGACTTGGCACACGCGCCGTGGACCGTTCCGACGATGACCACACCCGCATCGTTGCGCTGAACGCGCCGGACAAACGCCCGGAAGGAAATTTTGAAGCGACACGGCAATACACCCAGCGCCGCGTGGACTGCCTCGACCTCGAATCCAATCAACCGATTTCTGAACTGTTCAGCGATCTCGTCAAAACCCCGCCGGAAGATCTGCCGCTGGCAATGTTTGCCGCGGACGATTTCGTTGATCTGCCCGACGGACGGCGGGTCGAGCGCCGGATGCTCACGTTCGATAAATTACTCAAGGAAACACCTTTTGTTCAGGATATGCGCGACATCCTTCGCATCCTGCAGGAGGCCTATGACTATCCGGTCGATATCGAATTTACCATGAACTTTGTGGACGAAAAAAATTACCGCATCAACCTCGTTCAGTGCCGACCTCTGCAAGTACAAGGTGTCGGCGCGATTAAACTGCCCGAAATTAAAGTTCCGGAATCCAGTCGCATCATCGAAGCGCGTGGCGCGGTCGTTGGTCAGAGCCGCCTGATTCCGGTGGACCGTCTGATTTATGTGGTGCCCGCGCTCTACGGGAAACTTCCATTGCAGGAGCGCTACGCCATCTCCCGCTTGATCGGTGAAATCAACCGCACGGCGACGCCGGACAGCACGGTTATGCTACTTGGCCCCGGACGATGGGGCACCAGCAGTCCGGAGCTTGGAGTTCCTGTCAGCTTTAATGACATCAACCGCGTCAACATTTTATGTGAAATCGTCGCCATGCACGAACATCTGGTGCCCGACGTATCACTCGGCACGCACTTTCTCAACGAACTCGTTGAAAACAACATGCTCTACCTCGCGCTCTTCCCAAAACAGGGCAACAACTTCCTCAACGAAGAATTTTTTCTGAAGGGGCTTAACCGTCTGCTGGATCTCGTTCCGGCCGCCACAAAATGGGCCGATGCTGTACATGTTATCGAAGCCAGTGATCTGCCAGTCGGCCACACCGTCAACCTCTGGGCCAATGCCGTTAGCCAGAAAGTCGTCTGCTATCTTAAGTAGGCCTTAGGGTTCCAAACCTTGGAGAATATTCCTCGCAGAGCCGCAAAGGCGCGGAGATTGCGGTACAGGAGGTTTCTAGCAGGTTGGTGGGCGGGCGGCAAAGAATTTTCCAATGTTTGGGAAAAACTCTGCGGGCTTTGTGCCTCTGCGAGGAATCTTTCCAGTCATTGGAAAAAGAAACGATCCGGAAAGAAGGCGCTAAACTTCGTCTTCTGTTTTCAGTCATCTTTTTGATCTTTGATTCCCGACCTCTGACGCCTGTTCTCTGACGCCTGACCTTTGGCGCTCGCGCCTGGCGGCGCGGGGTTGACATGAATAGTAACGAATGCGGTTGATTTGGCCGGGCAGGTTGTTACTTTCTCCGCCTCTTATGGCATTACTTAGTTTACAGAATCTTCATATTGCATTCGGCGGTCCGGCGCTACTTGATGGCGTTACGCTGCAAATCGAGCCGGGCGAGCGAATCTGTCTGGTTGGACGTAACGGTCAGGGGAAATCCACGCTGCTGAAAATTGTCAGCGGCGAGCTGGAGCCGGACGAGGGCGAGATTGTCCGTTCGCGCGAGGTGCGGATTGCCCGGCTTCAACAGACGGTGCCGCTGGATATTCAGGGTACGGTTTATGATCTGGTGTCCAAGGATTGGAATCATGAACACGCGATGGATCATCCGGTGGAGAAGGCTATTTCATTGCTGGGGCTTGATCCGGAACAGGATTTTTCTGCGCTTTCCGGCGGAATGCGCCGCCGTGCGCTGCTGGCCAAGGCGCTGGTGAATGAGCCGGACCTGCTCATTCTCGACGAGCCGACCAATCATCTCGATATTGAATCTATCCAATGGTTGGAAAATTTTCTGCTGCGCTGGCGCGGTACCGTGCTGTTTGTCACTCACGACCGGGTTTTTCTAAAAAAACTGGCTACGCGCATCGTGGAGCTCGATCGCGGGAATCTGACCAGCTGGGCCTGTGACTACGAAACGTATTTGGCTCGCCGCCAGGCGTTGCTTGATGCCGAGGAAGGGCAGTGGGCTGAATTCGACCGCAAGCTGGCACAGGAAGAGGTCTGGATTCGTAAGGGGATTAAGGCGCGCCGGACACGTAACGAAGGCCGCGTGCGCGAACTTGAAAAACTGCGGGGCGAGCGTTCTCAGCGTCGTGAGCGTACCGGGACGGTCAAGTTGCAGCTGAATGAAGCGGAGATGTCCGGGCGCAAAGTGATCACGGCGAAAAACATTTCATGCGGCTACGGCGGTCTCGATATCATCAAAGAGTTCTCTGTCGAAATTTTGCGCGGCGACCGGATTGGCATCATCGGCCCGAACGGGTGCGGGAAATCCACGCTGCTCAACGCATTGCTGGGGCAGCTTGCGCCGCGGCAGGGCGAAATACGGCACGGCACCAAACTGGAAGTGGCTTATTTCGACCAGCACCGCATCGCTCTGGATGAAACGAAGAGCGTCAAATTCAATCTCTGCGGTGATAATGAATACGTGAACACCGGCACGGGACGTCAGCATGTGATCGGTTATCTGCGTAATTTTCTTTTTTCGCCTGCTGATGCGACTCAGCCCGTCGGCTCACTGTCCGGCGGTGAGCGTAACCGGCTGATGCTGGCCAAACTGTTTGCGCAGTCCTCGAATGTACTGGTACTCGACGAACCGACGAACGACCTCGATGTCGAAACGCTTGATCTGCTCGAAGAACTGCTGGTGGAATATCAGGGCACGGTGCTGCTGGTCAGTCATGATCGCGCTTTCATCAATAACGTGGTGACGGAAACGCTCGTGTTTGAAGAGAATGGACAGATCGGCGAATATGCCGGCGGCTACGATGACTGGCTGCAGCAGCGTGCTGGCGCCAGAGATCAGAAGTCAGCCGACGTTAGACCTTCAGCCCTGCGACCTTCGACTGCAAAAAAACGCAAATTGTCGAACAAAGAGCGTGAAGATCATAAAAATCTGCCTAAAAAAATCGAACAGCTCGAAGCGGAGCTGGTGGAGCTGAATCAGAAGCTGAATGCGCCGGAGTTTTACCGCGGTCCGGCGGATGAAATTAAAGCGGTCACGGAACGTGCCGGGATTGTTTCGGCGGAGATGGATGCGGCGTTTGCCCGCTGGGCCGAGCTTGAAGAAAGCCAGGCAGGATAGTCATTATCATGACTCGAGCGACCGCAGAAGGTCTTTTAATGCGAGTTCAGATTCAAGAGCCGGTTTAGCTTTTTCCTCTTCAATTTTGCATAGTTTTTGAAGCCCTGCCGCCAGCGTTTGTTTGGTCGAGGCGGTAATGTGTTCCGGGTGGTCGTAGAGGTCTTCAAAAAGTTTGCTGAGGACGCGGCCCAGCTGGCCCTGTACGGTGCCGTCCGTGGCATCCATCGCTCTGCTGATACAGGGGCGGGAGGCTTTATAGATTTTCAGCAGCATTTCATGCAGTTTGGCAGGGTCTTCAAGGGTGGCGAAATGTTCAACCAGGGCGGGGATGTCGCTGATGGTCAGCTCATCGGGTATGGCGGCGGCATCGGCGGGCAGATGGGATTCGGTTGAATCCAGCTTGTTCAGAAGCTCCTTGATTTCAGCAATCAGCATTTTGGGCGGGCACTGCGCTTTAGCAAAAAATTTATGAATGCCCAGCTGGGTGGCTTCTTCGACGAGCGCCCGGATGTATCCACTGGAAAAAACGATAACGGGGATATGCTTCCAGAGCGGAACAGCCCGGATCGATTTGAGCAGGTCGGCGCCGGTGACTCCGGGCATATTCAGGTCGAGAACGATGATATCCGGACGGTTTTGTTCCAGTTTAGTAAGAGCTTCCGTTCCGCTGTGTGCCGCATCGACGGCAAGACCCTCGCTCTGCAACTTGGCTTTATAGAGCGTGGTTACAAACTGGTCGTCATCAATAAGCAAAACCGATTTCATGGTGTGAGCGAGCAGTTAAAATATTTCTCGAGGTCGATGCGGATTGTTGTCATGTCTTGAGTAATGATCTGAATCCGTTCGTTGATATCGCTTGGAAGGGTTTCTTTGCAAAGATGTTCCACTTCACGGAATCGAGCCGCCAGTTTGTTCATGCCGCAGGACGCGCAGGATCCAGCGACCTTATGGGCAACAGCAGAAGCCGTCAGCGCGTTTCCCTGTGCGATGGCGTTATCCAAGCGCGCCTGTTCCTGGCTTGTCAGCTCAAAGAAAAGCTTCAGCAGGGTGGCGGCAATTTCCTGATCGTTGCACGCGGCATCCATCAGAACTGCTATATCCATACCATCGGGCATATTCATAAGCGCGGACTATAAGGTCTTAATACCGGAGTGCAACGGGAAAGAAATAAAAACGAATGAAAGGCGCGTTTTGATGGCATGATTATTCATATTCCTCAGGCGGTTCTTGATCTTTTTCTGCAATTCGCCTATTCCGTTTCCCCTCTGATTTAACATTCCATTCTTTTAGTGGTTTTTTATGTGGATAACTCTTGGACTGATTTCTGCCGTATTGCTCGGGCTTTATGATGTTTGCAAAAAACATGCACTTAACCGTAACGCCGTGCTGCCGGTGCTGTTTTTGTCCACCGTAGCCGGTTTTGTACCCATGCTGGTTTTTCTGGCCGGTTCGCGTCTGGCTCCGGATTTTATGCTGCACCTGAATTGCTATGTTCCGGCGGCCACACGGTCAGAGCATCTGCACATTCTGATCAAGGCGGTGATCGTATCCGTTTCCTGGGTGCTGGCCTATTTTGCCATGAAGCATCTGCCGATCTCGCTCTTTTCGCCGATCCGGGCCTCGGGTCCGGCCTGGACGCTGCTTGGTGCGGTATTATTTTTTCATGAGCGCCCGCTGCCGCTGCAGTGGGCCGGTATTGCCGTGATTTTCTGCTCCTATTACGCTTTTTCAGTTATTGGACAGAAGGAAGGCGTAGTCTTTCATCGCAGTCGTTGGATTCTCTACATTTTTCTAGCCACGCTGATCGGCAGTATCAGCACGTTGTATGACAAATATCTCATTCAGCAACTGGGCTATACCCCGATGCTGGTGCAGTTCTGGTTTTCATTTTACAACGTGCTGCTGCTCGGGTCTTTCACCACTTGCGCCTGGTGGCCGAAGCGCAAGCAATACACACCGCTCGAATGGCGCTGGAGTATCGCGCTCATCGGACTGTTGCTGATCGCCGCCGACTTTGTCTACTTCAACGCGGTCAAAAATCCTGATGCGCTGATTGTTATCCTCTCTCTGCTGCGGCGCAGCAGCGTCGTGGTTTCCTTCGCGGTCGGGGCCCTTATGTTCGGTGATGTCAACCGTCGCGGTAAAGCCTGGGCGCTGGCCGGAGTCCTCGCCGGAGTGCTCCTGATTGTACTAGCCTAGGATTTTCTTTCTGCCGGTTGCTTTTTTAACGAAAAGCGATAATGTAACGCCTGAAAGGGAGTTCGCGCCCGGTAACGGACAGATCGCGGCGTGCGGATAAATTATGCAAAAAAAAGATTGGATCGCCGTAGGAATTAAACTGCTCGGAGTCTATTACGCCGCGATGGCGGTAATTGGTCTCGGAGGCGTTTTGCTTGGTTTTGTAATGAATATTCTCTATCGCCCGGATATTCCAGCCGGAATGACGAAGCCGCAATTTTTAACCACCTTTTTTCTCGGCCTCATCCGGTGGTTGCTGAACAACCTGATCGCTCCGGCCGTACAGAGCCTTGTTGCCTGGCTGCTGCTGAAAAAAACCGACTGGTGCCTGAAAAAAGCCGGATTGGGCGAAGAGCCGTTACAGATGTAGTTGGAAACCATAAAACCGGAGGTGTATCATGGGAAGTCGCGGAATTGCACTCGTAGGGATGGACGTTAAGAAACTGCTGACGTTACTCAACAAAGCGCTGGCCGACGAATGGCTGGCACACTATCAGTACTGGGTAGGCTCCAAAGTCGTCTCAGGACCGATGAAAGATGCCGTCAGCAGTGAACTGCTGATTCATGCCGCCGAAGAAATGGCGCACGCCGAACTGCTCGCCACCCGGATTATTCAGCTCGGCGGCGTTCCGAATCTGACGCCCGCCGACTGGTTTAAGCTCACCAACTGCAAATACGAGGCGCCGTCTGACCCGTTCGTGCAGAAGGTGCTCGAGCAGAACATCGCGGGCGAACAGTGCGCCATCAGCGTGTACGAGAAGCTCATGAAGCTGACCAAGGACGCCGACCCGGTCACCTACAACATCGCGCTCCAGATCATCACGCAGGAGATCGAGCACGAAGAAGACCTCCAGAGTCTTCTCGAAGACCTGAAGCTGATGTTTAAGCACTACGGTCAAAAGAAATAATCGGAGAATCTTTTGTAAAAGAATGGCGGATGGAAAGGAGATCATAAATCCATAAATCCGTTACTCCAGTAATCCAAGGCTGTTCTAATGATTCACCCGGCACGCATTCATCAGCTCAACGACAAACCCGCCCGCAACGGCGGGTTTGTTTTGTACTGGATGCAGCAAAGCCAGCGCGCCGAATGGAACCACGCCCTCGAATACGCGATTGAGCGCGCCAACGCCCTCGGTTTACCGGTCGCCGTCGTCTTCGGCCTGATGGACAACTATCCCGAAGCCACCGAACGGCATTACGCCTTCATGCTTGAAGGTCTGGCGGAAACATTCCAGACATTGGAAAAACGCGGCATCGGTGCTTTCCTCGGACGCGGCCATCCGGCGGACGTCGCGCTCAAAGCGGGTAAAGACGCCGCACTGATTGTCTGCGACATGGGCTACCTGCGCCATCAGGCCGAATGGCGCGCAAAAGTCGCCGAGGAGGCCGTTTGCGAAGTCGTTGAGGTGGAGAGCGATGTCGTTGTGCCGGTCGAAACAGCCTCCGATCATGCCGAATACATGGCCCGCACCATCCGCCCGAAACTGCTGAAACGGCTGGATGAATTTCTGCAACCGCTGAAAGAAAACAGTCCGCAGATTCACGCAGATTTACGCAGATTTTTTCAAGCATTGGAACCGGCGAGGCCGGATTTTAGAAAATCGACCAATCTTGGAACGTTTAAGGGCGGGACGGTGGAGGCGAAGAAGCGGCTGAAACGGTTTATTGCTGAAAGCCTGTCGGTTTATGAACAGCACAGCAACCAGCCGCAGACCGACGACATTTCCATGCTGAGTCCGTATCTGCACTTCGGGCAGATTTCGCCGCTCTACATTGCTTTGGAAATTCAGAAAGCTGACCCAAAAAGCCGCTTCCTCGAACAGCTGATTGTCCGCCGCGAGCTGGCGATGAACTTTGTCTGGTTTACGCCGGACTACGACCGCTTTTCCTGTCTGCCCGACTGGGCAAAGCTGACGCTGAAAAACCACTCCAAGGACAAGCGGGAATACCTTTATACCCGCGAACAGCTCGAACAGTCGCAGACGCACGACCCGTACTGGAACGCGGCCATGACCGAAATGCGCGTCACCGGTTTCATGCACAACTACATGCGGATGTACTGGGGCAAGAAGGTTTTGGAGTGGAGCCGGTCACCGGAAGAGGCGTTTGAAACGCTGCTCGCCATCAATAACAAATATTTCCTCGATGGACGCGACCCGAACTCCTACGCTGGAGTCGCCTGGGTCTTCGGTAAACACGACACCGCCTGGGCCGAACGTCCAATCTTCGGAAAGACCCGCTACATGAACGCCGCCGGATTAAAGCGGAAGTGCGACATCGAGGGGTATGTGGAGAAGGTGAAGCACCTACGGTTTGATTAGAGCACTTAAGAT
>JBILEA010000287.1:0-3596 GCA_044352355.1 Pontiellaceae bacterium | reverse complement strand
TCATTAGTGTCCCAATATTAGTTCCACAGCGACAACTGGTTACAGAAGTCGCCACCTTCTTCTGAGTAGTCCGTGCTCTGAAATGCCTGTAAAAGCGGCATTTTTTCGAAAACGGACACACTCAAAATCTGTAGAATTGTGTAGAGCGACTGCTCGATGTTCAGCCGCTTTTTCGTGATCGCCACGAGCAGGTAAACGCAGATGGCGATCCAGATCTGCGTTTTGACAGCATTTGCGCTTGTTCCGTAAAAGGCTTTGATGCGCAGGTGTTGCTTGATCCATTTGAAGAACAGTTCGATCTGCCAGCGGCCTTTGTATAAATCGGCCACCATCAGAGCCGGTAGTGAAAAATCGTTGGTCAGAAAGATCAGAATGCGTCCATCGGGATCGCGGTATTTGATTCGTCTGAGCGCTTCGGGATAGTGTTGCTTCGCATAAAACCCCGTGAGCACAATTATTTGGTCGCAGATCAAACCGGTGCTTCGATCCACTGGTCGGGAGTATCGACGCTGAAACTGAAAGTTCTTTTTTGCGCGGGTTACGAAGTAGGCCTTGAGTGTGTGTAGCGTGTAGAGTCTTTCGAAATCGAGATATCCCCGATCCATCACGTAATACGCTCCGGGGATCGGAATCAAATGGTCGAGCACATTCACATCGTGCACGTTGCCCTCTGTTATCAGGATAAACTCGGGAATATTGCCGCACAGGTTCAACAGGGTGTGCATTTTCACCGCGCTTTTCGCCCTGCGAAAATGCGCCCATGGAAAGAGCGTCATGCACAGATCGATCGTCGTCGAGTCGAGCGCATAAACCGTTGCATCGAGATCGGGAAATGCCGAATCGCCAACGTAAAGTTCTTTGGCTTGTTGAATCAGAATTTGTGCGAACTCGGCATAGATGCGCCAGTCGCGGTTCTCGTTTGCGTTGGAGAGGTTGTTCCGTGAAACAGTACTGCGAATCCCCATATGATAGAGCTTCGGACCCATCGCCCTCAAACAGGCTTCGATATCCCGCAAGCTCTCCCGGTACGTCAGCTGTGCAAAGGCCAGCACGCGAAAATGCTCGGCGCAACGAAAATTCTGAACCTTGTGATCTCCCTGATAACGATCGACCAAGTCCTGAAATCGCCACCATGGAAGTTGCTGCATCAACTGAGAAAAGACCGTCGCTCCGGAATACATCGTTCACCCTCCGTAAAAAGGAACGATCATATCCCGAAACTCGGTTCAAGTCGGCAAGAGCCGATTCTGGTTGCAACTTGTTCATTTTAAGATTCTTACATCATCGGATCATTCAAACGTTGGGACAGCAGTGATATTCACTACATATTTACAACTCATCCACAGCCGCTTGGTTTTCCATAGCAGTCTGGGGCGGGGCGTTCAATCTTCCATCCGCATCCGCCGATGGGCTTCGGCGCGACACAAAGGGTGGGAAACGTAGATGCGGTTTCCTCACCGCATTTGACTGAATAGGGAAGCGCGACGAGGTTTTGTTCATGATTGTTTTTTAAGGCCGCCAGGATGGCGGCGATCGTACCGCAGGCATCCTGCCTGCCTTGTCCAGCGGCAGGATGCCGCTTCCACATAAAACGCACCCGACCCTTCGATAAACTCAGGGCAGGCGGTCGCGTTCCACCTACCGTTCTGGTATGTTTTCGTGTCTTTCGTGGCTAATATTCCGTTTCAAGCTTCACCCGAGCGAAGCGAGAGAGACCGTGCGAATGCGCGACAAGGATAGCAAGTCCTGTCAAAATCGGGTTTGGCATCCCTTCTCATTCGTGTACATTTGCGGCCTCTTTTGAAAAGGAATTCCAATGATTTACAGAATTGAGATCGGGTTGAAGCCGGGCGTGCCGGATGCGCGTGGTCGCGGCGTGATTGGCCGGGCAAAAAGCGCACTGGGCATGAAGATCAAGGGTTGCCAGACGCGTGACGTTTATAAGGTGGACGCGAACATCAAGCGCGCCGAAGCGAAAGCCGTTCAGCTTGGCTTTGCCGACGCCGTAGTCGCCCGTTCGGCCCTTGGCCGCCTGAAAGCGCCGGGCAGTTTCGACTGGATGCTCGAAATCGGCTTTAAGCCGGGCGTAACCGACAACGTCGGACGCACCGCCCGCGGCGCGATGGCCGATATTCTCGGCCGCGAACTGGCCTGGGAAGAGCAGGTTTACACCTCAATTCAGTATTTCCTCAAAGGCGACCTGACCCGCGAAGACGTTCTCCATCTCGGCAAGGATCTGCTGGCAAATACGCTGATTCAGACGATTCAGGTTTTCTCTAAAGAAGAATGGCTGAAATTTGAACCGGATATGACCGCTCCGATCTTTGACGACCATCAGGAAGTCAAAGTCAACGTGATCGAGCTGCCGGACAACGATGCGGCACTGATGAAGATTTCCAGCGACGGGATTCTCTCTCTTTCTCTCGAGGAAATGCGCGTGATCCGCAACCACTACCTGAGTGACGCTGTGAAGGCGCACCGCGCCGAACTCGGAATGCCCGCCTGGCCGACCGACGTCGAACTGGAGTGTATCGCCCAGACCTGGTCGGAGCACTGCTCGCATAAGGTATTTGCCGGAACGATTGAGTACAAAGACGCCGAAACCGGCAAAGAAGAAGTCATCAACTCTCTCTACAAAACCTACGTCAAAGCCTCCACGAAGAAGGTGGCCGAAAAGATCGACTGGCTGGTTTCGGTGTTTACCGATAACGCGGGCGTGATCAAATTTAACGAAGACCTGCACCTCGTTTACAAAGTCGAAACCCACAACTCACCATCGGCACTTGATCCGTTTGGCGGCTCGATGACCGGTATTGTCGGCGTAAACCGCGACCCGATGGGCACCGGTATGGGCGCACAGCTGGTTTCCAATGTTTGGGGCTATTGCCTCGGTTCGCCGTTCTACGATAAAGAAATTCCTGCCGGCCTGATGCATCCGCGCCGTATTCGCGACGGCGTTCATGCCGGTGTGATTGCGGGCGGCAACGAGTCGGGTATTCCCTATAGTCGCGGCTTTGAATGTTTCGACGAACGTTACCTCGGCAAGCCGCTGGTTTACTGCGGCACGATGGGAACCCTGCCGGTCAACGTCGGCGGACGTCCTTCCGAACGCAAAGAGGTGCAGGTTGGCGACTGGACCGTCATGTGCGGCGGACGTATCGGCAAAGACGGCATTCACGGCGCGACCTTTTCGTCCGAAGAACTGCGCACCGAATCGCCCGCACAGGCGGTGCAGATCGGCGACCCGCTGACTCAGCGCAAGCTCTACGAGTTTTTGATGGAAGCGCGCGACCTCGGCCTTTTCCGCTGTATTACCGACAACGGAGCAGGCGGCATTTCCTGCTCATTCGGCGAAATGGGTAAATATTCCGGCGGATGCGAATGCGAACTTAAAGACGCGCCGCTGAAATATGAAGGGCTCCAGCCGTGGGAAATTCTGGTGTCCGAAGCGCAGGAGCGCATGACGCTCGCCGTTCAGCCCGAATGCCGCAGCGCTTTTGAAGCGTTAGCGAAAAAGCGCGACGTAGAGGTATCCTTTATGGGTACCTATAACGACAGCGGATATTTTACGGTGAAATACGCCGGCAAAGTCGTCG
>JBILEA010000056.1:0-12443 GCA_044352355.1 Pontiellaceae bacterium | reverse complement strand
TAATCCTTTTATCAGGCTGTGCGATAGTACCCAATTATCCCAGTTCAAGTCCTTTTCCGGAAACCGTAGACTCATTACAGCCCGAGTTTAAGTGGTGGGGAGGATCTGTATCCAAAAAATATGACTTGGCAATTTGGACTGCTTTTCGCGTCGATTCTGGAAGGTGGCAACACCGCAAGAAAATTTATGAAAAAACTGGACTGAGCGAAAGGTCACACAAAGTAGCAATTGTTTTGGAACCAGATAGCACCTATTTCTGGTCGGTGCGTCAAACCGGATCCACAAAATGGACCACAGAACCTTGCCTCGAATGGTATGATGAGTTTAATAGGGTAGGCTTCATCGCTAGGGACAATATGTTCCGATTCCAAACGCCGAAAGCGAACTGAGGTCTGAACGGGGGCGTTATAATGAAACCGCTCGCAGAGTTAGTATTCAGCGGTTATGGGCGAAGCTTACCTTTGCGATTCCATCACCATTTTTTTGGCGTAATGAGGGGATGCTTATGAAGCATAAATGGTTTTTAGTTCTCTGTTTGTCAGCGCCGTTTTTATTGGGGTGTGTGTATAGCGGGCGTATTAAAAATGATTTTTATCCAACTCATGCACAGCCAAATAATCAGAAGCTGCGCAAGAGTATAGCCATATGCTACGGCACATCGAATTTTGATAGCCAATTCCGGCATGCTATAACTGTCGGATCTATGGAGAAATACAGTATGCAATTTGGTCCGGCCGCTGAGGATGCATTGGAATCCGTTCTGAGAGCCCATTTTGACAAGGTGTTGAGAACGCAGGATAAATCAAAGGCTCAAACAGATATTTTAGCGATTCCGGAACTCAGTATGAATTTATTGACTCAAAAAGGCGAAACATACCCCGTCATCAGGACTAAATTAACGCTTCGGCTTATTGCTGTGGCAGACAATTCCCTGCTCGCTGAGATGTCGGCAGAAAGCAGTCCGTGCCAAGTTAAAACAAGCCATGTCATAGCGCCTGCGGCTTTTTTTACAGGCCTTCTCATATGTATACCGGCCCCAGTCACCGTCCCGCTGGTAATGTACTGCCAAGGCGAGAAATTTAAGGCACAAACTGAAAAATCTCTTCGTGAGTGTTTGGATGGCTTGGATGCACAATTATCTACAAATGTAAGCGCTATCATCCGTGGCCAGTGAAAGGGAACTCCCGCACAAGCATAGCAGAGTAGACGCCAACCCCATTCCGGACCACCAAGATGGATGTTGTGCGGGTTACAGACTCTTGAGCGTCTCTTCGCGGATCACGCGGCCCATTTCGCTGGTCGAAGCTTTCTTATACCCCTCGCGCCACAGGTCGGCGGTACGGTAGTTCTGAGCCAGAGCGGCTTCATAACCCTTACGGATGGCGGCGGCGGCTTTGGCTTCGCCAAGGAAGTCGAGCATCATGGCGGACGACAGCATCATTGCCACCGGATTGGCTTTGCCCTGACCGGCGATATCCGGAGCTGAACCGTGGATCGGCTCGAACAGACCGTATTTTTCGCCGAGGCTGGCGGACGGCAGCAGTCCGAGCGAGCCGCCGAGCGTGGCGGTTGTATCGGAAAGAATGTCGCCGAAAATGTTACCGGTCAGGATGACATCGAACTGGCGGGGATTCAAAACCACCTGCATCGTCGCATTATCGATGTACATGTGGTTGAGTTCGACATCGGGAAATTCTGTTTCGTGTATGCGTTTAACGGTGTCGCGCCACAGGCGGGAAACGGTCAGCACGTTGGCCTTATCCACGGAAGTGACTTTGTTGCGGCGTTTGCGCGCCCATTCGAATGCCACGCGGGCGACGCGCTCGATTTCCGGAACGGTGTAGCGCATGGTGTTGAACGCTTCAAAGCCGTCATTGCCGGTTGGCTGGCCGAAATAAATACAGCCAATCAGTTCGCGCACGGTCAGCAGATCGACACCGGTTACGGCTTCCGGGCGAAGCGGGGAGGAGTCGGCCAGCGCCGCCGGAACAGAAACCGGGCGCAGGTTGGCGAATACGCCGAGTTCTTTACGGATTTTCAGCAGGCCGGATTCCGGACGGAGCGCGCCGGTCAGGTGGTCCCACTTCGGGCCGCCCATTGCGCCCAGAAGCGTCGCATCGGAGGCTTTGCAGGCGGCGATCACGTGGTCGGGCATCGGATCGTTGTACTTGTCGATGGCGGCTCCGCCGGCGGCCTGTTCGTTGTATTCCAGCTTGA
This sequence comes from Pontiellaceae bacterium, assembly GCA_044352355.1. Lineage (GTDB taxonomy): Bacteria > Verrucomicrobiota > Kiritimatiellia > Kiritimatiellales > Tichowtungiaceae > Tichowtungia. The sequence goes on along the minus strand of JBILEA010000056.1, from coordinate 10,226 downwards.
ATCCGCACTTTGCCGACACCGCATTCAGCAGTTGAATGGTTTCAGACATCACTTCCGTGCCGATACCGTCGCCGGCCATTACAGTAATTTTATACGTTTTTGACATGCCAACCTGCTTTCTTCCTTTAGAATCCCCGAAAATAAGACGGCGGTTTTATCACTCTGCTTTAACATTGGAAATAGAATTTATGGGAAAAGGATTAATCCTCTTTGATATCGACGGAACCCTGCTTCACGCGCCGGGCGGGCGGGCCGCTTTTGCACAGGCCTTCAAAGAGGCACTCGGCTGGGAGCAGGGCGTTGAGCATATCAACTTTTACGGCGCGACCGACCTCAACGTTTTCCGCCAGATTTGCCGTGAGCGCGGCGTCGAACCGACGGTGGAGATGGAACTCTCTTTCTTTGAGCGCCTTGCACCGGCACTCGACTCTCGGCTGGCCGTAAATCCGCCGACCCTTTTTCCGAATGTTGAAAATATTCTCCGCGAAGTTTCCAAACAGTGGAAGCTTGGCATTGTCACCGGAAATATTGAAGCGACGGCCTGGTCTAAACTGCACCATGCGGGCATCGCGCATTATTTTGACTTCGGCGGATTCGGCTGTACGCACGCCGACCGTGCCGAAATCGCCCGGCAGGCGCTGAAGGCCTCCGGGGTCGAACGTCCGGAAAAAGTTTTCCTGATCGGCGACACGCCGAGCGATATCAACGCCGCCAAAGTGAATGGCTTTATTTCCATCGCCGTCGCCACCGGCGGATTCGATTTCCAGAGTCTGGAAAAGGCGGGCGCGGATTTTGTTTTCGAAGATCTAACGGATACGGAGAGATTGCTCTCCATTCTGGAGAGCGGAATGATGAGGTAATGGAATGTTGGAATACTGGAACAGCGGAACGGTGCGCAAGAAGTTGACCAATGCACATCAGAGAGGCAGAAGAAGAGGACTCATGAACTCCAATGTTCCACTATTCCATCGTTCCGTCCTTCCGGATCTTCTGCGTTCCATCATTCCAATATTCCTTTATTCCATCATTCCAATCATCCTGTGCTCTTGCACAAAACAGAAGGAGGCCCCGATGAAACAGCAATTCCCTGTTCAGAAAACCGATGCCGAGTGGAAGAAAGAGCTGACGCCGGAGCAATACCGTGTGCTTCGTCAGGCCGGAACGGAGCGGCCGTTCACCGGAATTTACACCGATAACGATAAGCCCGGCCTTTACCGCTGTGCCGCCTGCGGTGCGGAGCTGTTTACATCCGGCTCCAAATTCCATTCCGGATGCGGCTGGCCGAGTTTTGACGCAGCGGCCAAAATGGGCACCGTCGTTCTCCGAACCGACAACAGTCTCGGTATGACCCGTACCGAAGTGCTTTGCGCCAATTGCGGCGGGCACCTCGGACATCTCTTCGACGATGGGCCGACCGCCACCGGCATGCGCTACTGCATCAACTCCGAGGCCCTCGACTTTCAGGAAAAAGAATAGCCACCAAAAGGCACAAAAAAAGAGGCGGCTTATAGGCCGCCCCGATCAGAATCCATTTCGTGGTTTTTGTGGCCGACCTCAGAACACTGGTTACACGATTTCGCCGAGCTCCAGTTCAAAAGTCAGGTCTTTACCGGCCATCGGGTGGTTGGCGTCGATGGTGACAAATTCGAGCGGGGCGCGAATCTGGAGTGCGGTGGCAAGCGGAGCGCGACACCGCTTTTGCCGTCGCACCGTTACGCCGTAAAGAGCGCCGTCGCCCGTTGGTTGCCGGCGCACTCCAGAATTTGCGGCAAAGAATTTTCCAATCATTGGAAAAATCGGCGGTAAAAGTTCCGAACCTTGGAAACAAAAAATGATTTTGCCCTCAATGATTGCCGCTTCGCTTCTTTTTGAAATACAAAAAGCACTTTCGGAATAGGTTTGCCAATAGTTCCAGCCATTGGGAACCCCACCCCGGCCTTTGGCCACCCCTCCGGCGGAGGGGATTTCATTCGCGGCCATTCGCGTAATTCGCGGTAAAAAATATCAACAAAAAAGGCGGATCCTTGCGGCCCCGCCTTTTCGTGAGTTTTTGTGTTTTTGGTGGCAATTCTTAAAACCGCACGCGCTCTTCGATGATGCGTTCGAGTTCGTCAATCTTTACGCGGATCTGCTGCATGGTGTCGCGGTCAGGCGATGGCGCGGAGTCGGTCGATAAAACGGGCGAGGTAATTCTGTTTGCCGTCTGCGCTCAGGAAGGAGCGTTCGATTAGTTCTTCAATCGCTTGTTTTCGGGCAGGAAAAATGGTCAGAACGATCTCGGCCCGCTTTTCTGGGATGCCGAAACATCGGGCGAGTTCCATGAAGTCTATTCTTCCGTAAAAACCGTTCTGCTTGAAGAAAACGCTTTCGAAGTTGTCGAATAGATCCAGTGCGGTTCGGGATTCATTGGGCAGGTGCATGGAGGTGCAGAGCAGGTCGTAGGCTGGAGTGAGCAGATGGTCACCCTGTACGGTTTGCTGGAGCGAAAAGTTTTTCAGGTGGGCATCGCCGTTGGAGAAAATGTAGTTGAAGCAGATCAGCCGGAACAGCTTTTCGGATTCGGTCCGGTAGGCCGCGCAGTATCGTTTCAGCAGTCGTCCAGCTTCTTCATAACTTCCTTCATACTTATAGTTTTTTCCGCTGTCCGGACTGCGGCCAGAAAGCTGACAGAAATCTTCCTGAGCGATTTTTGTGCCGTCGGCACGGCGGTCGAACCGTTTAACCAGATAGGCCGGTTCGCCGTCGCTTAGCTCGATACAGGCGTTCGGCGGGACAGCGATACCGAATAGTTGCCCTGCAATCTGCATCGTCAAATGTTCGTTGGCCGGAACGTCGTTTTGGAAAGCGGGCAGGGGTGTGGAAGGAATCGGTTTCAGAATGTATTCGCCGTCTTTTTCTGTCGGGCGCAGTTTCCCGCCGCGCTCCAGTTTCAGAGAAATTTTATCCTGAACGCCGGAGATGGACATATGCTCAATGTGCTCCGTGCGGAATAAAATCACGTCAGATCGCGCAAAAGAGAGCCGGTGCGGAAACTGTTTGTTTCCGCCTGCCAGCGCTCGGCGGGCGGACGGCGCGTAGCCCTCCTGTTCAACGGGGCTTAACGAACTGCGGCAGATGAAGCTCATTTTCCGCTCTCCGGAATTTCGTGAACCGTTACATTGCCGATCACATCGTCCTGGGCGGTTTTCAGCAACCGCCCGAATAGATCGTTTTCATCGAGCCTGAGCATCCGGCACTGGAGTTGCATCGCCGCGCCCTCGGTCAGCAGTCCGGCAAAGAAGGGGAAGAGGGCGGGAGATTCGTAAGGCTCCGCTCGTTTTGGAAGTGTCAGGCTGACGGCAGGAAGTTCGCTTCGTTGAGTGTAATTCCGGTCGTATTGAAACCGAAACCCGGTTTCTGTTTCTTCCAGAACACCCGCCGGAATCCCGTTCACTCTGACTTCACCCTTTCTCATAATTTTCTTCCCCGCGAATTAACCTGGCGCGGCTCAGCCCAACCAAAATTTTTAACCACGGAATACACCGAAAACACGGAATTTTAACCAGCGAATGGATAAAATCTACGAATGATAAAAGCAGCGAATCAATTTCAAGCGTTCCAGATCTGTTGTTCATCATCCTGCAAAAATGCTCCCGTTCAGTTTCCGTGTATTCGGTGTATTCTGTGGTGACGTTTTCGATTGCGGCTCTGCCTCGCTGGATATTTCGTGGATAATTCTCCTGTGGTTAGGAATTTTTGATTTGAATTCGCAACTCCAGTCCCAGTGCATCCAGTATGGCGGCGAGCACCTTGACCGACGGGTTACCTCTTCCCGACTCAATATCACTGATCGTATGTACCGACACGCCGCTCAGCTCAGCGGCGGTTTTCTGGTCAATTCCCAGCACCCGCCGCCGATCACGCATCAGTTTACCTCTTGCCTCTGAATCCAAATAAACACCTCAAGTTTCAATATAATGAAAATTATCGTTATTATTTTTATTTTCAACAATAAAATACATAAAATATTCACTTTATTGAATATAATGATCGTTGATAAATACCGCTACTTTATAAACAGCAGAAATCTATTCGCGGCGATTTTCGTTCTTTCGCGGTTAGAACCGCACCCGCTCTTCGATGATGCGTTCAAGGTCGTCGATATTGACGCGGATCTGCTGCATGGTGTCGCGGTCGCGCAGAGTGACGGTGTTGTCTTCCAAGGTCTGAAAGTCGATGGTGACGCCGCATGGCGTGCCGATTTCGTCCTGTCGGCGGTAGCGGCGGCCGATGGCGCCGGCGTGGTCGTAGAAGCAGTTCCAGCGAGCGTTGAGCCGCTCGAAAACCTCGCGCGCTTTGCCGACGAGTTCGTCTTTGTTTTTGAGCAACGGAAATACAGCAACTTTGTACGGCGCGATGCACGGCGCGAAGCACAGAACGGTACGGGTTTCGTAACCTTCCGGAGCCGGTTTGCCCGGTTCGGCGGTGAGGACGGGGCCTTCTTTGGGAATCCATTCTTCGCGGTAGGCTTCGCAGAGCAGGGCGAGGGCGATACGGTCAACACCCGCCGAAGGTTCGATGACGTGCGGCAGGAATTTTTCCTTCGTTTCTTCGTCGAAGTATTCGAGCGATTTGCCGCTGGCATTTTGATGCTGAGTCAGGTCGAACGCACCGCGCGCGGCGATGCCCTCAAGTTCCTGTGTGCCGAAGGGGAAGTCGTAGAGAATGTCGGTGCAGGCGCTGGCGTAGTGGGCCAGTTTGTCTTTTTCGTGGACGTCGCGGTGCATGCGGCCTTCCGGCAGTCCGACTTTGCTGTACCATTTCAGGCGCTCGGAAACCCAGTATTCGTGCTGTTCGGCGTCGGTGCCGGGCCTGATGAAGAATTCGAGTTCCATCTGTTCGAATTCGCGCGAGCGGAAGGTGTAGTTGCGCGGGTTGATTTCGTTGCGGAAGGCTTTGCCGATCTGCGCGATACCGAACGGTACTTTCTGGCGCGAGACGGAAAGGACGTTGGCGAACTGCGCGAAGATACCCTGCGCGGTTTCGGGGCGGAGCCAGGCGACGTTGGAGCTGTCTTCCATCGGGCCGACGAAGGTTTTAAACATCAGATTGAACGAGCGCGGCTCGGTGAGCGTGCCGGGTTTGTCGGTGTCGGGGCCGACGAGCTTGTCGTAGGCATCCAGCGCGATGGCGGAAAGCGGAACGGATTCGTAGTCGGCGGTGTTTACTTTGGTCTTTTTCGCCTTTTTCTCCGGTGCTTCTTCATCTTCGGGATAGGCAAACATCAGCGCGGAGGCATCGGTTTTGTGTTTGAAGACGAGAATCTGGTCGGCGCGGTAGCGGCTCTTGGTCTCGCGGCAGTCGAGCATCGGGTCTTTAAAGTTGCCGATATGTCCGGAAGCTTCCCATACTTTAGGGTGCATGATGATGGCGCTGTCGAGGCCGACGACGTTTTCGCGGCTCTGGACGGTGGCTTTCCACCAGCTTTCTTTGATGTTGCGCTTCAGCTCGACGCCGAGCGGGCCGTAGTCCCAGAAGCCGTTAATGCCTCCGTAGATTTCCGAGGTTTGGAAAATAAAGCCGCGGCGCTTGCAGAGCGAGGCGAGGGCATCCATCGAGACTGAGTAATCGTTTGCTTTCATAAGGGGGCAGAGGATGCCCGAAACGGTTTGGAGTTGAAAGTTAAAATTTAAACGGACAGACTGCCCTGCGTGAAAGAAAAAGCAACATACCGGCGGTTTGATCTCCTCGCGTTTCTGGCCATACTGGGCTGCGGAGCCATGCTGCTTTTTGAATGCATCTTCATTTTCGAACTCTACGACCGTGCACCCGATCAGGTTGCGGATATCCTTCAGGCGGTAACTGCTCCGTCCGCCGTGGAAGCTCCTGCGGCGACTAATCCGGTTGTTAATCCGGCTAAAATCCCGTCTGCGGTTGCGCCTGTCGGTGATGAACTGAAGCCTTCCGTTGTTCCCGTCGGTTGATCTGTTCCTTTAAAATCTGCTGAAAAATTGACTATTCTCTTGATATACATTCATGAATGTATGTATAAGCCGTCCGGAATTCATCGGGAGGGACAGATGGCCAGAAAGACAAAACAAGAAGCGCAGGTAACACGGGAAAGCGTGCTGGTCGCGGCGCTCGATCTGTTTAGCGAAAAGGGATATTCCCGCACGACCTTCGATGACATCGCCAAAAAAATCGGCATGACGCGCGGCGCGGTTTATTGGCACTTCGATAATAAACCGGCTTTGCTCGCTGCTTTGATTGAGTATTTCCATGAACGCAAGGAACAGATGACCGGTATGCGCGTTCCGGATATCCACACCGTGGAGGACTTGCGGAAAGCTTTTATCGCGCATGCCCGTATTGTCAGCGAGGATGCGGTTACCCGTAAGTTTGAGTTTTTTATGAACTTCCAGATGGAGTGGTCCGAAGAATTGCTGACGGAGACGCACAAGAAGCTGAATGAGATCCGCAAAAGTCCTCTGGAGGCGTTCAAACAGTGTTTTCAGGTTCCGGAGATCGCCAGCCGCCTGCGGCCCGGCATTGATCTGGATCGACTGATTCTGACACTGGCGGCCTTTTGGGTCGGATCGTGCAAGATGTATCTGGGGCGCTGTCCGGGTCTTGATTTCGGTCACCGTCCGGAGATGGACGTAGAGCTGCTCGCCGGATTTGACCTGATGCCGGCAATTGCCGGAGGTTTTGATTTAATAATGAGTGCGGTTTTAAAAAAGGAGTGCATAGATGAATAAGAAGACTGTTTTGATCGTGAGCGGAGCGGCCGGAGTATCGTTGCTGGCCGGATGGTTTTTACACGGAATGGTTGGCGGCAAAGGCGGCGGTCGTCCGGGAATGGGCGCAATGCAGATGCCGCCTGCAACCGTCACCGTGAAACCGGTGTTGAAGTCGCATATTCAGCCTGCGGATGAATACATCGCCAAAGTCGATCCGATTGAGGATGTGATGATCCGCAGCGAAGTTTCCGGTTATATTGCCGCTGTGCATTTCACCGAAGGCGGCATGGTGAAAGAAGGCGATCTGCTGTTTACGATTGACCGGCGGTCTTATCAGGCGGCGGCAGATGCGGCGGAAGCCGAGCTGAGCCGTGCGCAGAAGCTGTACGACCGCATGAAGAACGCCGATGCCCGCAGTATTTCGCGTGCCGATATGGATTCGGCGGAAAGTGCTTTTCTGAGCGCTCAGGCCGCTTTCAAGCGGGCCAAAGTCTCGCTGGATTATACGGAGATCCGGGCTGCGGTCAGCGGTCAGATCGGTGCGGCGAAGGTGACGAAAGGCAACTACGTCACCTCGTCATCCGGTGTGCTGGCGCGGATTGTGCAGATGGATCCGGTTCGTGTGACGTTTTCGCTGACTGATCGTGACTATCTTAAATTCCGTCAGCAGGAACTTGCCGGTTCAGCGGCAACCCGCGTGGCGCAGGTCCGGCTGCCCGGCGGTACGGTTCTTCCAGCGGTTGGAAAAAAAGATTTCGACGACAACGCCATCAATCCGGAGACCGGCACGATTGCGGTGCGTTATCTGTTTAATAATGGCGACGGACTGCTGATTCCCGGCGGCTATGTCACCGCGCTTCTCCGCAATCAGAACAGCGAGAAAGGAATCAAGATTCCGCAGAAGGCGCTGCTGGTGGATCAGCACGGAACCTACGTGCTGGCGGTAGATGAAAAAAGCACGGTTTTTGAGGTTCGCGTTGTGACCGGTCCGCAGATCGGCACGGATATGGTGATTCTGTCCGGATTGAAAGAGGGCGACCGGATTCTGATAGACGGTATTCAGAAAGCCCGTCCTGGTGCGACTGTGAATGTGATTCAGGCGGAGGATAAATAATGATTTCCCGGATTTTTATTGAACGCCCGCGTTTTGCCGGTGTGATTTCCATTGTGCTGATGCTGGCCGGTATTCTTGCGATGTTCTCGCTGCCGATCGCGCAGTATCCGGAGGTTACTCCGCCGCAGGTGATCGTTCATGCGTTTTATCCCGGTGCCAGTGCGGAAGTTCTGGCGGCAACTGTTGCCGGCCCGATCGAAGATGCAGTCAATGGCGTGGACGACATGATTTATATGTCTTCTACGTCCGACAGTTCGGGCAGCTACCAGCTGTCGGTGAGCTTTGCTGTCGGCACCGACCCCGATATGTCGCAGGTCAAGGTGCAGAACCGTGTGGCTCAGGCCGAGCCGCTGCTGCCAGCGGAAGTGACCCAGCAGGGTGTTACGGTACAGACCAAGTCCGCAGATATGCTCGGTTTCGTCATGATCCGTTCGCCGGGCGGAACCCGCGATGAGCTGTTTCTGAGCGACTACATCTACAAAGTTATTAAACCGGCGCTTGAGCGCGTTTCCGGTGTCAGCAGTGCTCAGGTGTACGGGCCGAAATACAGCATGCGCGTCTGGATGGATTCCGGCCGGCTGGCCGCTTTGGGAATCAGTCCGGCTGAAGTGGCCGCCGCCATCCAGCAACAGAACGTCCAGGCTTCGGTCGGCTCTGTCGGCAGCGTTCCGGGAAACGGTCAGGTAACGTACACGTTGAAGGCTGAAGGCCGTTTGAATAACCCGGCGGACTTTGAAAACATTGTGGTGCGCACCGGTCCGGACGGCGCCGTGGTTTATCTTAAAGATATCGCCCGTGTCGAAAAGGGAGCCGAAAATTATCTGAATCGCGCCAAATTTAACGGGGAGATGGCCGTGGCGATCGGCGTGAGCCGTTCTTCGGATGCCAACGCGCTGGAAGCCATGAATGCCTTGCGGGCCGAACTCAAGTCGCTGAGCAAGCGATTCCCCTCCGACATGGAATACATCCTGCCGTACGATGCCACCAATTTCGTGCGTGTCAGTATCGATGAAATTGTTCTCACCCTGCTGATCACCGTTCTGCTCGTCATCGGTGTCTGCTACATCTTTCTTCAGGACTGGCGTGCCACGATGGTGCCGGCGCTGACCATTCCGGTTTCGCTTTGCGCCACCTTTGCAGTGCTCATGGCGTTCGGCTACAGCATTAACACGCTGACGCTGTTCGGTTTGGTCCTCGCCATTGGTCTGCTGGTGGACGATGCCATTGTTGTAGTTGAACGCGTTCTCTATCTGATGGAAACCGAGGGTCTCGACCACAAAGCCGCGACCATCAAAACCATGGAGCAGGTTACCGGTGCGGTCATTGCCACCACGCTGGTGCTGCTCGCCATCTTTGTGCCGATCGGATTCGTCGGCGGAATTATCGGTAAAATTTATCAGCAGTTCGCGGTGGCGATTTCCACGGCGGTACTGTTTTCCACGGTCAACGCGCTGACGCTCAGTCCGGCGCTGTGCGCCACGATTCTGAGGGTTATTAAACCCAAAGAGCATGGACCGCTGCGCTGGTTCAATACCGGCCTGAACCGTCTTCGCGGGCACTATGTAACCACGTCCACCCGGCTGGCCCGCCGGCTTTTCGTCACGCTGTTTATCCTGCTCGGTGTGATGGGCGGTTCCTGGCTGCTGTCTTCACTGAGTCCGACCGCCTTTTTGCCGGATGAAGATCAGGGTGTGATGTTCGGCGCCATTCAGCTGCCGGAAGGCGCAACACGAACACGAACCGAAGCCTTGATGGAACAGGCCCTCCAGCCGCTTCGTAATGAGCCCGGCATTGCCTTTGTTGTACAGGTCTCCGGATTCAGCATGATCGGCGGCTCCGGTGAAAACGTCGCCTTCTTCCTGCTTGGACTCGACAGCTGGGACAAGCGAAAAGCCCCCGAACTTCAAGCCAAGGCGCTTCAGCAGAGACTTCAGTCTCGGCTGGCGGCTGTTCCCGGCGCACGGATCAATATTTTCACTCCGCCGGCTATCATGGGGCTCGGCGTGAGCGGCGGGATGGATATCCGTCTTCAGGCGATTAACGATAACGATCCGCAGAAGCTGGATGCGGTTCTGAAAAATTTCCTGATGAAACTGAACACCACGCCCGGCATCATGTATGCCTTCAGCGGCTATGCGGCGGATACCCCGCATCTGTTTCTGGAAGTGGATCGGGTTAAAGCCGCGCTGATGCAGGTGAAGGTCAGCGATATTTTCGCCACGTTACAGAACTACTTCGGCTCGCGCTATGTTAACGACGTAAACTTTGAAGGACAGGTTAATAAAGTGGTCATTCAGGCCGACTGGGAATTCCGCGATCAGGCGGACGACATCAACCGGCTGTATGTGAAAAGTCAGTCCGGGGCCATGGTTCCGCTCGGCAGTGTGCTGAAT
>JBILEA010000286.1:0-3625 GCA_044352355.1 Pontiellaceae bacterium | reverse complement strand
CAATTTTTATTTTGCTGACGATTTCGACGTTGCCGACCAGCTTCTGAAGCGGCTCACCGAGATCGGTGGCAATCTGTTCGACCAGCTTGTAGCGCTCCGGATGAACCGCCGAGGCATCGAGCGGATTCGTTCCGCCGTGAATACGCAGGAAGCCGGCGGCCTGTTCGAAGGCTCGCGGACCGAGTCCGGCCACTTTCAGCAGTTCCTGCCGGCTCTTGAAGGCTCCGTGTTCGTTGCGGTAGGTGACAATCTTTTTGGCGAGGCTTTCGCCGATCCCGGCGACGCGCGAGAGCAAGGGCGCGCTGGCGGTATTGAGTTCCACGCCGACGTGGTTCACGCAACTGACGACCACTTCGTCGAGTTTGTCCTTCAGCAGTTCCTGATAGACATCGTGCTGATACTGCCCGACACCGATCGATTTCGGATCAGTCTTCACCAGTTCGGCCAGCGGATCCTGCAACCGGCGGGCAATCGAAATCGCGCCGCGGATCGTCAGGTCGAGATCCGGGAACTCCTCACGGGCGATTTCCGACGCGCTATAAACCGATGCGCCGGATTCGCTGACCGAAACCACGCTGATATCTTTCTTTTTCATCAGAACGAGCAGTTTCTTCACGAACGCTTCTGTTTCGCGTCCGGCGGTTCCGTTGCCGACCGCGATGGCTTGCGGCTGATGTTTTTCGATGAACTTCGCCAGCGTGATTTGAGCCTGCTGGGTTTTATCCGCGCCTTGATCGGGATAGATCGTGACGGTGTCGAGGTATTTACCGGTGGCGTCGATGGCGACGCATTTGCAGCCGGTGCGCAGGCCGGGGTCGATGCCGATGACCGGCTTTTCACCGTACGGCGCAGCCAGCAGCAGACTCCGCAGATTCTTGGCGAAAATTTCGACGGCGGCTCGGTCTGCCTTCATTTTCATTTCGACTGAGACATCGATTTCGACGCTGAGCGTCAGCATCCGTTTGTAGGCATCCTGAATGGTTTTCTCGAGTTCGGCGGCGAACGGCGAGGCAGGGTTCAGGTTGCAGAGCTTTTTCATCTGCTCGATCTGCTTGTCGGCATCGATCACGAGGCGGCGGCGCAGCTCACCTTCGGTTTCGCCGCGGCGGATCGCGAGGTAGCGGTGCGAAGGAATGTCGGAAATCGCCTGGCTGAAATCAAAGTAGTCTTTGTATTTGGAAGTTTCCGGTTTGGCGTCGGCCTTGACCGGCTCGGAGGCGATGATACCGGTTTTAAAATAGGCTTCGCGGATTAACGTGCGGACGTCGGCCCGTTCGGAGACCTGTTCGGCAACGATATCGCGGGCTCCGGCCAGCGCCTCTTCAGCGGTGGCGACTTCCTTTTCCGCGTTGATGAACGCAGCGGCGGCCGTCAGCGGATCGCTTTCCAGTGACTGGCTGGCGATCAGTTCGGCCAGCGGGGCGAGCCCTTTTTCCTTGGCGATGGTCGCGCGGGTGCGGCGCTTCGGCTTGTAGGGCAGATAAAGGTCTTCGAGTTCGGTCTTGGAAACGGTCCGCTCGATCTGCTCGCGCAGCTCGTCGGTCAGTTTGCCCTGTTCGTTGATTGAACCGAGGATGGTCACGCGGCGCGCTTCCAGCGTGTTGTAGTAGGTCAGCTTTTCCTGAATGTTCAGAATCTGCACTTCATCGAGATTGCCGTGTGCCTCCTTGCGGTAGCGGGCGATGAACGGCACGGTGCCGCCTTCGGCGAAGAGCTGGGCAACGGCGGCCACCTGGCGCGGGCCGATTTTCAGGTCGTTGGAAACAAACGGGACGGCATCAAACAGATTTTGCTCGGACATAAGTGAAATCAATTCCTTGGGTTAAAAATCAGCCGCCGATGCTCTGCAAAACCGGCGGCTTCGTCAAGCCGTTCTCACCCGAACGAAGAGAGAGACCCCGCTCCTGCGGGATTCAACGACCATCGGGAGTGGCAATCATTGGGAAAATTTTACCGCGAAAGAGCGTAAGGAACGCAAAAAATCCCGAACCCCTTTGAAAATTACGAGATTACTGGGCGAACCCCTTATGAGCCGATCTGTGGCTCGCGAGTAGAACGCATCAGGGATTCTAAGTACTCCCGTATAGCCGGATCAGAGGCGGTCTGAATACAGGGGGCGATGTCTTTTTTCGGATCAGGATTTAGTGTTGTGACAAGATATTGTAGTACCTTGAGGCCATACGGGGCTGAGGCGGCACATTGATAAATATTTCGTCCACGTAAATCTTTTACAGATGTGTCAGCATGAAGTTCTTCGATCAGAAATTTTACCGCCTCCAGGCTCGACGATGAAGTGGCCCTTAACAAAGCTGTTTTGCCGACTCTGTCTCTATGTTCAATATTAATTGGATATTTTTCTGTCAGATACCGGATTGTCTCGAGATTTCGAATTTTAGAAAATGTTGCGTAGAAGAAAACATCATCGCCTTGAGCATCTCTTTCTTGCGGATTAAAATGCCGTTTTTCTATCAAGTATTTCACAATTTCAGTTTGTCCTCGGAGAGCTGCCCATTGAAGTGCATTAGGCTTCAGCCCAAGCCATTGAAACGTTGTGTCAATACGTTGATTTTCAATCAAATAGCAGGCAATGGCGAGCTGTCCGTGTTGAATTGCAGATTGCAGAACAGTGTAACCATCCGGATCTCGGATTTCGTTGAGGCTAATTCTTTTTTCTTTGGCCAGGTTTTCAACTGTGTTTAGATCGCCGGATTTGATGGCGTTGACTAAGTCGTGCGTCATCTCGGTTTTTGTTTTTGTAAGAGGGCTGTCCTTGCCGAGTTCATCCAGTTTTTGGTTGATAAAGTCTAGAACATCGGGATTAAGGGAGCCCTTTGCCTGTGTGAGAACAAGAGGGTCCTTATAGTCTGCCTTGGCTTGTTCTATGAGATATTTAACCGTTTCAAGATAACCTTTATTTGCCGCTAGCGCCAAAGGCGTTCGTCCTTCAGAGTCTTTTGCATCGACGCTTACTTTTCGGTCTTCGAGGAGATAGCGGGCGGCTTCCAGACCGTTGTTGCTACATGTAGCCCAATGCAATGGAGTCATCCCGTGAAGGTTTTTTTCTTCATCACTCAGACCTTCTTTTTCAATCAGGAATTGAACCATGTCTTTATTTCCTGCAAAGGCTGCAATATGAACAGGGTTTCTTCCACCCCAGTCTTTTACAGCGGTATCAATTCGCATGTCTTTGGCTAGGAAGACCATCATTTCTATTGTCCCGTGCTCTGCTGTCATCAAAACGGCCGATTTTTGACGGGACTCCCGGATAGTTTCTCCGATACCTTTCTCTTTTAGAAAGGCCCTCATCTCTTCGGGATCATTTTGTTTAATATATGTGAGTAATCGGGTGTCTTTGGATTGGATACTGTCGGTCGGCTTTTGCCCAAATGCATGTGTCGCAAGCAGTAAAACGAATACTATTATCTTCATAATAATTTGTCATATAGCATAAGAAATTGATTCGGTCATTTAGTTTTTTGTCCAAAAGAAAATATTCACTCATTAGTGTCCCAATATTAGTTCCACAGCGACAACTGGTTACAGAAGTCGCCACCTTCTTCTGAGTAGTCCGTGCTCTGAAATGCCTGTAAAAGCGGCATTTTTTCGAAAACGGACACACTCAAAA
>JBILEA010000285.1:0-3627 GCA_044352355.1 Pontiellaceae bacterium | reverse complement strand
GCAAAAGGTGTCCGTCCTTCTATAAAATGATGATTTAGAGGTGCCCAGATAATGCGATCGGGCGGCGATTCACTTCTCGCCGAGGGTCCGTTTCTTCTTGGAATCAATCCACTGCTGAAGCACGATCTTGCAGTAAAGACTAATGGATTTAATCATTCAAACAATCAGGAGCAACCATGATCTTCGATAGCCTTGAAAACTGCACCCTTTACCCGTTCGGCCCGGCCTGGAAAACCGCGTTCGACTTCCTGAAAACGCTGACGCCGGATTCTGAAACCGGTAAGCGTCTGATTCAGGGTGAGGTCCTGTATGCCGGCGTAGACTGCTATGAAACCAAGTTCCGCGAGGTCGCCAAGCTGGAGACTCACCGGAAGTACGTGGATATTCAGGTGCTTCTAAGCGGCACGGAAACGATTGAGATTTTTTCGAAGCAGGCACTGACCGTTAATCAGCCCTACAATCCTGAAAAGGATGCGGAGTTCTATCAGGTTCCGGCAAAATCCCCCGCAACCGTTACGCTGAATCCCGGACAGTTTCTGGTCTTTTTTCCGGAGGACGCCCACATGCCCTGCCTGATGACCGGAAGCACGCCACAGCCGGTCAAAAAGGTGGTGATTAAAGTGGCCGTCGATCTACTGAAATAACGCCGCGTTATTTCTTCTGATACCACTTGCCGTCGGTGCCCTGTAGCCAGTCGCCCGCAGTGGCTTGTTCAACAATCTGCAGAGCGCGGCGGTTCGCCACGTTGTCAACGCTGACACCTGACCCACGGGCGATCCCGGCATAAACCGCTTTCCGGTCGGCGTTTTCGGCATCCACCAGAGCTTTATCTGCTGCGCTTTCTTTGACCAGACCCAGCAGACCGTTGGCTTTTTCGCCGACTGCACCGCTGGTTTTAAGGGCACGAATTTGCGGAGCCCGCTGAATCATGCGCTCTTTCTCCCCTTCGGCAAACGCCAGCGCTGCGCAAGAAAGCATCAGTACGATCATTGGAAACAATTTAAACTGTGTAGCTGTTTTTTTCATAGGACTCCTCCTTGGATTTAAATTTTACTTTTTCTGCTGAGGCTCTGCTTTGGCGGCGGCCTGATCAATGTCGCCGAAGAAATTATCCAGTTCACGGTCAATCTTGAGATTGATGTCGAGTGTGATGTGAATGGGTTTCACTTCATGCGTCATATCGACGCGATGTCTGGAGTAGCATCCCGTTGAGGCCAGCAACAGCGCCAGTCCGGCCCATACCATTCGTTTACTCATGAAGTTCTCCTTATCCTGCTACAGCTTTCCTTTGAACAGGCTCCACTGCTTGTTGATACCCGAAGCATAACAGAGCAACTGGTTCAGCGGAACGGTTAAATTCAGTTTGAAATTCATCGGCTGGCGGATGCCCCGGCCCGGCCGCAACTCCACCTTCACATAGGAGCCGCTGCGTGAATCATATTCATAAGGCAGCACATTAACGGGCTGCCCCGAGGCTTCAATCGCTATGCGCAGATTTTCACCTTCGCTGTTGAGCGTCATCGTGATCCAGTCGTAGTTGAATGAAGCAAGCGCTGCGGTAACCAGTCCAATCTGACCGGCCTCAAGCGATCCGGGAGGGAGAAGACTGGCGGCAACCTGCGCATCACCGAACGAAAAAGTTCCGCCCTTCCCCGGCGTGGTAAACAGGAATCCGCGATCAATACCCAGCCCGGCCTTCGTCCACTGCACGGGCAGCCGTCCATTCAGCTCGCCGCCCGCCGAAAATCCGGTCAAACCAAACGCGGCAAGCACCTGCTCCAGCGAAAGGCGGTCGCAAAAAAGCCGGGCGGAAACATTCGTGGAATCCGGAGCAAAACGTGCGCTATATAAACTCACCCGGCCTCCGCACCAGTTGAATTCAAGATCCTCAATAAAAGCGGTTGAATCCGGCTCCAGCTGATAATGCATACGGATCTGTTCAATCTTCAACTTGCCAATCGACAGACTGTCCGCCGTCAAACTCTGTCCCGGCTGCGAACGCAGTTCGCCCGGAAACCGCATCGTGCAGGCGGTGTACAAGTTGCTGAAACTGAGACTGTGCGCCGGAAATTCAAGATTTCCGACCGCCAACGAAAGTACAGCCTCTGCGCCGGATTTACTGCCGGAAATCTCCGCCTGAGCCAGCCCGGCAACCAGTAAATCGTCTACACCGGGAATCAGCCCGCCCAGCTGAACCGGTGAGCCGTCTGCGGCGGCTAAAGGAATCCGCACTGCACAAGTCCAAAATGGATTCGTCGACAGACCGGTAGCACGCGAATTGACCGATGCGTGAAGCAGTCCGTCCTGCAACGGAATCTTTGCGGCCAGTGTACCGGCGGTTCCGGCGAGGCGCGCCGTTGCGATAAACGGCCCGGCACTTAACGCACCGCAGCGTATGCGGGAAAACTGCGCCGATACATCCGCAGTTAAACCGCCGCCTGAAAAACGGATATCGCGGGCCGTGATATCAGATTCAAACGCAATCTCCGGGCCGGAAACAATCTGTCCGCGCACCAGCGGAATCTGCCGATGCATCAGCGTCCATGGATTATAAAATGCTTCGACACGAGACACCTGCACGGTGCGTCCGCCGCCTGCATCGACCAGCAGATTGCCGGCGACCAGACCGGTATAACGCAACTCAGTGAGACGCCCTGATTTTACCGGACAATCCGGCGCGGAAAACCTGTGCGGCAACACGACGCGATTAACCGTCCACTTTATTGCACCCGGCAGCAGCAGGAAAAACAGCAGCAGGAATCCTGTCGCGATCAGAACATTCCGGAAACGACGCGTGAGCGGGGCTCTTTTGTTTTGTGTATCATTCATAATCTTACGGGAAACCGAATTATACCAATTACGGATGAAGTTCGGTATTTTCTCGAACGTAGAGCAAGCGTCCCGCTTGCTTTCTGCCTCCGGCAGATCCGCCGAGGCGGGAAAACGACCGGGACGGTCGTTCTACTTTTTACCGAAAAAGAGCCGTACTTAGTATTCTATTTGAAACCGTATCAAAACCCCTCGCAAAACGCGAAGACAAAACCCGTTACTGCATGATTTAATCAAAATAATTAAGGTCAAAATAATGGGAAGAGGATCTTATACACAATCAATCTGAATAGTATTCTAACCACAGAATACCTAGCGCGGCAGAACCGTTCATGGTGAATCACGATGAACCACAACCAGAGAATTTTGACAAAATCATTACCGACAAAACCATTTTTCCGTTTTGGCAGATTTACTGAAGGTACGAAAACAGTCGGATAAAGATGATCTATTCATGATTTTGTCGGTAATGATTTTGTAAAAACAGCCCTAATTAGTTTTTAAGAAGTAAAGAGTTGCGGAAAAAACGTGCATACCTGAGCCGCAGGCGAAAGAGGCTGGTCTGCCGGAGGCAGAACGGCAGCGAAGCGGCAAAAATATTCATTAAGTTAATTTCGTATATCGCCCCATTCGTAAATTTTATTCATTCGCTGGCAAAACTCCCCTTTACTTGGCGATCAAACAGCCGATACTGAGCAGTGCGTAGAAGGTGTACTCGACGTCTTCAATTTCATCAGCGGCGTGGCCGGCAAAGCCGCCGCTGTCGCGCCAGAGCGATTCAACAAATTCCAGACACGG
>JBILEA010000055.1:0-12508 GCA_044352355.1 Pontiellaceae bacterium | reverse complement strand
CCTGACGTGGAAAGGCCGGATAGATGCACCCGTGTTGGTGTTTATTCATCTCAGCCGCCGCCGTCTGTTACCATTTATACGGACTTCGTGTGTGCATTCATTTCGTGTGTGCATTCGTTTTCGCACCTTGCAGCCATCACTTGCTGATTTTTATTCGCAAAACAAAACATTCATTCGCAATATAACCATTGTTGAAATCAGGATTTATGCCATTATCTGAAAAAGAATAAAATGATCGCAACCAACGCTTTTTGATGTTCGCATACTGCATGGTGTGAACGTCCACACGAAAGGAGTCTATGAACAAAAAGTTATTGCTGTTACTGCTGAGTTACTCCGCGATGTTTCTCAACGGATGTATGGGGGTTGATACAGTAAATCCTTGTGATGTGGTCATCAGTGCACATTCCGCCGTCACGCCCGTTCCGCGACCCGAGAAGGAAGGGTGGATGGCGCGCCATCAGGCGATGGTTGAACGGATTGCAAAAGGGAATGTTGAACTGCTGATGGTCGGCGATTCGATCACTCATGGGTGGGCATATCGCGGAAAGGAAGTCTGGGCCAAATATTATGGCTCTCGAAATGCTGTTAATCTAGGTATCAGCGGCGACCGCACGGAAAACGTTCTCTGGAGGCTTGAAAATGGCGAAATCGAAAATATCCACCCCAAACTGGCTGTGGTCATGATCGGCACCAACAACTCCAATGAACAGTACACCGAGGAACAGATCGCGGACGGCATCAAGGCGATCGTTTGCAAGCTTCGCACCAAGATGCCGGAAACCAAGGTCCTGATTCTGGCGATTTTTCCGCGCGGCAACGCAGAGCAACGTAAAAATAAAGAGCAGGGCGCAACCCCTAACTCGCAATGGGCCAAGAATGACAAGGCCAGTCAGCTGGCTTCGCAGGTAGCAGACAATAAAATGGTTTTTTTCCTGGATATCAACAAAGTCTTCCTGAACGATCAGGGGGTTCTGACCCGCGATGTTATGCCGGACTTGCTGCATCCCACGGAAAAAGGCTACCAGCTCTGGGCCGAAGCCATGGAGCCGACCATCGCCAAACTCATGGGCGAAACGAAATAGGCAGCCGTTCTGTTTCCAGACGTTGGAAGATACCCTCCCAAAGCAACTGTGTTAGGCCGAAACCCAAAGTCAGGTCTTTGACTGCAGCGTTGGCTGTGATAAGCATCTTTCTCATGACAGCTGTTAACGCGAGTTTCTTAGGGCGATGGTTTTCGTTGACCAGACGATTATAAAACTCTGCCAGATGCGCGTTGCTGTGGCGGGCACAGACAGCGGCCATATAAGTCGTCGCCCGAAGCCGTTTGCGCCCGCCGCAGATATGTCGTTGGCCCCGGAACGTACTGCTATCACGGTTATACGGTGCCACACCCGCCATGGTGGGAACTTCCTTGCGATACAGGGCTCCAATCTCTGGCAGAACCGCGAGTAAGGTGGCCGCCAATGTGGTGCCCGGACTGTTATTCGCAAAACAATACATTCCTTCGCAATATAACCATTGTTGAAATCAGGATTTATGCCATTATCTGAACACCGAATGCAGATGGCACCTTTCGGAGATGCCGGGCGGATAGGTCTTGGATGTGTTTCCCGCAGACATCCGAGTGACAAGCAGGGATTTGCGGGGTGTAAAAGAAAGGGTTTAAAATTATGTTTTATTCGCGGCGAGTGAGATTTTTGCGGGTTGCTGTCATTTTGGGAGTTTTCAATATGCTGTTGGCAGGTGCGTCTGGCGCTCCGGCAGTGGTTGAAAAATCAGGTGTGATTCGTATCGCCGTGGTTGGCGATTCGACCGTGTGCAACTATGACCCCGTAACGACGGATCTGCGGGGCTGGGGCCAACTGATAACGAATTACTTCAAATATCCGCAGGCTGAGGTTGTCAATCTTGCCAGAAGCGGGCGAAGCTCGAAGAGTTTTATCGATGAAGGACTCTGGGATAAAGTTCTGAAGCTATCCCCTCCGCCCAATTACGTGCTGATTCAGTTCGCGCATAACGACGATCCCAGCAAAGGACCGCAACGTGCGACCTCGCCGGGCGAGGTTCCTGTTCAACTGCCTAAAGAGGGATTTGGCAGCGATCCCAAAGACTGGTATCGCAATAATATCCGCACCTATATTGAGCAGGCCCGTGCAATCGGGGCAGTTCCTGTTCTGGTTACTTCCATGGAGCGCCGTCAGTTTCGCGGCGATGTGCTGATCCGTAAAAATCAGCCATACGCAGAGGCTGCCATTGCGGTGGCCAAGCAGATGAATGTGGTGGTTATCGATTTGGAATCCTATAGTTCCGATGTTTATTCCGAACTGGGGCTCAATGGATCAGAGAAGTTGCATTTCCATATGGCCGATTCATCAGTTGATAACACACACTACAGTGAAACCGGGGCCCGTATCTGGGCCGAATTCATTGTCGAACAGCTGGCCCAAAATGTTCCTGCGTTAAAGCCCGCGATTGCGCTTCCTGCGCAGAAAGCGTTTGGCGCTGCGGGCGCCCGTCCGGCTAAAAATGATATTCCAGTAAATAATAACGCATTGACAAAAAGCGGCAAGCCATCGCCGGCAATGTTCAGCGACAGATTTCTTGCCGAAGTAAAAGCCCGCAATATGCAGCCTGTGAAAATTTCACTGCCAACGGGATCTTGGGACCGGATTCTTTTCGGCCAGGTGTTTTCTCGACAGATCAAAACGGATAGTGGACTCAAAGCTCTGGCCGAACAGCGAGGATTTATCTGGGGAGTTGATGTCGGTGTCGTAAGGCATGGCGGCTATGGTGCTGCGTATTACCCGTCAATGCGCGATTTTAACCAATCCCGAATGTTCTCGGGGGGATCGCCTGTTGTCCATGACCTCAAATGGTATCAGGAAAACAAACCGGAGTGGGTGGTTTATAAAGCCGACCGGACAACTGCGGCCAGTGGCTATAAATATGATTGGGGTGAGTTTATGCCCCTGGATATTACGCGTCAGGATGTCAGGGAATACATCCTCAATACATTCCTGATTCCGGCCATTGAACGCGGGTATCCCGCCATTGCTTTTGATAATGTGATGATACACAACCTGCATAAGAGGTGCGGTGTTTACCGCAATGGACAATGGGTTCAGCAATACAGCGGGGAAGTCCGGGATCCCGTTTTTGCTGCCGCTGTGATGGACTATCTTCGCTGGATGAAACGCGAAATCAATGCCCGTGGTGCAGCGTTGGCGCTCAATGCCAAGGTTGATCCTCAGCAGCCCGAAGCCACATGGGAGCTGATCGCGCTCGCTGATATCTGGCTTGACGAGGGCGGGTTCAGTAATGATTCCCGCAAGGGGATTGTCGATCAGCCTTGGGAAGTTCGGTATAACGTTTCGCGCTTAAAAGCCGCTGACGGCGTGTATGTCGGTGCTAATACAACCGGCGCTAAATTCGAAGATATCCCTGAGTCGGAGCTCACGTGGATTCTTGCTAATTTTCTACTGATACGCGGCGAACGCAGTTACCTGTCGATTACTGGTAATGAGTATACTGGCGAACTTCTTTCTTATCCACCGGAGTTCAATCCGCCCGTAGGACGTCCAGAGGGGGACTCCCGCAAGGAAGGCAATGTGTACGTGCGCGACTACCAAACCGGCTTTGTTGCTGTCAACCCGTCGTCGAAAGAGTCTGCTTCGTTTGCCGTACCGTCCGGGAATTGGACTGATCGCTTTGGAAGCAAGGTTTCCGGTACGGTAACGCTTACCCCTCGGTCGGGCATCATCCTGCTGAAAGCAGCAGTCAAAATGAACCATGCCCTTTAATTGAATCGGGAGTTCCGCAGGGAAACTGATGGCGTATGTGGATGGCTGTCGTGAGTTTTCTGCCGCTCATTGGAAAAAAAATTTACATTATCATTTGTAACTAGAGATATCGTTAATGAAGCCTTTACGTTTGGGAATAATCGGAACTTGCGGACGAGGGGTTTTGGCAGACCTCAGCCACACCTCCGCCGAGGATGTAAATATTGTCGCCGGAGCAGATGCTAGCAAAGAAATGCAGGAAAGATTTCGGCGGCGCTATTTGGATCAGCATGCACATAACGTGGCCGTGTACAGCAATTACCGTGAAATGGTCGATCAGGAAATGCTCGACGGTGTATTCATAGCTTCGCCGGACTTCCTCCATGAGGAGCAGGCCTGTTACTGCCTGTCAAAAGGTGTTGCGGTATATTTGGAGAAGCCCATGGCCATAACCATTGAGGGGTGCGACCGCATTCTGGAAGCAGCGTATCGGCACGGAGCTAAACTGATGCTGGGTCACAATATGCGATATATGGCGTTTACCAATAAAATGAAATCACTGATCGATAGCGGGGTTATTGGTGATGTTCAGGCGATTTGGTGCCGCCATTTTATTTCATATGGCGGTGATGCCTACTTTCGGGATTGGCACGCTGAGCAAAGCAAGGCGACCAGTCTGCTTCTGCAAAAAGGGGCTCATGATATCGATATCATCCACTGGTTGGCCGGAAGTTATTCTGTGCGAGTCTCTGGAATGGGCCGCCTTAGTGTGTATGACACATTGCCGAGGCGCGTTGCCGACAGCACTCCTGAAACAGCCTTTAATCCCAGACACTGGCCACCCAAGTCACAAAGCGGCTTTAATCCAATCATGGATGTTGAAGATCACAGTATGATTTTAATGCAGCTCGGAAATGGAATTCAGGCCTGTTACATGCAATGCCATTACACGCCGGACTCTTTCCGGAATTACACTATTATCGGAACGAAAGGGCGGATTGAAAATTTTGGCGACTATAAAGGGAAATGTTCCGTGGAACTCTGGGATCAGCGAAAAGATCGGTTCCGGTTGCACGGGGATGCCACGTTTTGCACAACTCCCGCGAATGGTACTCACGGTGGAGCGGATAAGAAAATAGTTAAAGGGTTTATCGATTATCTTCGTCACGGCATTGTGCCGGTGACTTCGCCGCAGGCATCGCGCTATGCCGTAGCGGCTGGTTATGCCGGTGCGCAATCGATTCGATCGGGAGGCGGAGCTGTAGAAATACGGCCGTTGCCAAAAGAGCTTGAAACATATCAGTTTTAGGACAGTAGCGGTTTTCTAAACAGAAATAAGAACGCAAGAACGCAATGTTTTACGGGGGGGCCGAAAAGGTTGCCGGCTATGTAGCCCGGCCGGTGATGAATGTGCGGCGCAAGCAGTGGTGAGCAGCCCGTACGCGATGTGATCAGCGAGACGTTCAGGATCTGCTGAATCCTCAGGCTCGTGATGCCGGGCTGCCGGGTTGCTTGAAGGCGAGTTCGATCACGATATGCTGATGAAACTGCGCCAGCCGAAGGAACGGTCCGAGCTGAGGCTTTCGCCGCAGCTTTCGGATGGGAAAATTCATACATTTTCCGCATTTGTCGTGAAGCACAGCGATGCCATAGGCCCCTGCAAGGGCGGAATCCGCATGGCACCGGGTGTTACGCTGGATGATGTAACTGCGCTGGCCATGGAAATGACCTGGAAATGTGCACTGATCGGCGTGCCGTTCGGCGGAGGCAAGAGCGGTATTGTGGCGGATGCCTCCGGTCTCAGTGCGGATGACAAACAGATTCTGATCCGGAGCT
Source organism: Pontiellaceae bacterium (assembly GCA_044352355.1). Taxonomy (GTDB): domain Bacteria; phylum Verrucomicrobiota; class Kiritimatiellia; order Kiritimatiellales; family Tichowtungiaceae; genus Tichowtungia. Next base: position 6,890 of record JBILEA010000055.1, on the reverse strand, counting down.
CACGCAAGGATCCTATGTGACCGGCAAGCCCGTGATTCTTGGCGGCATTCCAGGCCGGCGCGAAGCGACCGGCCGAGGTGTGGCCGTTACGACCGCTGAAGCGCTCAAGCGTATGGGCAAAAACATCAAAGGCGCCAAGATCATTGTTCAGGGATTCGGCAATGTCGGTTCTGTCGCCGCGACCGTGATGAACGGGATGGGTGCTGTCGTAGGGCGCGGGCGGCCCAGAGGGCAGTCTTCCGGTGATATGAAGAAAAGGGGTTAGCCTCTGGACAATGAATGTGTAGTGGGCTTCGTTTTAGTGGAATAAAGTGAAAGATTTAGCCCAAGTCGCCAGTTGCGCAAATCAGTATATTTGTTCGCTATATGCCTCTTGACGAAATACGGCCTTCTGGCATCATTGAACAAGCTAAAGCGGATGAATTAAATTGTTTCAATGTGAAGAATAAAGGAGATCAGAATGAAAATCATAAAACACGAAACGGCCTCTGAATCGGGTGCGGCGGCCGCCAAAGCTGGCGCGTCTTTGATTCGTAGCGCCATACAGGCGCACGGCGAAGCCAGCATTATTGTGGCAACTGGGGCCTCTCAATTCCATATGCTGGCTGCGCTGATTCAGGAGCCGAATATCGCTTGGAATAAAGTGACCATTTTTCATCTAGATGAATATGTTGGCGTGCCGATAACTCACCCGGCGTCTTTCCGCCGTTATCTGTGGGAGCGCTTTCAGTCCCAGTTACCGCTTCCGGTAAAAGCATTTCATTATATCGATGCGGAGACGGATCCGGTCGCTGAATGTAAACGAATGGGGGTGTTGATTAGTAAGGTTACCATTGATCTGTGTTTTGCCGGGATTGGTGAAAACGGTCACTTGGCTTTTAATGATCCGCCTGCGGATTTTGAAACGCTTGAGCCGTATATCGTTGTTGATCTGGATGAGAAATGCCGTGCGCAGCAGTTCGGCGAGGGATGGTTCCCCACTATGGATGATGTGCCGAAACAGGCCGTTTCCATGTCGGTTCAACAGATCTTGAAATCGAAGAAGATCATTTGCGCGATTCCTGATGAACGCAAAGCAGAAGCGGTTCGCCGGGCCGTGGAATCGCCGGTTTCTCCAGCGGTTCCGTCATCTATTCTTCAGCAGCATGCGGGAACATCTCTGTATCTGGATTCTGCCGCGGCCTCAAAATTGAGTTGATGAACATGAATGGCTATACCGACTTGCAGGTCAATGGCTATGCCGGCGTTGATTTTAATGATTCTAAAATCAATTCCGATCAGATTCATGTGGCGGCCCGGCGGTTGCGAGATGATGGAGCGACTCACGTGCTGGCTACGGTGATCACCTCGCCGCCGGATCGTATGGCGGCGGCTCTTGCGCCCCGCCCTGACGACTACCGTGTGTTCCTGCTGAGCACCGGCAGTGAAGCCACGGAAAATTGCATCAAACTGGCAAAAACCTACGCGCTTGAAAAATACGGACCGGAGCGAAAATACATTGTTTCGTTCCAGAACGCTTTCCATGGACGGACTATGGGCGCGCAGCTGGCCGGCGGGATTTCGGCGCTCAAAAACTGGCTGACATGCAACTGCCCGCAATTCGTCCAGGTGCCGTTTCCGGACGGGTACAGAACCACCGATACTTCGTTTGAACTGTTCCTGAGCAGCTTAAAAGAAAAAGGCGTTCAGCCGCAGCAGATTGCCGGTGTGATATCAGAAAGCTATCAGGGAGGGGGTCCCAACTTTCTGCCGAAGGAATATGCGAAAAAACTTGCGGCCTTCTGTCGAGAAAATGACATCGTGCTGATTATGGATGAAGTACAGGCAGGTTTTGGGCGGACAGGAAAAATGTTCTGCTTCGAGCACTATGACATTCAGCCGGATCTCATTGCCTGCGGCAAGGGCATCTCTTCGTCCCTGCCGCTTTCTGCAGTGATCGGGCGCAAGGATATCATGGGACTTTATGCGCCTGGCTCCATGACTTCCACGCACTCGGCTTCTCCGCTGGCTGTGGCGGCTGCAATTGCAAACTTGAAGGTGATAAAAGAGGATAAACTCGTCGAGCGTGCGGCGAAGATTGGCGCATGGCTCAATGCGGAACTGGAGCGTATTCAAAAGAAATACCCGGATGTTTTAGGCTGTTTCAAGGGGTGCGGGTTGGTGGCGGGTATTCAGGTTGTGAAGGTGGGAACCAAGGTGCCTGACGGGGATCTCGCCCAACGCATTAACCTTAAATGCTTTCACAAGGGCTGCTGATGTTCGCTCCCGTTGGTATGGGTGGAGGGTGTGTGAAAGTCGCGCCACCGCTGTCTATCCCGGAAGAAGCCCTGCGTGAGTCTGTGCAGGTCTTCGAGGAAGCGGTAGACGAGGTCGTGATGGACAACAGCAAAGAGGTTTTTTACATCAATAATCCTGCGTGAGGGCTGTGGGTGTACAAAGAAGAAAATGCTGGAATTATAACGGAGAATAATATGTCAAAGAATGCGATTTATTCACTAGGGTGCGGGGATCGGTTCGGGCGGCAGGGCCAAGCGCAACTCATTGCATATATTGAGGCCAACATGCATGGCGTTGACGTAATCCCGGTCTGGAATAAATCCAACCGCGAACACAAAACGGTTCACACGGAACCGTCGTTACTGCGTGCGGAAGCCGATGCAGCCGTTGCCGCACTTGGCTGGCGAGGGAAGTATTTTGTGGATGCCGATCATATTTCGCTGGCGAATGTGGATGGTTTTATTGCGGCCTCGGACTTTTTTACGCTGGATGTGGCGGAAAACATCGGTGAAGCCGCAGCCAAAGAATCGGTGGATGCATTTGTCGCCTCGATGGCCGGTTATAAGGGTGAAATCAGATTGCCGGGACTGACGGAGCGGTTTTCTGTATCCGAAAAGGATATCCGCAAAATTGCTGAGCACTATTTACATGCTGTTCAGGAGGCCGGGCGGATCTACCGGCATATTGCCGAACGCAAAACCGGCGGCTTTGCGGTGGAGGTTTCGATGGATGAAACCAACGCTCCGCAAACCCCGGTGGAGATGCTTTTCATTCTGGCCATGATTGCGCAGGAAGGAATCCCGGTGGATACCATTGCTCCGAAATTCAGCGGACGTTTCAACAAAGGCGTGGATTATGTCGGCGATGTGACGCAGTTTGAAAAGGAGTTCGAGCAGGATGTGGCCGTGTTGCAGTTTGCCGCCGAGCAATTCGGGCTGAAGAAAAGTTTGCGCTTGAGTGTGCACTCCGGAAGCGACAAGTTTGCCATCTATCCGGCCATGAACCGGATTATCAAAAAGTATGGTGCCGGGCTTCATGTCAAAACGGCTGGAACGACCTGGCTCGAGGAAGTCATCGGTCTGGCCGAAGCGGGCGGCGACGGACTGGTTGTTGCTAAAAAAGTTTATGCAGGGGCGTTGAGCCGTTATGCCGAACTGGCCGCGCCTTATGCGACGGTGATCGATATTGATCCCGCGAAACTGCCATCAATTAAAACCGTCAACAGCTGGAGCAGTGAACAGTTTGTGAATGCACTGCGGCACGAAGAGTCCTGCTCCGAGTATAACGTGAGCTTCCGGCAGCTGATTCATGTGGCTTATAAGGTGGCGTATGAACTGGGCAATGAATTTTTCCGAGCTTTGGAAAAACACAGCGACATTGTCGGGCGCAACGTCACTCATAACCTGTTGAATCGCCATCTAATACCGATTTTCCGATAATCAAAAACCATATCCCACCCCTAGATGACAACCTCCGCTGTGATTGGCGGCGGTTTTTTTGCGTAAAGGCCGCTGCGGATATACGCCGGGTTTTCGCATTAACAATAGCATATGCGTAAAAAAATACTTTTATTATAATAATATTAATTGACGTATAGAGGCGTTGTACTCACAATACTCTGATGCGAAGCGAACATACGTTACATAATAGTTCTGAGTCGGAGGGATGAAATATGTATCACGGAGGAATAAAGATGTGGGGCTTGTGCTTTCTTTTCTTATTAAAGGGATTCTCAATAAACGGCGAAGTCGTTCTTCCCGATTTTTTACCGGGAACTGCCACATATACTGCGGCAGACGGATACTGGGATAATTCAGCATTATGGAGAGGAACGCAGACCAATATCAACAATGGGTTGCCTGCGAGGCAGCAGGATTGCGCGATCACCGGCACCTCTACCACAATTCGGGTGGATGCTCAGCATGTGGTATCTTCAGTTCAGGCCGGTTTTTACCTTGGAGATAGCGCCACGCTTGTCGTCTCCGGATCTTCAGCGGATCTTCTTGCTCTAACCACGTTAAGCTTGGGCGAATACGCTTATTCGCATACTTCATCGAACTCCAGTGCGGCGGTAGCCCGTTTGTATGTTTATCCCGCATCTAAGGTAAGAGGTTCTGGTTTATATATTGGTCCTATCAGATCGCAGCGAGATACTCCTCTATTAACGGGTTTAAGTCAGGGTATTGTCCGAGTGTTTGGCGGGAGAGTGGCATTTCAGGATATGTTCATCGCAATCGGTGTGAAGGCAAAAGGAACGCTGGAGATCAACGGGTCTACAGCCGACAGCATAGAGGTTCAGAACTATCTTCAGATGGGCACAGCGGAAACTTTGACCGATGCGGACGGAGACACGGTGTCCGCCATCAAATTTATTATCGACAGTCAGGGCGTTACACCGATCACCATTCATAATTCGACGGCGGGTGGAGGTCTGCGGCTGGATTTAAACCGCCCAGCAGAAATGGAGAGTAAAAATATCCGCAATCTAGTGGTCTCTATCGCCGCCGGCAGTGAACCTCCGTCCGGGAATATTACTCTAATCGATTGCGGGCGACCCATCCGCGGAAAGTTTTACAATTTGGATCCTGCTGCGGGTGATTTGTACATTTATGCCACCTCTTCCGGCGGGAAGGAATACCGGTGGACGTTGAACTACACGGGCGGAGCAGACGGGAATGATCTGGTTTTGGAAGCCCCGCAACGAAAGGATAATGGTCTCTGGACAGAATACACAGCGGGCGGCAGTCAGAAAAGCTTCGTGACGGATCCGACTCTCTGGGATTTCCCCGCACCTCCGGCTGTGACGTTTGCGGGCGTGAAGGCTTTCCCGACTGCGGAAGGGTTCGGTGCACACAGCAAAGGAGGCCGCGGCGGAACTGTTTATCATGTGACAACACTAGAAGATTTGGATAGCAGCGGGAAGCCTGTTGCGGGAAGTCTGCGCGCGGCAGTGGAAACGAATGGCGCCCGAACCATCGTATTTGATGTCGGAGGAATTATAATACTGGAAAAGGCTCTTCAGATTAAACATCCGTTTCTAACCATAGCCGGACAGACTGCGCCGGGTGATGGAATTTGCATTACAGGGAATAACGTTATGTTGAATAGGACACACGATGTGGTCGTGCGATATTTAAGATTCCGTCCCGGACTTGAAGAAAGTGCTCCGGACGGTGACGCCTTATCCATCCATAGTTCGTATAACTGCATCATCGATCATTGCTCAATGAGCTGGTCATTGGATGAGATTTTATCAATCACGGGTCTTGCCGATCTATGCACAGTGCAATGGTGTATTCTAAGCGAACCACTTAATTTTGCGGGGCATGGCTATCTATCGATCCTGGGTGGCGAGCGGAGCACCTGGAGTCACAACCTGATTGCGCACATCAACAACAGATTGCCAATGTTCTATGGTGTTTGCCGTGTGGACTGGCGTGATAACGTGGTTTACAACTGGAATGGATCTGGGTACGGAGCATTTGCCGGGGCAAATTTTGTCAATAACTGGTACAAATGCGGAACCAATACAGCAGTATCGTTCAAACTATTTCATAATGGCCGGACGTTTGTAAAAAATGAATCTATATTCATCCAACATAATGTGATGGCAGAGCAGAATTCGGGAAGCCTGACGCGCATATTGATCACCAATATTTGCGACAATACGCAGGATGGATCAACCGCTACCGGCAATAACTGGAACGGAATGGGCCAGATGGATGAATCGAGCCGGGCCTCGAATGCGGGTGACGCGCTTTCGAGACCATATGATCTCCTTGATGACACGTACGCCTTACATGCCTACGCTATTGTGCCCGCATACAGCGGCGATAATAAAAATAATGGGGCGATTGTTCGTGATGCTACAGACACACGGATCGTTAACGAGTTTAAGTATGGTACTGGGGCTATTAAAAATGAACCGCCTGGAGACACTCTTATTTCCGACTACACCGGCAGTTCCCCTACGGATTCGATGAACGACACCGACCGGGACGGAATGCCTAACAGCTGGGAATATGCTCGCACCAGTCCTCCGAGCAATACGAGCTTGAGCAGCAACGCCGATAGAGACGGCGACGGGTACACTAATCTGGAAGAATATTTGAACTCGTTGGTGACTCAAAATCACTGATGTTCGGATTGTTTGTTCTCGGACATCGTGATTTGTCCCGTAACCACTTTCATCCGGATCATAGATGTCGTAGGATAGCCGCTACGACGTTTATGATGCGAGTTTCATAGCCCGGCGTTGATTTTCAGCCCAGACGCGCGGTGTGAGCAGGTGGATCTGCTGTCGGTAATCTGCGGCAGGCGCTCCAAGCACATCTTTCAGGTATCGAACTTTTCAAACCACGTTAAACGGTCAACCCGGTGACCTTCCGCTTTCGTCTGAATCTGAAAAAACTGCGCAAGGCTCGCCGAGGCGAAGGGGACTATTTGCTGCGCACCAACCTGACGGCCGGGAATCCGGATGAGCTGTGGAAGCAATACATCGACGTGCACCTGCCCACCACCGACGGGCGCAATCTGATCCTGTCGCGATATACCCAGCCCGAGAAAGATCTTCAGCTTTTATTGCACCAGCTGAGCCTGACCTTGCCGGAGCA
>JBILEA010000284.1:0-3643 GCA_044352355.1 Pontiellaceae bacterium | reverse complement strand
GCGGTGCTCTTAACAGCTTCCCGATAACGGATGAAAAAACGATTAAAACCGTTTTTTCGCTGGAAAGTGGACAGACGGCGGCTATCGGCGGACTTACGGAGTTGGATTCAAACGATACGGAGCGCAAAATTCCTCTTCTGGGGAGTATTCCTCTGATCGGACGGCTTTTCAGTTATTCCAGTACAAAGACGGAGCAGAGGGAAACCGTTATCTTTGTGACGGTCGGGCTGGCCAATCCGGCGAATATAAATATGGAAACCGGCTTGCCCCAGGACTCCAAGCTGGCGATGCGTTATGACACAACGGCGCGGGCAGACCGCCAGATTAAAGCGGAAGAACAGAAGGTGCTCGAACAGCATGAGGCCGAACGGGCTGAAGCGGCCGTTAAAAAGTTGCGCGAAACCGAACAAAAACGGCTCGATAAAAAATAAAACAGGTCCGTCGGCACGAGGTCTCTAAAGATTTTGTGATGAGCTGTAATTTTATTTTACGGCAATTCTAAGGTGAGTGAATTATGAAAAAATTACTGTTATGGTTTGTCGTAGCTGGTTTCGTGCTGGCGGCCAGCCTGTCCGGTTATAAAATTTTACAGCAAACCCGATCGTCCGTTAAAGTAAAACCTGAAGCGCCGATGGTTGCAAAATCCAGCATGCTGGATGCCTCGGATCCTTCAGCGGAACTGCTGCCGGTTGATGCACCCCGTTCGGTAGTTTCGAAGTCAGCCAGCCAGTCCGAGCCTGCTGTTCAGGTGGTTGCGGCTCCTGGCGACCGGTGGCAGCTTTTTACTGAAGCTCAGGTTAGTGCCCAGCGGATTAAAACAGTTTCCCACGATCGAAAAACGCGCGAGTTATTGGTTAACGCAGGTGGAAAATATCCCTTCCGCCGCGTCGAAGAGACACTCGTGAAGAACGACGGCGTGGACACCTACACGATTGCTTCCCGTACAGAAATGGTGGCCGATCATGTGCTGGTAAAATTACAGGATGGCAAGAGCACAGCAGATTTGCAGGTGATGCTTGAAAGCTACGGGGTCTCTATCCTGCGCGAGCTGGCTTTGCCGGGCCACTATATTGTCAGCCTAAAAGCACCGACGTTGGATGCCGTTCCGGAAGCGCTTTCTGTTTTTGCAGGCGAAATGGAACTGCTGGCTTATGTTGAGCCGGATTATTTTTCGCAGATAACCGCAGTACCGAACGATACGCGCTGGAGCGATCTATGGGGCATGGTGAAAATCAATGCCACCGGTGCGTGGGATGCCGTTACCGGCAGCACCAACGTGATCGTGGCCGTGATTGATACCGGAATTGACCTGACCCATCCTGATCTGGTTTCCAACCTTTGGAAAAACGCCGCCGAAGCCAATGGCACGACCGGCGCGGATGACGACGGAAACGGTAAAATTGATGACGTAAATGGCTGGGATTTTGTAAATGATGACAACAGTCCGAACGATGATCAGGGACATGGAACTCATTGTGCCGGAACCATCGGTGCGGTGGGCAATAACGGGCAGGGAGTGGCGGGTGTCTGCTGGACCGTTCGGTTGATGGCACTGAAGGCGCTGAGCGCGCAAAAAGATGGACTGAATTCAGATATTGCTGAGGCGATTCAGTATGCCGCCGACAAAGGTGCTAGGATCATTAACGCGTCATACGGCGGCCAATCCTTCAGTGAGACGGAACGTGCGGCGGTATCTTATGCCAACAGCAAGGGCGTTTTGTTTGTGGCGGCGGCGGGCAACGCCGGGGCTAATAATGATGTGAATTCAGTTTATCCGGCAGGGTACGACCTTCCGAATATCGTTGCGGTAGCGGCGACCGATCAAAACGATGCCTTGGCCTCTTTTTCAAACTATGGACAAACGTCGGTGGATCTGGCGGCTCCAGGGGTTGGTATTTACAGCACCGTTCCGGACAGTTACAGCACACTGGACGGAACCTCCATGGCAACCCCGCATGTTGCGGGTGCGGCGGCTTTACTGTTGAGCGCTAAGCCGGCGCTCACACCGCTGCAAATCAAAGAAGCACTTCTAAATACGGTTGATCTGGTTCCAGCTCTGGCAACCAAGACGGTTTCTAGTGGACGCCTGAATGTCAAAAAGCTGATTGCACTGCAGGATACCGACGGTGACGGGATGCCGGATAGCTGGGAACTCGCCAACGGCTTGAATCCGAATAACGCCTTTGATGCCACGCTGAATCCGGACAATGACCATTTGAATAATCGCGGTGAATACGAAAACCGTTGTAATCCGAACGTTGCCGACACCGACACCGACACACTGGTAGACGGCTGGGAAGTCACCTGCGGCTTTAATCCAAATTCACCGACGGGCGGCTTAGCGGCTTCTTCCAGTTTGGGCGCTTTCGGAATTTCGAGTGGTTCAAAAAATGTGGCTGTTGCCGGGAACTATGCCTATGTCGCCGCCGGTTCCGCCGGACTGATCATCGTGAATATCTCCAACCCGGAAAGCCCCGTGCTGGCTGGTTCCTATACAGCAAAAACCGCCAATGATGTCGCGGTGAGTAACGGCTATGCCTACGTGGCCTCCGGCGGGAATACGGACGGGGCCAACGGGTTGCTGGTGCTCAATGTTTACGATCCTGCTTCGCCGACTCGTTCCGGATTTCTCAAGACGACCAATGGAACCGCCAGAGGGGTGACCATTCAGGGTAGCTATGCATACCTTGCCGACGGACGCAATGAGCTGGTCGTGATCAATGTTTCCAATCCCGCTTCGCCAAGTAAGGCGGGGAATACCTCCAGTGTGATTAGAGATTTTGCGGATGTTTTTGTGAGCGGAGGTTCGGCCTACATCGCCATGAATGAGGATGTGAGGCGCTACAACATAAGTAATCCCGCATCAATTTCACACACGGCCGCCGCTTTGGGTGGATATACGGGAGATAATGTGCTCTGTGTTCACGGAAACGGCGTGGTACTCGCTGCAGCGATCGGAGCAAAAGGGGTGTCTTTATTAAACCCCAACACCGCCAATCTTGTTAATATGACCAAGTTGATTCCTGGCAATGGGTTGTATGATACGGACGGCACAGCATCAGGCGTGTTTGTCAGCGGCAATTATGTCTATGTGGCCGACGGAGGCAACGGACTGGTTGTTTTGGACATCAGTACACCGTCCGATCCGGTGCAGGTCGTTCAGATTGCAACGGAAGGATCGGCTAATGGTGTATTTGTTAGAGGCGACAAAGTCTATGTGGCCACCTCTACCGGGCTCGAAGTTTTGTCCATTTTGCCGGATACGGATTCAGACGGTATGCTTGACAGCTGGGAAATGACCTGGTTCGGCAACCTGCTGCAGAACGGAACCGATGATTATGATAACGATGGAATCTCCAATTGGGGTGAATACCTCGCTGGATTGGACCCGACCAGTGACGACCAGGATGGCGACGGCCTGATTGACGGAACACAGGAAGTCCGCATCTATAACACCGATCCGCGTGTGGCCGACACCGATGGCGACGGTCTTACCGATGGTGATGAAGTCAGCAGGGGAACCAATCCGCGGCTTAAAGACACCGATGGCGACGGCATGAACGACGGCTGGGAGGTTCGTTACGGCTTTGATCCGCTTGATCCTCTAAGTCCAGGATCGTCCAGCGATGCGGACGGCGACGGC
>JBILEA010000283.1:0-3648 GCA_044352355.1 Pontiellaceae bacterium | reverse complement strand
TGAGCAGGATTGCGATTAAGAAGGATATTTTCTGGGTTGGGGCAAAGGATCCGACTCGCGCCGTATTCGACGGTCTGTTGCCGCTTCCGCAAGGAACCACTTATAATTCTTACTTGGTGTTCGGGTCCGAAAAGACCGCATTGATTGACACCGTGGAGCCGGAGTTTCTGGAGGTTCTGCTGGCGAATCTTAAGGGCGTTGAAAAAATAGACTACATCGTTTCTCACCATGCCGAGCAGGATCACTCCGGATCGATTCCCGCCTTGTTGGAGAAATATCCCGAAGCGAAGTTGCTCTGCCTGCAGAAAAACAAAGAGATGCTTCAGGACTTAATGCCGATTCCCGACAATCGGATTCAGGTGATAGCCGACGGCGGGGAGGTTTCGCTCGGCAATAAGACGATCCGCTTTATGTTTTGTCCGTGGGTGCATTGGCCGGAAACTGCGATCACCTACATTCCGGAAGACAAGGTGTTGTTTCCGTGCGATTTTCTCGGCTCGCATCACTCCTTCACCACTATTTTTGCGGGCGACAATCCCGCCGTCTATAAAGGTGCCAAAGAGTATTATGTGCAGATTATGATGCTCTATTCCAAAATGACGGCGAAGCATCTCGACCGTATCAAAGCGCTGGATGTTGAGTATATCTGCCCGAGTCACGGTTCGGTTTACGATAAGCCGCAGATCATTCTTGATCTCTATGAAAAATGGATGCGCGGCGAACCGGACAATCTGGCCCTGATCGCGTATGTTTCTACGCACGGCAGTACGAAGGCTATGGCCGAACACCTCAAAACGGCGCTTGAAGAGCGCGGCGTGAATGTGGAGTTAAAGGATTTGGTGACTACCCCGCTTAATGAACTGGCCGGCCTGCTGACCGATGCGGCGACCATTGTGCTTGGTTCTTCCGTCGTTATGGCGGCTTTGCATCCGGTTGCGGTTAACACCGCGTTTCTACTCGACCGGTTGAAACCTAAGGCGAAATTTGCGGCGGTGATCGGTTCGTATGGCTGGAGCCCGGGGCCGCTTCAGAAGGCAGCGGAATTACTGCCGTCCTGGAAAGTGGAAGTGGTCGGCGCGGTCATTGCCAAAGGTCATCCGAAAACTGCAGCCTTTACCGAACTTGATGCGCTGGCCGATACCATTGCCGCTAAACATCGCGGCGCCGGATTGCTTTAATCGACTACACAACCTCCCTGCCGGGAAGGTTGTCCTACAAGCACACGGTACGTTTGGGGTCGTATCTTGTAGGGCGAGCTTCTCCGGTATTGCGGAGAGCTTGCGGTTTTCTACTGCGGCATAGAGACGCGGTAATAGCGATGACGCACAAAACCGGCGGCCGGACTTGATGCCGCATGGCGACTCTTTTACTATCAAGCCATGCAAGCGATCAATCAGTTGGCAATGGATGAAGCGGTTTCGGCGGTCAAAAAAGTCTGGCCGGAGGCACATCCCCGGCTGGGCATTATCCTCGGCTCGGGCTGGGGTGAAGCGGTTGCCGGATTTTCAATCAAGGCGGAACTTGCGTACGGAAAAATTCCAAACCTTGGAAAAACCGGAGCGCCGGGTCATGCCGGGAAATTACTTTATGCGGAACTGGACGGAATAGAAATCTTTATTTTTCAGGGCCGCCGCCACGTCTACGAAGGGGAAGGCTGGTTGCCCATTGTTTTGCCGATTTGGATTTTGAAGCAGTTCGGAGCACAGACGGTTCTGCTGACCAATGCGTCCGGCGGGATTCGCGAAGATCTGCGGCCCGGCACGCTGATGGCGGTTGAAGACCACATCAATCTGCTCGGCGGCAGTCCGCTGGCCGGTCCGCATAATCCGGCATTCGGTGTGCGATTTCCCGACCAGACGGCGGTTTACGATCACGATCTGCGGCAGGCGCTGATTGCTGCAGGTGCGGACGCATCCGGTGTTTATCTGGCGACACCCGGTCCGTCGTTTGAAACGCCGGCCGAGATCCGCGCGTTCCGTGCGCTGGGTGCCGATGCCGTCGGCATGTCCACCGTCCCGGAAGCGATTTTTGCCAATGCGCTTGGTCTGCGGGTTGCGGGGTTAAGCTGCATCTGCAACTGGGCCGCAGGGTTGGGGGATGAAAAATTGAGCGGCGAGGATGTCATTCGCACCGCGAACGAAACGATGCCGCGAATGCGGATGGTTATTCAAGTGTTCGTTCGGCATTTGACCGAACGAACGCTTTGATCGTTTATGTAAGCCCCGGTTCGTTACGGAATCGGTATCAGATGTCGGATTCTTCCATAAACTGCCGGTAGTCATTCACAGAACCCCCGTTGAGACAGCATTCGATAATCGCCCGACCCATCGGATCAAGGTCCGGCTTCATGAATAGAGCGATTTGACTGTGGAAAAATTTTGTCAGTTGTTTTGCTCCTTGGTCAAACGCTTCGATACCGACTTCCGGTTGAGTTTCCACCTGAAGAAACCATTGAGGAATCAGCGTACCCTCGATTCGCATGGATTGCAGGGAGTATCCGAGCAACGGGCAACGTGAAGGTGTAATTTGATCGGAGTGGAACCGTGCGTGGCCGCGACGAGCCAGATAGTCGCGAACCAGCCACTGCGGCATGAACCCGGTTTCCCACGCACCGATATGCTGATTCGGCGTTAAGATGTAACGTGTCAGCGCTGCGTTGCGGAACTGTTGCAATAATAAATTAGCCTGAGCCACTTTACTTCCCGTCGAGAACGGCCAGTAGCTGCCGACGCCTTCGCTGCTCATACCGACTACATCCACAATGCTGGGATTTGCGTGTCCGCGAGGCGATACAAGACGCCACAGCCAAGCCAGAGCTGGCGGTAAAATCTGTACCAGACCGAGAATCCCGTACGACGGATTTTCCCGGGTGCATGGAGGCGTACGAACGCCGAAAGAGCGAATATCAATTTGCACCTTGCCGGAAATTACATTCGGTACTAGATCTCTAGGAACTACGACCCTCGGGTTCGGGCAGGGCTTGCCGGGCGAATCTTCCTTATGTTCCCATATCAGACTGGTCCCTCCAGTCACGGTATCGATATTCAAAAATAAAAGTGATTTGGAAGGGTGGATCGTCAGCTTTTCTAAATCCGGATCTGTGCCGTATTTTTTGATATGATCCACCCGAACAAACCATGCATTTTCCGCATCAGTCAAAAAAAGCTTTCCATTGTTTTCCTGAAGATCCGGATGGCACAGGCCCATATCATCACAGACAGGTTGCAGTTGGCAGGTTCGCGGAATTTCCATATACCGCTTTTCCTTGGTCACGGTATTTTCACCGATCAACAGGCGTCCGTCCGACATGCGATGGGGCTGTTGCAGCATTTCGCTTTTCCCGCCGCCGCTGGCGCCTTCATGCATAAAGGTTACGACATTGTCATAGGGTGTGATGACCTGTACTGCAGAACAATGGGCCGTCACCCAGCCTTGCTGTTCGCCGAGTTCGATCAGTGCTCCGTAAACGCCTTTTTTCGCGCTCGGGCCGGGATACAGGTTGTACGAGAAGATTTCATGTACTTTGTTCCGGTGATGCACGACAACCTGTTTGCCGGCGAAGTGGGTATGACGGAACGGCGGAGCCACGTAAATGATCATGGAGGGAGAAAAGTCACGATTCAGTTTTTCGATATCAATAATTCCCTG
>JBILEA010000282.1:0-3649 GCA_044352355.1 Pontiellaceae bacterium | reverse complement strand
GATGTGCTGAATCTTTGCGGCGGACTGGCCGACCGCGAATCGGGGCACTGGATGAAAACACTTCAGCCCGGTGAGCGGTTCAGGACGCCGCCAGCGATACTCTCTTGCTGCAAAGGAGACATTCAGGATTTGACCGGACGCATGTTGCGCTATCAGCATCTGAATGATGAAATGCTGCCGCGGTCCGAGCAGCATCTGCCGGTGATTTTTAATGACTGGTGCACCATTTGGGGGCAGCAGACGGATAAGCTGCTTGCGATACTGGCTGACCGGCTGACCGGAATTGGGGTCGATTATCTGGTGGTGGATGGAGGATGGTCCGAGGATCAGCCCGGAATACAAAACGGTATCGGGGATTGGAATATTTCGACCGTTAAATTTCCGGACGGGTTCAAAGGGCTGATGGCGAGTCTGCGTCAAAAGGGATTTATTCCCGGACTCTGGTTTGAACTCGAAAACTGCACCGCTGGATCAGAACTTTATGAGATGACAGAGCATCTGTTGCACCGCGACGGGTTTGTCTTGCAGGCCGGAGACCGGAGATTCCTCGATTTTCGCGATCCGTGGGTGCATGAATATCTCGGCGAAAAAGTGATCCGGATGCTGAAGGATCACGGCATCACGTACCTTAAAACCGACTACAATGACACCATCGGTTTAGGGTGTGACGGCGCGGAATCGCTTGGGGCGGGTCTGCGTCAACATCTGGATGGGGTGCAGCGGTTTTACCGGCGCATGCGCGCGGAGATTCCTGAATTGGTGATCGAGATTTGTGCGTCCGGCGGGCATCGGCTGGAGCCTTCCTGGATGGAGCTCGGCAGTATGGGCGGATTTTCAGACAGTCACGAGGGGCTGGATATTCCGATTATTGCCGCCAATGTGCAAAGCATGATTACAGCGCGAAAAAATCAGATTTGGGCTGTATTGCGCAAAGAGGATTCTATTGAGCGTATTTATTATTCTATGGCTGCAACTTTTATGGGGCGCATGTGTCTGTCCGGTGATGTGCATGACCTTGACGAAACCCAAATGACTGCTGTGAAAGACGGCATCGCCATGTATCATCAGGTTAAAGGGGCGATCAGGAACGGCTTGTCACGGCGGTATGGCTCAAAACAACTTAGCTACACCTCGCCGGAGGGTTGGCAGGCCGTTGTTCGCACAGCTGCTGGCGGTACTGAGGCCTTCGCGGTGGTTCACACCTTTAAAAATTCGCCCGGATCCGTTTTGGTGCCGCTGAACGGTTTGTGGAAGGTGATCGACTGCTACAAGCAGGATCAGATTGAGGTATCCGTTATCGACGCCGCGATCTGCGTGTCGGGCCTAGCTGATTTCAACGGCTTGGTCGTAAAACTTAAGAATAAAGAATGACCTGCCACCGTTGACTGGACCACTGGAGCTCTAAAATGCGGCTTCCAATGATTTATTGGAATACATTCCAAAATCTCATGGGCTAAAAAAAGATCCGCAAAGATCCCTTTCCAGACCTCACGGCCCCTTGTACTGCTCGGCAATCGTCTGCCGGACTCTTTCCAATGTCTGCATGATCCCACACTGCGAGTCGTTCAGCACTAGGCTCTCCAGCTGGTCGAAGTAGTCGCTGAGCAGACGATGCATTACGGGCGTATTCTGCGACACTGTCCGATGGTGGTCATAGCCCATGGCATGCAGCGGAAGGCGTTGATGCTAAACGCCACAGGAGCGCGCGCGAGCGCCGTACAGAGCGGTTTGCTAGGTCAGGCGGTCAAAATCCAGGCTCAGAGAAATGGCGCAGATGAAGGCGGAATTGGCAGCCGCCCGTGAGCGAGAGGATGTCTATCGAAAAGAGCAGTTGCTCCTTCTTCAGCAGATGCAGGAAATCCGAACCGCCTTGGCTGCAAATTAATCGACAATCCCTTTCGGGTATAGAAAGGCTAATTCCTATAATAATTGCCCCTATCGGGTATAGATCACGTGCCCTCCATTTAAGCTTCCCACTGATTCAGGGCAATCTTTTAAAAAGTACGGATAATGATACTCCTATGGAATTAAAACAAAAATGCAAACGGAAGAAAGGAACGAAGGTTTCCCGCAACAAAGCGGAAGGCGACCTGTCCGGCCATCTGACCGACATCCAGCTAAAACTGGACCACATCATTGACCGTATCAAGGATTCGCTCTACCAGCGGAATATCCGTGACCATGAGGAGGATGGACAATGAACAAAATCCAGCTCTGCGGCACTGTCGCCGGCAGACCCGCCCCGAGTTATGACGGGACAGCGATCTGGTTCAATTTGAGAGCCAGACATCCTCCCGTCATCCCCGGTCTCCCGCCAGGCATAGCCCATGTTTCCTGCCGTGTATTCCGTGCCTCCCCGGAACGGCGGGAAATCCTGCTGAGAAGAAAGCATCGAAACGTTCGTGTCGCGGCAGCCGGTCGATTAGAGCAGATTGTCTCCAAAGGTAGCGGCAGATGGAAGAATGGCCGCAACAACAGACGGCAGGACAGCAACCTTGAAAGGATCGTAAGTCAGCAGGGATTGCGGCTGCGGCGGGGGAGATAAATGTACTCGCCCAGAATCTACGAGAACCAGATTCCCAGCCTCTATCATGCTGCGCAGAATCTGGACGTGCCGATGACCCAGTTGGCAAATTCTTTTGTCTATTACGGGCTGGCCTCCGGGGATTATGGACCGGCCGCTTCTCATCTTTTGCCGCCTCCCAACAAAGTGCTGCCGGAAGGCGTTCTGCCAAAGATGCCTATATTCAGCCGCCACTATGATTCCGTGCGGGACTTTCTAACGGAGCCGCGCTTTGTTGCTCCGAAAAACGCGACCTTTGAGCAGCTTATCAATCTGACCCTGCAGGACATTCTTCACAGGAACCATCGCCGTAACAAGGGTAAGCAGACATGAACAAGTACCGAATCTGGGTCAAATAGATAATTAAAATGAATATATGTGCTTGTAAGTTGTATTAAATGCAACTATTTTGTTTTAAATGAACATAAAAAAGGCCGATTTAAATCCCGTTGTCGATGCTCTTCAGGTGAAGGACTTGTTGGGAAATACGAGCGATAAGCGCGGAAAAATTGCCCGGATGATTCGTTTCGGCGATCTGTTTCAGTTGCGCAGAGGACTTTACGCCACCCGGCGCGATCTCAACCCGCTTTGTCTGGCTGCGGGCATATACGGTCCGTCGTACATCAGCTATGAAACCGCACTCTCGTATTACGGCCTCATTCCCGAAGCGGTTTATGAGATCACTTCTGCAACGCTGAAGCGGCCCGCTGAATTCCAGAATATCTTCGGACGGTTTCATTACCGCAGGGTTCCGGAAAACGTTTATCCCGTCGGAATCGAACGGGTCACGGAATCCGGCCTTCCGTTTCTGATCGCTTCACCGACCAAAGCGGTTTGTGACCGGATCGCGCTGGAGCCGCGAATCCGGTCTATGTCGGATGTGAAGCGCTGGGCGGAACTGATGCGGCTGGATGAAGCAATTGAGCTCGACCTGACTGTTCTTGATGCCTGCGCTGAAAACTATCAGCGGCCTGCCGTACGGTTCCTTCGGCGCACCGTGGAAAAATATGGAAGGATTCTGCCATGAATAAAGCCCTTGAAGATATGCTGCGCCCGTACAATCCCGTTACTCCGCTCGACTGGACT